>JAHEFH010000004.1 GCA_024640245.1 Paracoccaceae bacterium | reverse complement strand
CGGAACCGGCGACGGCGCGACTGCCTTCGACGAGATTCCGTTCCCTACGCGGCCGCTGTATACTGGCAGGCCATGGTTTCTGGCACCGGCAGTGATGGCATATCGCGCAAGGGACAAGTTCGGGTTATAGAAGCTTCAGTGCTTTGCGACGCCTTTGCCGGATCACTTGGTGAACACATCCGCATAGGTTTCGCGCAACTGGTTTTTCTGAACTTTTCCCATGGCGTTGCGTGGTAGCGCATCCAGAAACACTACGTGCCGCGGATGTTTGAACCGCGCCAGTTGGGGCGCAACTGCGCTGGTAATATCCTCGACAGACAAGTCGGCTCCGTCTTCGGGAACGACTGCTACCGCGACACTCTCACCGAAGTCCGGATGCGGCAAACCGAAAACGGCGCTTTCCTTCACGCCGTCGACAGCATCCACAACCAGCTCGATTTCCTTGGGGTAGATGTTGAAGCCGCCTGAAATGATCAGGTCCTTGGATCGGCCGATAATCGAAACATAGCCGTCCTCGTCGATCATTCCCACGTCGCCGGTGATGAAGAACCCGTCCTCTCGTAGTTCCGCTGCGGTTTTTTCCGGCATGCGCCAGTATCCCTTGAAAACATTCGGCCCCCGCACTTCGATACCGCCGATTTCGCCGTCGGGAAGGGCGCTGCCGTTTTCATCGACGATCCGCACCTCTACGCCGGGCAGCGGCAGACCGACTGTTCCGGGCTTACGCGGCCCGTCATAGGGGTTCGACGTGTTCATGCAGGTCTCTGTCATGCCGTAGCGTTCAAGAATGGCCTGACCGGTCCGCTGTTGCCATTGGACATGGGTTTCCGCCAACAGAGGCGCAGAACCGGAAATGAACAGCCGCATGCCGGCTGCAGCCTCTTTTGTCAGTTCCGGCAAATCCAGCAGACGGGTATAAAATGTCGGGACGCCCATCAGCGTCGTGGCGCGGGCGAAATCGGCAAAGATCGCGGCCGCGTCGAATTTTGTGTGGTAAATCAGCGAGGCGCCAGCCACCAGCGCCACATTGGTCGCCACGAACAATCCATGCGTGTGGAAAATCGGCAGGGCGTGGATCAGGACGTCGTCATCCGTGAACCGCCAGACTTCTGTCAGGACGCGTGCGTTCGACGCCAGATTGCCATGCGTCAGCATTGCACCCTTGGAGCGTCCGGTCGTGCCGGAGGTGTATAGAATTGCCGCCAGATCGTCTTCGCCGCGGGCCACAGCGCGAGGGATGGGGCCAGCGGCTTCCACGGCGTCGGTCAGGCTGCCCAACCCGTCCGAGCCGAGCGTAAATACGCGAGAGACACCGGCTTTGGCCGCGATCCGCTCCAGCGAACCTGCGCGGTCGGATGCACAAACGAAGACTTTCGGCTCTGCGTTCTCGAGGAAGTAATCCAGTTCTCTAGCCGTATAAGCGGTGTTCAGAGGCAGATAGACCCCACCTGCCAGAATTGTTCCCAGATACAGCTCCAGCGCCGGTAACGACTTTTCGACCTGTGCCGCAACCCGGTCGCCCGGAACAACGCCGGCATCCACCAGGGCGCCGGCAACCTTGTGGGCATTGTCCCAAAGCTTGCCGTTAGTCAGCGTTTCGCCACTGCCGGACAGGGTAGCGAATACCTTGTTGTCATGACCAACGGAGGCGTGGCGCAGGGTGGAGGCCAACAGGTTGCTCTTGTACATCTTACTTCCTCTTAATGGGCCTTGAGCAGGCGCCGAACCGCCGTTGATGTTATGACATCTCCGGCGTTCGAATAGGCCTCGTGGTTCTTTTCAATTGTAGACAGGTCGTAGAGGTAGTTCACCATGACACCCCACGATCCCGCCCTGCCGCGCGCGCTGCTATCGGCGCCGGTGTGTATATTCTCAAGCCGCGCTCCGTTGCCCAGATGGAACCGGGCGACGGGATCGACAGCTCCGCCATCGGGAGCATGTGCTTCCACCAGGTAGTGTGCTGCAATTTCGGAGACTTCGGTGCCGACCGCCTCGCCCGCTTCCAGTCGTTTGACGGCGGATTTCAGGCGCGGAGCCAGTACCTCTTCGTTCTTTTGTTCCAGTGCCCATTTCCGCAAGCCTGGTACCGGGGACAGCGTTACAAAGGTTTTAAGATTTGCAAACTCGCTCTGCAATTCCTCGACCACCTGCTTGATCAGGAAGTTGCCGAAGGAAATGCCGCGCAGGCCTTCCTGACAGTTCGAAATCGAATAAAACACTGCAACAACAGCAGTCTTTGGTGGCACTTCGGGTCGTTCCTCGGCCAGAATTTTTCCGATATCGCCGGGAATTTCCACCGTCAGCGCGACCTCAACAAAGATCAACGGATCGTCTTTCAGGGCAGGGTGAAAGAATCCGTAGAGCCGCCGGTCTGTAGCGGCAACGCGGCGGCGCAGGTCGCCCCAGCCGGCAATCTCGTGTACGGCTTCGTATTGTATGATCTTTTCCAGAACGGCGGCCGAGGTTGACCAGTCGACCCGCTTGAGTTCCAGAAATCCGCGGTTGAACCAGGATGCGAACAGGTGGCGAAAATCGGCGTCGAGCACTTTGAACGAACTGTCCTTTTTTAGGATGTCCAGCAGATCGCGGCGCATCGCCACCAGTTGCGATGTCCCGCCCGGTGCCCGGTTCAACCGGCGGATCAGTTCCTGACTGCGGGGTTCGGAAGCAATGTGCAACTGCCGCAATTCCGCTGGACCCGTGTCGATCGCCGATGCCATGGCGGCATCCAGGGCATCCCGGTCCACACCAAACCGGTCGCGCAGGTCGGTGAAGAAGGCGAGACGTTCCGCCGGTTTGAGTTTCTTGTATTGATCCAGTATGGCGCGGGCAATTGCGAGGCCGGTGGCCTCGCCTTTGCCGGTAAGCAAGGTATCGCACATTTTCGAGATGTCGGGCGGCGTTCCGGACTGTGACAGCAACCCTCGCCCGGCATCCGCGATGCGCGTGACCAGATCGCTGAGCAGGTTTGTTCCGGGTGTCATAGAGCAGGGCCCATCAGCAAATTCGGTAGCCACGTGGTGATCGCGGGAAAGACCGAGAGAATGACAATTGCCAGCACCATGCAGAAAACGAACGGCAGCGAACCGGTCAGGATCTTGCGCAGGGAAATGTCAGGCGCGATGCCGTTGATGACATAGAGGTTCAGGCCGACAGGCGGGGTTATAAGACCGATCTCCATATTGATCGTCAGGATGACTGCAAACCAGTAGGGGTCAAAACCGGCCGATGTGATAATCGGCAGAAGGATCGGCGCCGACATCAGGATGACTGCTACCGGTGGCAAAAAGAAACCCGCGACAAGAAGGAACACGTTGATGATTGCCATAAGCACCCAGCGGTTCACGTCCAAGTCGGCAATCCAGCCGGCCACCGACTGCGTGACGAACAAGGATGACAGCATGAAGGAAAACACGCCGGCGGCCCCGATGATAAACAGGATCATCACACTTTCACGGGTTGAATCCCGCAAGACGGCCCAGAGCGCGGCGGGCTGGTACATGCGGTATACTAGGATCGCGACGATGAAACACATCAATGCCCCAACGGCAGCTGTTTCCGAGGGCGTCGCGACTCCGCCATAGAGCGCGTAGAGAACGCCGACGATAATTGCCAGAAACGGCAGTACACGCGGCAGGATTTCGATCTTCTGCGCCCAAGTGTAGGAAATGCCGCCCAGTGCAGCTTGGCCTGCGCCGCGGCGCCAGGTGTCGTAGATCGCCCAGGCGATAAACAGGCAGACCAGCAAGATGCCGGGCAGTACGCCCGCAAGGAACAGGCGGCCGATAGATGTTTCGGTGGCAATGCCGTAAACGATCATCGTAACCGATGGCGGGATCAGGATGCCAAGAGTTCCGCCCGCGGCGATTGAGCCGGCAGCGACCTCGTCCGGATAGCCGCGCTTGCGCATCTCGGGAATTCCCATCTTGCCGATCGCCGCACAGGTGGCAGGTGAGGAACCGGACATCGCGGCAAACAATGCACAGGCACCGAGGTTGGAGACAACCAGTCCACCGGGTACGCGTGTCAACCAGCGCTCGAGAGCCTCGTAAAGGTCCGGACCGGCTCGGGTGGAGGAAATAGCCGCTCCCATGATAATGAACATCGGAATGGAAAGCAGGGCGAAGCTGTTCAGCTCGCCATAGAAGACTTCGGGAAGGGCTTCCAGCGAACGCGCGCCGTCGAAAATGAAAAGGAATCCAGCGGCGACAATCAGAAGGCCTACACCTATGGATACGCCCGAGAAAAGAACGATGACAGTGGCCAGCGCCACCATGCCTCCGACGATAAGCGGGTCCATCAGTGCCTCCTGTCTTGTTTGATTTCAATTGATTGTGGATCGAGGCGCAATATGAAGGCCAAAAGGTCACTCAATATCTGGAGCAGGTACAGAAACAGGCCAATCGGAACCGAGATATACGGTATCCACAACGGAACTGCCCAGACTGTTTCCGATTTCCAGCCGCGTGACCACGCCAGATGGAACATCTCCCAAGCATAGTACAGCATGAGGCCCATCATCAGTGTCGTGATAACAAGGGTGAAGATGGCGAGCCCGCGTCGCATGCGTGGCGGCATCATGGTTTCCAGCAGGTCGACGCTGACATGACCGCGCAATTTCTGAACGTAGGGCAAGCCGATCAGCGTAGCGCCGATCATCAGGTAGATCACCGCTTCGGTCTGCCAGACTGTCGATTTTGTAAGGACAAAACGCACCCAGATCATCTGGCAGGTGATTAAAACTGAGGCGAGGATCATAAAGGACGCAAGCACTCCGCAGATCGTCGAAATAGCGCCTATGATCCGCATCGGTAGCGGCAAAATGGTTTCGCCTTTAGTCAGATTTTCAGAACTCATGGCTCGGATTCCTCGTTGCAGGCTGCGACCGGTGTGGGAAATGAACCGCAGCGGACAAAACTGTCCGCTGCGGTGTCTTCTGCATTACTCGACGGAGAGTGCCAGATCCAGCAGCGCCTGACCGTCAGGTGTTTCTGCCACGAAAGCTGGATAGGAGGTGGTTTTGGCCAACTCGCGCCATGCGTTGAAGTCTTCCTCGGTCATTTCAGCCAGCTCTACGCCTGCGTCAGAAAACGCCTTGGCTGCAACCGCATCGCCCTTTTTGGCTTCTTCGAGATAGAAAGCCTCGGCTTTTGCGGAAGCTGCCCGCAGCGCGTCCTGTTGTTCCGGTGTCAGGCCTTCAAAGATCGATTTGCTCATCAGCAGGGGCTGGTACATGAACCAGAGAGCATAGTCGCCCGCAGGTGTGTAGCATGTCAGTTGCTCGTACAAACGGTAGCTGACGAAGCTTTCGGATGAAGTGTTGGTTGCATTCAGAACGCCAGTTTGCAGCGCGCTGTAGATCTCGGAAGAGGCCATGGAAGAGATGGACGCACCGGCACCTGCCAGCATTTGCTCGAAAGCCTTGCCAGCTGCGCGGATCGTCGATCCCTTGGCGTCTTCAGGGCCCGTGATGCAGGGGCGGTCCTTGGTGCCGAAGCCACCGGCCAGATAGCCGTGGACCAGAACCATAACGTCATCCTTGGCCATGATATCCTCGATCGCAGTCATGAAAGGCGAATGCGACAAACGGTTGCCGTGGTCGTGGTTTTTTACGAGTCCGGGCATCAGGGTCAGGTTGTAGGCGGGTTGCTGGCCACCTGCGTAGGACAAGGGCAACACGGTCATATCGAGACGACCGCGGCTGAGCGGTGTATACTGCTCGCGTGCTTTGAACAGCGATTGCGATGGGAAAATCTTGATCGTCAGATCAACATTTGCAGCAGCCACGTCGTCAGCGACCATTTGTGCGACCTGATGGCGTACGTCGCCTTCGGACCACTGGTGGCTGAGTTTTAGCTCGGTCGCCGAGGCTGCCGAAGCGATCAGAAGCGATGACACTACGCCGGCCACGCCAAAATTAAACAGTTTCATAGGTTCCTCCCTGAGTCTGGTCCGGCCCTGACAATTGTGCATCGACGGGGTCCGGCCACTTTGAATTTTTATTTGTAGCCATTTAGATGTGCAATATCAACTTTATTGTATACAAGATTGGCTTTTACATATGCAGAAATCCAAAGTAAGCTTGTAGTATTGAGTATGTGAGGTTCCACAATAATGTCAGTTAAATCAAAGGAAAACCGGTCCGACGCGCTGCGCGACGCACTTGAGGACCAGATTATTACCGGTGAACTGACGCCAGGCACCCGCCTGGAAGAAATCGCTCTGGCAGAAAAATTCGGAGTCTCCCGCACGCCGATTCGACAGGCGCTTTTCCAGCTGGCGGCGACCGGATTGATTGAGCACCGTCCGCGTCGCGGAGCTTTTGTGGCCGAGATCGGTTTGCGCCGCCTGAGCGAAATGTTCGAAGTCGTCGCGGAGCTGGAGGCGCTCTGTGCAGGACTTGCGGCCCGACGTGCGACAGCGCAGGATATTGCAGAAATAAGAGAAGCGCATGCTACCTGCGCCAAGGCGGCCGAAAGGGCATGTCAGGCGGACGCCAGCCCGAGCGAGAGTGACGCGTATTACTATTCAAATGAACAGTTCCATCAGCGCATCCGCGACGTTGCCGGAAATGAGTTTCTGCTGGAGCAGCTGGGTGGTTTGCAGAAACGGTTGAAGGCCTATCGGCGCATCCAGCTGCGCGCACGCGACAGGGTTCGTAATTCCCTCGACGAACACAAACGGATCGTGGATGCGATTACTTCCGGCGCTGGGGACGAGGCTGCGGAAGCGATGCGCAGCCACGTTGCTATCCAGGGCGACCGGTTTGCCGATCTGCTGTCCACCCTGCGGCGGAGCGCATCACAGGACGCCGGATAAATGCTGGAAACTGTGCTCCAGCGGCTATGAACCCACAACAAATATAGAACCTCGAAAGGGTCGAAAATGAATAGCACTCCTTCACGAACAATAATCATAGAGGAATTCGGTGGCCCGGAGGTCATGAAGCTCGTTGACAGGGAGATCGGCAATCCGGGGCCGGGCCAGATCCGCATCCGCCACAAGGCTTGCGGCTTGAATTACATCGACGTCTATCAGCGCGTGGGTCTGTATCCACTGCAATTGCCGACCGCGCTGGGCATGGAAGGCGCCGGTATCGTCGAGGCCGTCGGCGAAGGCGTGGTCCATCTGAAGGCAGGGGACCGCGCTGCCTACGCCAGCATGCCGCCCGGTGCCTATTGCGAGGCGCGTGTCATGCCCGCAGCGCAGGTTTGCCCTTTGCCCGACGCGATTTCCTTCGAGGATGGAGCGGCCATGATGCTCAAGGGTTTGACTGTCCAGTATCTGTTCCGGCGCACGACTCCGATTGCCAAGGGTGACACCGTGCTGTTCCACGCTGCTGCCGGGGGTGTTGGTCTGTTTGCCTGCCAATGGGCGCGGTCGGAAGGTATCACGCTGATCGGCACCGCTGGATCGGACGAAAAATGCGCCTTGGCCCGCGAAAACGGCGCGTCCCATGTCATCAACTACAACACAGAGGATTTTGCGGCCCGCGTCAGAGAAATAACATCCGGTAAGGGTGTGGACGTCGTGATGGATTCCGTCGGAAAAGCGACTTTCGAAGGCTCGCTGAACAGCCTTAAGCCGTTTGGCATGATGATTACCTTCGGCAACGCGTCAGGCAAGGTTCCACCGTTCGACGTTGGCATGCTGGCCGCAAAAGGATCTCTGAAAATCACGCGGCCGACTATCTTCACTCACATTAGCGATTTCGAGGCCTGTCAGCAGATGGCTCGTGAGTTGTTTGAAAAGGTGACGACCGGCCAGGTTTCGGTCCGTATCGACCAACGTTATCCACTGGAAAAAGTCGCTGAGGCACACCGCGCGCTCGAGGCCCGCAAAACAACCGGCGCGACCATTCTGACGGTATAGAAATACGACATATTTACAATGAGTTAATGCGTTATTGGACTGCACCGGGGCGCTTTGGCCCGGTGCAGTGAGGGGGCGTGACGGGGAGGCGTCACGCGCCCCTTATTTGATCACGGCAGATGCATGCATCCCGGAGTCATAGTGGCCAGGCAGCTCGCATGTGATTTCCACCGGTTCATCGGTTGTTTGTACCGGAACGATGAACCATTCGACAGTTTTTCCGGCTCCCACTTCAACTTCACGAACCGAACCCTTGATCTCGGCAACAAGGTCGCCTTTGTCATCTTCAATCTCGATTTTTCGGGTAAAAACCCTCTCAACCATCTCATTCAGCGAGATTTCATGCTTGATTTCGTCCACATTGACGAGAACCAGCTTGTACGCCTGACCGGTCACGAATTCGTAGTGATCGGGTTTCAGGTACATGCCCGAGTCATTGCTTCCCATTTCGATTGTTACGTCGATTACATTGGCACGGCTCAAATCACCTTCGGCCAAAGCAGGAACTGCATGGGCAAGCGCCAATACGGCGGTAGCGGCAATTAAGGTTTTCATCTGGTTTCCCTTTTTTCTCTTCCCAAGTCGTCAGGATCGACGAACTCCGTAAGATAACCGTTACGGGGGCGACTCAGCCTCCGCGTTGACGTGGGTCAAGGCTAAGAATCTGCGGCCAACTTAGTGGTAAAAAAGTTACAGATGGTTCATGAGGCAGTGCAGCCTGGATCGGATTTTGCCAGTTTCCTGGCTTAACTCGAACTTGGCCAATCAGGTCGCCATAAGGCGTCTGAGAGCATCGGGTAATTCGGAGAAGTCGCTGAAACTCACACCATGGTGCATGTCCTGAAGCGACGATTTTCGGTAGCCTTCGGTGAACAGGGCAAACGGCAAGCTGGCACGTTGGGCGGTTTCGGCGTCGACCTCGCTGTCGCCGACGAAGATTGCCGGACCATCGCCGAGTTCCGCCTTGGCGTATGCCAGCGGGGCTGGGTCGGGCTTTCTTTGCGCCAGCGTGTCGCCGCCGATCACTGTGCCGAATAGTTCTGTCATCCCGAATTCGTCCAGAATTTTGCGGGTCGGCGCTTCGGGTTTGTTTGTGCAAATCCCGAGTACGTGGCCTTTTGCGCGGAGTTTACCAAGTGTTTCGAGCGCGTTCGGGTATGGCTTTGTGAGCGTGGTTGAATCGGCCCCGTAGTATTCCAGAAACCGCGCTACCAGTGAGCCGTGTTCAGAGCTATCGAGATCGCGTGCGGCCATGGCCCGCTGCATCAGAACCGGAACGCCATTTCCGATGAATGATTTGACCTCCGAATATTGGAAAAGCGGAGCTTCAAGGTCGCGCATGACCCGGTTGACGGCGGCATGGATATCCGGCGCGCTGTCGATCAGAGTTCCGTCCAAATCAAAGATTATCGCATGCATGACAGGTTCCATTCCACTTGTTCGCGTATTTCCAGTGCCAACACCTAGGCCGGAAAGACCTTGAGTACAATAGCCATGGGCATCCTGTCTTTGGCTACATGCCGGCTTGTCCCGACACGGTTCCGTATGCAGCTTCTCGCGGTCCGGATTGATGTCGTTCGATCACCCGCGCTCGGCTGCGTACAGTCGTGACAGTGGCAGCATGGCGATTACGCCAAAGAAGGGGCCAACAGCCAGCCCGGCCAAAAGTGCCGGCCAGCCGAAAGTTGCGGCGATTACAGGCGACAACTGGACCGTTATGACGGTCAGCAAAAAACCGAGTGCGGTTTGAAACGTCATGAGGCTGCCCGACCATTCCGGTGGCGCGAAATCCGCGACGAGGGCCGAGAACTGCGCCGAGTCAGGGATAACCGCAATACCCCACAATACGAACAGAACGAAGGTCAGCCCCGCCGGTCCGCCGAAACTTGCCGCTGTTGCCAGCGCCAGCGTTCCGCTTGCCGCCATGGACACCATCGCAACCCGTGCCTTCCCAAAGCTGTCGGCGATCCTGCCGGCCAGAATACAGACCGGTGCGCCTGCAGAAATCGCCACGAAAGCTGTCAACTTGCCCAGATCCACCGCTGCATGGGGATCCAGCGTTGCGCCGTAAGAGGCCGTTGCGGCGGCGGCCATCCAGGCCCAGAGCGCAAACAATTCCCACATATGACCGAAATAACCCAGGTAGGCGCTTCGGATACGTGTGTCCGTCCAGGCCAGAATTATAGCGCCGGGGCGGAATTCTGGCGAATGCCTGTGATGCGGCCCAAGACTGGCGCGCAACACTAGCAGCCCGCCAGCCGCTGCCACGACCGATCCCGCCGTCAGGGCAAGGCGCCAGTCGGCGCCGCCCAACCAGGCCAGCCCGTAGGGCACCGATTTGCCGAGTGTCAGTGCTCCCACCAGTATTCCGACCAGCAGGCCCCGGTCCTTAAGACCCCAGCCGACCGCGATTTTCATACCGACGGGATAGACGCCTGCCATCAAGCCGCCGGTGACGAAGCGCAGAGCGATCGCCATATCGCTGCCGATCGGGACCGCCAGCAACAGCGCATTTGCGACAGCAGTCCCGACCGCGCAGGTGGCGAAAACAAATCTGGGATCGAATCTGTCGGCTGCGCCGCTGATCGAAATGATCAGGGCGCCAGCTACGAAGCCGGCCTGTACCGCACTCGATAGTAGAGTCTGGTGCCCGGAAGACAGGCCTGCCTCTGCAGTGATATCGGGAAGAATTGCAGCGGTCATGAACCACAAGCTCATTCCCGCGGCGGTGGCCAGTACCAGAAACACGATGGTTCTTGTCTTGTCCTGCATGGCAATCCGGCCTCTTTTCCCAAGGTTATATCATTAAACCCGGAATTGCGTAGAGACCATCAGCAAAATGTGCATGGAATTGACTCTGGTATCAAGCGGGGGGAGGTGGGCCATCCACCAGATTCTGTCGCAGGCACCTTGCAAAACCGCAAGAACCACCGGCTTGGCCGGCCGGTGGTTCATTTTTCTATCCGAGCGATTTCCGGACGGTAACCGCGGTGCCTATGCCTTGCCTTTCCATGGGACCAGATACTGTTCCGCCTTACGCATCAGAATGTCGATCCCGTAGCCGATGATGCCGATCAGAATGATCCCCATGATGACGATATCGGTCAGCTGGAATTTTGACGCGACCATGATCATCATGCCCGCACCCTTTTCCGCGGCAACGAGTTCTGCCGCAACAACCGTACCCCAGCAGACGCCCATTGCCACACGGGCACCGGTGAAGATTTCCGGCAATGAGTTCGGCACGATCACGTGGCGCATTATCTGCCGCTTGGACGCGCCAAGCGAATAGGCGGCGTGCACCTTGGTAATGTTGACGCCCGACACGCCGGCCCGCGCCGCAATGGTCATGATCCAGAGAGCGGCCAGGAACAGCAGGATGATCTTGCCCACTTCGCCGATGCCGGCCCAGATGATTACGAGCGGGATCAACGCCAGCGGTGGCACAGGGCGCATGAATTCCACGATGGGGTCAAACCAGCCCCGGAACCAGTCGCTGAGACCCATGGCATAGCCCAGCGGAATACCCACCAGCGCGCCACAGATAAAACCGACAATAACCCGGAACAGCGACCATCCAAGGTGTTCAAATAGGGTGGAGTTCTGATAGCCTTCCTTGGAAATTTCCACGATCCGGCTCCATACGGCTTCGGGTGCCGGCAACCAGATCGGCTCCATCTGCCAGCCTTGGGCAGGTTTGTAGTTCAGAGTGCCTTTGGAGGTCATGGATACTTCGCCGGACGCGACTTGCACGGTTCCGTTCGGCTCTATCGGTTGTCCGTCAACCGCCACGACCTTAACGCCGTCGGCGCGGCCTAATTCGTCGTTGGAGTCCACCCTGATGAGTTTGGATCGCCATGCGCCAACTGTGTCGGAGTCGTTCTTGGCAAATCCGTCACCCGGATCGACCTTGGCTGCAGAGGCTTCCTCGCCTACGCGAAAGACAGTGACGTTCACTGTGGCTTCGTCGCTTTCGCCATTTGCCGCTTGCGCAGTGTAGGTGAATGAACTGTTGCCCACAAACGGGCCGGGTGCGTGGATCGGTGTCAGTTTTGAGCCGGTAAATGCGCCCCAGATCAGAAAAATCGCGATGATTGAAATGATGCTGGCAGCCCGGTTTGGGCGAACAGCACTTTCATCGCCGAAGGTCACCGTCTTGAGCGAGGTGAAGTCATGCCGAGCGTCCAGGCGAGAGTTCACAAATTTCACGGCAAAAAAGGCACCGACAAATATAGCGACATATATGATCAGGATTGTCATGCTGCGCCCTCCGTCCGGCCCATGATTTCTTCTTCCATGTTCCAGATCATGTTCAGGATTTCTTCGCGCGTTTTTTCATAATCCGGGTGTTTTTTAACCTGCCGCAAGTCAGCACCTACGCCCATTTCGGCAAACGGCAATTGGTATTCCTTGTGAATGCGGCCAGGGCGCGGCGCCATCACGATCAGACGTTCGCCCAGCAACAATGCTTCTTCGACCGAGTGCGTGATCAGGATGATCGTCTTGCCTGTCTCTTTCCACAGTTTCAGAACCAGGCCTTGCATCTTCTCACGGGTCAGCGCGTCGAGAGCGCCCAGCGGTTCGTCCATAAGGATCACGTCCGGGTCGTTGGCAAGGCACCGGGCCAAGGCCACCCGCTGTTGCATCCCGCCGGACAACTCGTAGATCGCTTTTTCCTTGAAATCCTGAAGGCCTACGACATCCAGAAGGTGGTCCACCTTCGGATCACTTTCGGATTTCGGGACACCGTTCATTCGTGGACCGAAGGCCACGTTCTCCCTGACATTCATCCATTCAAAGAGTGCGCCTTTCTGGAATACCATTCCGCGTTCCTGTGCTGGGCCCGTAACGATGTGGTCATTGAGCATGACCTTGCCGCCGGTTGCAGCCAGAAAACCCGCGATGATGTTCAGAAGTGTTGTCTTGCCACAGCCGGACGGACCCAGCACACTCATCAATTCGCCGCTTTTGATGTCCAGCGATACGTCTTGCAACGCCTGTACGTGATCTCCATTGGGCAGGTCGAACCGCATGGAAATATTGTCGAGAACCAAACCTGACATCAGCACCTCCAGAAACTTTTGGGTAAATCAACGGGCCCGCCGCCGAATGGCGACGGGCCCGAAGGTTTGGAGCTTACATGCCGCTTGCAGCGGTCAGCGGGCCGACGTTTACAGTTGCGTCATAGCTGTCGAGTGCGGCATCAATCGATTTCGCCGCCACAAACACGTCTGCAACACCCTTCATGAAGGATTGTGCGCCGCCGCCAAGCCATTTTTGGCCAAGCTGTTCAGAAATGCTCGGAAAGACAAATGTCGCCATGGTGGAAGCGGTTGCTTCCATGTCCATACCGGCGTCCTTTGCGATGACGGGAAGCATCTCGTCTTTCATGCTGCCTTCGTTCCACATATCGTTGGCTTTTCCGGTCACAGCGAGAAACTTCGCGAGAAGCTCGCTGTGTTCAGCAGCGAAGTTGGCGGGAACCGAGGTCACGTCGAAGACGAGAATTCCAAGCTCTTCCTTCTCGGCACCTGTCAGAAGTATGTTGCCGCTTTCTTTCATGCGACGCAGCGCACCGCCCCAGCCGCAAGCCATGTCTATCGAGCCTTGGGCCAACGCTGCTGCACCTTCGGCCGGAGCCATGTCAACGACTTCGAGGCTGGCCAGGTCAACGCCGAAATGGTTCATCTGGCTTAGGAAGCCGTAATGCGCAGCTGTGCCGAGCGGAACGGCGACTTTTTTACCAGCCAGTTCGCCCGCGCTGTTCTTGTCAATTTCAAGATCGGTGCGCACGACACAGTTGTCGTTGTCGGAATAGCTTACAGCCACATCCACGATCTGGATGTCCTGGCCAGCAGACGCGGCAACTACGAATGGAGGAACGCCTTGGCTGACGGAGATTTGCACGTCGCCGGATGCCATAGCGGCTGACATTGCCGTGCCGGTGTCGAAGGCCACCCAGTTGACTTTAACGCCCATTTCTTCATCGTATGTGCCGTTCACCTTGGCAAACTGGAATGGCATCGGCCATTCCGTGAAATAGGCTACTGTGATCTCTTCCTGCGCCATGCTGGCTGTCGCCGAAACGGCCATCGAAGCGCTCACCAGTAGTGTTGCTATTGTCTTTCTCATTTTGGTCTCCCGTTGAAAATTCTATTTAGTTTTTTGTTCGTTGCTCCGCCCTTAAAAGTCGTTAACCAACTGTCTGTTCCAATGGCAGAGCTCTTATTCAACACATCAAGAGTAGACAGCCGCTTTGCATTGAGTCAAATTTTTAATAGACTTGCCAAGCCCCCGAAGTTTCCCTCCTGGAGTGGATTTTGTTCGGTATTTCAATTATGTGCAGGGAGAAGGGGCGTTACATTCACTTTCTGGACCCAATGAAGTCCTCATCTGGACTCTTGGTCGTATATCGGACGTCTGAGCCGTTAGAGGTTTCAGCGAATTGCCTGCAGAGACCCGTTGAAAGCCGGAACAGAAGTCTCTGACACCCATCCGGTTACAATATTTGACGGGACGGATGGCGCGAAACCAGTCAGGGATGATGGCGTGGCTTCGGGAGGCCCCCGCGAGCATTTCCGGCCACATGAAATCGATAGGTGAGATTGGTCGAACAGGGATGCCGAGTGCGTATTCTCTAGTCTGAAGGCAGTAGGCCGAAGGGGCAAAAAAAGTCCGCCACGAATGACCTCTCGCCAAACTTCGGTCCGGCACTAGGACCGATTTTCTCAGGTCCGCCAATCCGTAACCACATCATCGCCGAAGCGGCGCATGTCGTACAGTCTGAAACGTGGTGCGTCGGCCAGCGAAGTTATGTCGAGCGACCCAAGTCCTGACAGACCGTCGCTTCCTATGGCGGCGCCGGCCGTCATCACGATCAGACGATCCACCGCGCCCGCACGCAGGAGGCTGGCGGCAACTGCCGCGCCGCCTTCGCAGAGCAGACGGGTTAGTCCCTTCTCCCCAAGAACCTGGAGTACGTCCCCAATGTCCAGTGTCCGGTCAACGATGCGGCACGGCAGCAGTTGCGCGGCCGTTTCCGCCCATGCCGCATCGGCCGCCATTGAATCGCCATGGCAAAGCCAGACAGGCGTTTCCCCGGCGCTCTGGACCAGTTTTGAGTCGGCCGGAGTCTTAAGGGTAGTGTCCAGCACTACGCGCACCGGACTGCGGTTTGCCAGACCGTGGTGTCGTACCCGCAGGTCCGGATTGTCGGCCAGAACCGTGCCGGAACCGACCATGATCGCATCGTGATTTGAACGTAGCAGGTGGGTATAGGCCCGCGCCTCGGGCCCCGTGATCCACTGGCTGTCGCCTGTTCTGGTTGCGATCTTGCCATCCAGCGTCATCGCGAGTTTCAACGTCACGGCAGGACGACCCTTTATTATTCGGGCGAGAAAGCCGGTGTTGGCGTCCTGTGCTTCGGCACACAGGACATCGGTTTCCACCTCGATGCCCGCGGCTCGCAGCTTTGCATGGCCCTGTCCCGCGACGCGTGGATCGGGGTCCAGCATTGCGCTGACCACACGGGCGACCTTGGCTGCGATCAGAGCATCTGCGCAGGGCGGGGTTTTACCGTGATGTGCGCAGGGTTCGAGCGAAACATAGGCCGTTGCGCCCTCGGCCGCGCTGCCAGCCTGCGCCAGAGCTTCGGTTTCAGCATGGGGCCTTCCGCCGGGCCGCGTATAGCCCCGGCCGACGACGCGGCCATCGCGCACGATCACACAGCCGACTGCCGGATTGGGCCAAACCTGACCCAGTCCTCGCCTTCCCAGGCCGATGGCCAGACGCATCCAGCGTTCGTCACCGGCGCGCGTGGCCATGGCTCAGGCTTCTTCTTTCGGTGAGCCGGGGCGCAGTTCCTGAACGAAGTCGTTGAAGTCGTCGGCGGCCTGAAAGTTCTTGTAGACCGAAGCAAAGCGCACATAGGCGACGGTGTCGATCCGGGCCAGCGTGTCCATTACGATCTCGCCAACCTTGTCACTTTCGATATCGCTTTCGCCCATGCTTTCCAGCCGCCGGACGATGCCGGAAATCATCTGGTCTATGCGATCTGGGTCGAGAGGACGCTTCTGCAGAGCGATGCGGATCGAGCGTTCCAGCTTGTCACGATCGAAGTCCTCGCGCTTGCCGTTTTTCTTTATCACGACCAGATCGCGCAACTGAACCCGTTCATATGTCGTGAAGCGCCCGCCGCAAGAGGGACAGAACCGCCTGCGCCGGATCGAAACGTGATCCTCGGCCGGACGGGAGTCTTTGACTTGGGTTTCGGTGTTACCGCAAAAGGGGCATCTCATTAACCAGATCCTCGGGTTCAATTTATCACTGTGGAAAAAACTATACAGTGGCTTCTAGACTTTGTGTAGAGGGATTGTTTGAACACGAAATATGGGGGGAAAACCGAGTTGTTGCGGACTCAGGGGGCGATATGCCCGACCACTTGCCGGGAATGCGGCGCGTCACGGTGTTCGAACAGATATATGCCCTGCCATGTTCCCAATGCCGGACGCCCGTTCACGACGGGGATCGACAGGCAAACCGGCATCATGGCCGACTTGATGTGGGCCGGCATGTCGTCGGGGCCTTCGTAAGTGTGGGTCAGATAGGACATTGAGGGATCGGTCGTTGGCGGCACAAGGCAGGCAAAGTAGTTTTTCAAATCGGTCTGGACCTCCGGATCGGCATTTTCCTGAATCAGCAGAGAGCAAGAGGTGTGTTGCACGAACAGTGTCAACAGGCCCGACGATGCACCACTGTCGCTGACAAAGGCGATCACTTGCGGGGTAAATTCGTAAAGTCCCTGACCTCGCGTCTTCACGGTAAATCTGGTTTGCAAAATTCGCTCCCGCTGCTCGCTTTTTTGTGATCCGCTTATACCACGGATTGCGTATACGTTTTAGTATCGAACAACCCGGTCGTACGCAAACCAAGGACGCCGGGCATAACTGCAACCAATTGGGAAGGGAGACAAAATGAACCGTATGACCGCCGCGGATTTCGATCCGGAATTATTGGAACTTTACGATTTTTACGCCCATGGCATCATCTCGAAGCGCGAGTTTCTTGAAAAGGCCGGCAAATTTGCGGTCGGTAGCGTTACCGCTGTCGCGCTTTTAAACATGCTCAGCCCCGATTATGCGATGGCCGAGCAGGTCTCTTTCAACGATCCGGACGTTGCCGGCGAATACATCACCTATCCGTCGCCGAACGGTCATGGCGACGTGCGCGGCTATCTTGTGCGCCCGGCCAAGGCCGAAGGCAAGCTGCCCGCGGTTCTGGTCGTGCACGAAAACCGCGGCCTGAACCCGTATATCGAGGATGTGGCGCGCCGTGTCGCCAAGGCCGGATTCATGGCGCTTGCGCCCGACGGTTTGACCAGCGTCGGTGGTTATCCCGGCAATGACGAGAAGGGCAGGGAACTGCAAAAGACTGTGGACGGCACCAAGCTGATGAACGACTTTTTCGCCGGCTTCGAACACTTGCTGACCCGCGAGGACAGTACAGGAAAGGTTGGCGCTGTCGGGTTCTGCTATGGAGGTGGCGTGTGCAACGCGCTGGCGGTGGCTTATCCGGAGATGTCGGCCTCTGTACCGTTTTACGGCCGCCAGGCGGCGTCGGAGGACGTTCCGAAAATACAGACTCCGCTGCTTTTGCATTACGGTGCGCTGGACGAGCGTGTGAACGCAGGCTGGCCCGCTTATGAAGCCGCCTTGAAAGAGCACGGGAAAACATACTCGGCGCACATCTATGAAGGCGCCAACCACGGGTTCCACAACGATTCAACGCCGCGCTATGACGAGAAAATGGCGGAATTGGCCTGGGACCGCACGGTGGCGTTCTTCAATCAGAATTTGGCGTAAAGCGGTTTCCGCGTTTAAATTGTAAGAGAAAACGGGCCCTTAGTGGCCCGTTTTTTTGCCTATTTTTGGCAGTGAAGATTTCTGCCGTTTGAACCTCCAACGCGAAAGCGTTGGGATCGTCTGTAGATTTTTTAGGGCAATCTATTTTAGAAGATTGCAAGCTTTGGACGCAAGATTGGTGATCAAATTCCAGTTCTGTATCAATGCTACGATACTAGTCATGAAAACAATTCTTCTCCAAAATACGGCTCGGTCAGAAACCTTTTTGCGGAATAGGCTTCGAAATCCAACGCTACTGTCCAGTTCGGGCAATTTGGAGTCATAAAATGCAATTTGAAAATGCTCTGCCATACCTGTAATTTGGCTTTCACCTTTTGCCTTGTCGGAGGTGGCCAATAACTTTTCGAACTCAATTTGCTTGGCTCTGATTATGTGTCGCACCTTGCTTAGAAGCTCCATTCGAATAAATGCAAAAAGAGCTATGAGCACAGGGACAACGAATACCGGATCCTCAAGAGTAATTGGTTTAGTTAATGCGAAGCCGTAGATGCCACCAATGGTCACTACGAAAAATTGCTCTAATCTGTCTGATCTGGCATGGATATCAACTACTTCGTGATTGAGCATTTCATAATGCTAAGCAATAAATTCTGTTTTCATAGAAAATGCTTTTTTGGGATTGCTACCAACAAAAAAGCGCCCCGAAGGGCGCCTCTCTAAATCACTGATCCAGGAAACTTCTCAACTTCCGGCTCCGGCTCGGATGCTTCAGCTTCCGCAAGGCCTTGGCCTCGATCTGCCGGATACGTTCGCGGGTCACGCTGAACTGCTGGCCGACTTCCTCTAGCGTGTGATCTGTGTTCATGCCGATGCCGAAGCGCATGCGCAGGACGCGTTCTTCGCGCGGGGTGAGCGATGCCAGAACCCGTGTCGTGGTTTCTTTCAGGTTGCCCTGAATGGCGCTTTCCAGCGGCAGGATCGCGTTCTTGTCCTCGATGAAGTCGCCGAGCTGGCTGTCTTCCTCGTCGCCGATCGGCGTTTCGAGGGAAATCGGCTCCTTGGCGATCTTCATCACCTTTCGGACCTTTTCCAACGGCATTTGCAGCTTTTCAGCTAGTTCTTCCGGTGTCGGCTCGCGGCCGATTTCATGCAACATCTGGCGACCGGTGCGGACAAGCTTGTTGATAGTCTCGATCATGTGTACCGGAATACGGATGGTGCGGGCCTGATCCGCGATCGAGCGCGTAATCGCCTGACGTATCCACCACGTCGCATAGGTCGAGAATTTATAGCCGCGGCGATATTCGAACTTGTCCACTGCCTTCATCAGGCCGATGTTACCTTCTTGAATCAAATCAAGGAATTGCAGGCCGCGGTTCGTGTACTTTTTGGCGATGGAGATAACGAGACGCAGGTTGGCCTCGACCATTTCCTTTTTCGCGAGACGGGCTTCTTTCTCGCCCTTTTGAACCTGATTGACGATGCGGCGGAATTCGGGGATGTCCACACCGACATATTGTCCGACTTGGGCCATCTCGGCGCGGATTTCCTCGGCTTTCGGGCGGTGCTTCTCGTTGAACAACTGCCAGCCGCGGCCTTCCTTGTCTGCGATATGGTCCATCCACTGCGGGTCGAGCTCCGCGCCGCGATAGGCGTCGATGAACTCGCGACGGTTGATGCGTGACTGGTCGGCCAGTTTCACCATGCCGCTGTCGAGTGACATGATCCGGCGGTTGATGCCGTAAAGCTGGTCAATCAGCGCCTCGATCCGGTTGTTGTGCAGGTGCAGCGCGTTTACCTGATCGACAAGCTTCTGGCGCAGCGTCTGATAGGCGGACTCGGAGGAGTTCGAGAATTTCTCGTCCTCGTTCAGGGTCGCCGAAATACGGATATTTTGCATCTCCGCCAGTTTTTCATAGTTCTTGGCGATTTTTTCGAGAGTGGCCAGAACTTCCGGCTTCAGTGCGGCCTCCATCGCGGAGAGCGACATGTTGGCCTGCTCGTCCTCGTCCTCGTCATCATCATCGACTTCGATCGGGTTGCCGTCAGCATCCACTTCCTGGGGTTTCTCCGAACCGTTGTCGGTGGAGTCGGAAGTGCCGCCGGAGGTTTTCACGCCGCCGATGACCGGGCCTTCCTCGTCCTCGTCCATTGTGCCGCTGAATGTGGTTTCAAGGTCGATCACATCGCGCAGCAGAATTTCCTCGTCCAGCAGTTCGTCGCGCCAGATGGTGATCGCCTGGAATGTCAGTGGGCTTTCGCAGAGGCCCTCAATCATGGTCTTGCGACCGGCCTCGATGCGTTTCGCAATGGCGATTTCGCCTTCGCGCGACAGTAGCTCGACCGAACCCATTTCGCGCAGGTACATGCGCACGGGGTCGTCGGTACGGTCCAGTGTTTCCTTGCCGGTGGCGGCAACCGTGACTTCTTTGTTATCGGTGTCGACAACTGCCAGATCTTTTACGCTGTCTTCGTCCACCTCGTCGGATTCGATGATGTTGATGCCCATCTCGGACAGCATGGACATTACGTCCTCGATCTGCTCGGAGGAAACCTGCTCCGGCGGCAGAACCTCGTTCAACTCGTCATAGGTGATATAGCCACGCTCGCGCGCAGCGGCGATCATCTTTTTGACAGCGTCCTGGCTCATGTCGCCCATGCCTGAAGAATTCTCTGACTGGTCTTCGGTTTTTGCTTCTGCGTTATCTTTTGCGGCCATGATATACTCCTAAAAAACCGATATGTGGTCGCGACCAGCGAATCACAAGAGGATGAGTCGAATCAACACTGCGACTCACTGATTCGCAATGGCGTTTTACCTTTTTTTCTTTACCCAGACCTGTTCGTCTATCAATTTTTGCAATGCTTGCGATAGATTAGCGTCCTGATCTTGTGCGGCGTCCTTGGTTTTCGGCTCTGCCCGTGTTGCATTTATGCGCGCAGCGGCAGCCTGTTGCAAACGCCATGTTATGCCTTCGTCTGCCGATCCCATCAGGTCTTGCTCCGCTTCCCTGATCTCTGCATTCGACCCTTTTATGGCATGTAGCTTCGCCAGTTCTTCTGCCAAGGCCAATGTTGCGTAATTGTCTTCCCTATTAGTTAAAATAGCGGGCGATGTGCGGACATGCGGCAGGGCAAACAGCTTGTCGATTGCCGTCTGACCAACTTCTTCGATGACGGCAGCCAACAGGCCCTGCGGGTCCTTGGAATGGTCGTGCACGTATCGGACCAGCGCATTTCTGATTGTCCGGTGATCCGCCTGCACGAAATCGACCTTTTCCAGTTCCGTTTCGAACGGCACTGCCCCATTCGGATAGCGCAGGGCGATGGCGAGTATCAGGCTGGCGCGGATTGTCTCTTCTGTTCCATCGCGGGCCAGAAGCGACGATTTCGTGTCGGCGGTCGCAATCGGCTTGCGGTCCTTGCTCCATGGTTTGAACCCTTGACGGCTCTCCTTCGCGGCATAGAACAGGCTGCGGCGCAATTCGTTTACGGCCTCGCCGTAATGGCGGCGCAGCGACGGGTCGGGAATTTTCTTGATAGCGTCGCGCAATGCTGCATCAAGCGCGGATCGCCGCTCTGGGCTGTCAAATACCTTGCCTTCGGTTTCGCGCCGCCACAGCAGGTTGACCATAGGGTCGGCCTTGTCCAGCAGAATCTGCATCGCGGATGCGCCAGAGGATTTGATCAGGTCGTCGGGATCCTGACCTTCTGGAAGGATCGAGAACCGCAGCGATTTGCCCGGTTCCAGCAGCGGCAGCGCCAGATCGATCAGCCGCATCGCGGCGCGCAGTCCGGCCGTATCGCCGTCCAGCGCGATCACCGGTTCGGGGCACAGACGCCACATCAGTTGCAGTTGATTCTCGGTTATGGCGGTGCCAAGAGGCGCGACTGCATGTTCGAAACCTGCCTGCCACAGTGCGATTACGTCCATGTAGCCTTCGGCGACGATCAACTGTCCGGTCTTGCCCGACGCCTCGCGTGCAGGGGCGTGATTGTAAAGCGATCGGCCCTTGTCGAAAAGCGGCGTTTCCGGAGAGTTCAGGTACTTGGCCCGCGCGTTAGGGTCCATGGCCCGTCCGCCAAATGCTATACAGCGGCCACGCGCGTCGCGGATCGGAAACATGATACGGCCGCGAAACCGGTCATACGGAGTGCCGCCGTCGTCGGGCTTTATTACCAGTCCGGCTTCGACAATATCGGCGGGTTTACAGCCTTTTTCGCTCAGGTGCTTGAACAGGGCCGTCCGGTCGTCGGCGGCAAATCCGATCTCGAACGTGTCGAGGGTTTTTTGTGGCAGACCGCGGCGTTCGAGATAGTCCCGCGCGCCGGACGCGCGGTTGGTTTTGAGCTGTAGCCGGAAATAGTTGACCGCCTGTTCGTTGATTTCCGCCAGTCGGGTGTTCCGGTCCGTTTTCTCCTTGGCGCGAGGATCGGCGGCGGGCATCTGCATGCCAGCTTCGCGGGCCAGAATTTCGACCGCCTCCATGAAGCCGACATTCTCTGTTTCGCGGACAAAACTGATTGCGTCGCCCTTCGAATGGCAGCCAAAGCAATAGTAAAAACCCTTGCGGTCGTCGCAGTGAAAAGAGGCCGATTTTTCCTGGTGGAAGGGGCAGGGGGCCCAGTAGTCGCCCTTGCCCTGATTGGTCTTTTTCGGGTCCCATGTGACTTTACGCCCGACAACCTGACTTAACGACAGGCGGGTGCGCAATTCATCAAGGAAACCGGGGGACAGACTCATGCCAGTAATATCGGCGCTGTCGCCCGCTTAGGCAAGGGGCTTGCGGTCCGACCTCAGTTCTGTTTCGGTAAAATCTGTATCGTCTGACGGATAGAATAGTCGTCGCGGTTGAACACGATGATCCGGTTGTCCTGCGTCACGACAGCGGCCCAGTCGGACCCAATGGTGAAACTCTGCACCTTTGCACCATCCGGCAACACGATCTCTGTCGGCAACGGCGGTTCGACCTCGCCCGTAAAGCGCATGACAATCAGTCCAATGATCGTTAAAAGGCCGAAAATCATCGTCAGGGTCAGAACGGTGATCAATCTACGCAGAAACCGCAGGTTCGCGGGTTCTGGAATATCCTGAGGGTTTTTTTCGTTCATGACAGGTCTTTCGGTTCAGGTTCTGGTGTTAACATTGTCGGAGGCGCCGCCGCCCCGTCTTGATAAGGCGTTGGCGCAGGTTGTGCCAGAGGATGTTACGCTCAGCCGCTCTCGCCTTGCGAAACTGATCGAGGAAGGCGCCGTGGCGCATGTCGACGGCACCGTGGTCACGGCGTTGAAAACCAAGGGGCAACCGGGTGAGGAATTCCGCATTACCCTGCCCGAAGTTCAGGACTACGACGCCCAGCCAGAGGAAATCCCGCTGGAAGTCCTGTTCGAGGACGAGCATCTGATCGTCGTCAATAAACCGGCCGGCATGGTGGTTCATCCTGCGCCCGGTTCGGAATCCGGTACGCTGGTCAATGCGTTGCTGCATCTGTGCGGCGACAGCCTGTCGGGGATCAGCGGAGAAAAGCGGCCCGGCATCGTACATCGGATCGACAAGGATACCTCGGGCATTCTGGTCGTGGCGAAATCAGACGCGGCGCATCAGGGATTGGCGCGGCAGTTCAAGGACCATTCCATCGAGCGTCGCTATCTGGGCTTCGCCAATGGCGCGCCCTCCAAGGGCGATCCGCGACTGGCGGGGATCAATGGCGTGTCATTTGAGGACGGCGGCGTGTTGCGGATCGCGACGAACATCGCCCGGCACAAGGCTGACCGCAAGCGCATGGCCGTGACGGCGCATGAAGGACGCCACGCTATCACCCGTGTAAAGGTTCTGGAGATTTTTGGCGGCAATCGCGCCAGTCTGGTCGAATGCCGCCTGGAAACAGGCCGCACCCACCAGATCCGCGTACATATGAGTCACATCGGCCACGGTTTGATCGGTGATCCTGTGTATGGCCGCAAAAAGCGCATTGGCCTTCAAACGCTGGATGCGCACGACGCTGCTTTCGTTTCGGACTTCCCCCGTCAGGCTTTGCATGCCGCGTCACTCGGTTTTATTCATCCGGTTACCGGCGAATCATTATATTTCGAAGCCGAAATGCCAAAGGATATGAAGGAATTACATGATATTTTGCGTAAGTTTCCCGTCTGACCGACGGAATTTGGTGTTACACGCGTATTAAATTTGAAACAAATATTAAGCAGTGCTCACAAATGCGTGCATCGTCTTGTAACAGTTTCTACGATTACGTAGCTATGTCTCGGGTGGAGTGCCCGATGTGCTGTAAATTTGGTGCAGTTCGAGTGGAAAGGGGATCATGAGTTATTCTAATCTGCCGGCCCCGTCGCCGGAACAAGGTCTGACCCGCTATATGCAGGAAATCCGGAAGTTCCCGATGCTGGAACCCGAAGAGGAATATATGCTGGCCAAGTCCTGGGTCGATCACGAGGATACCGAGGCCGCGCACAAGCTGGTCACGTCGCACCTGCGGCTGGCGGCCAAGATAGCCATGGGCTATCGCGGCTACGGTCTGCCGACGGCAGAAGTCATTTCAGAAGCCAACGTCGGTCTGATGCAGGCGGTCAAACGCTTCGACCCCGAAAAGGGTTTCCGTCTGGCGACCTATGCCATGTGGTGGATCCGCGCCAGCATTCAGGAATATATCTTGCGCAGTTGGTCGTTGGTGAAGCTGGGCACGACGAGTGCTCAAAAAAAGCTGTTTTTCAACCTGCGCAAAGCCAAGAAGAAGATAGGCGCGCTGGAAGAAGGCGACATGCGCCCCGAAAACGTTGCCAAAATCGCGCAAGATCTTAACGTAACCGAGGACGAAGTCATCTCGATGAACCGACGTCTGGCGGGTGGCGACGCCTCGCTGAACGCGACCGTCGGAAGTGACGAGGACGGCAAGGCAGAATGGCAGGACTGGCTAACCGATGACAGTGCCGATCAGGCCGCCCAATACGAGGCCGACGACGAACTGACCATCCGGCGCGAAATGCTGTTCGAGGCGATGGATGTGCTGAACCCGCGCGAGAAAGATATCCTGACGCAGCGCAAGCTGCAGGACGATGCGACGACGCTTGAAGAACTGTCGAGCCAGTACAACGTCAGTCGTGAACGTATCCGGCAGATTGAGGTTCGCGCCTTCGAGAAATTGCAGGAGCGTATGCGCGAGCTTGCAGCAGAGAAAGGCATGCGCGCGGCCAGTTGATACTTGCCATGCAGATTGAGTCTGATAGCCTTCCCTGAACTTTTAGGGGAGGCTTTTTCATGAAACCGGTCCGTTGGGGCGTGTTGGGCGCAGCGAATTTCGCATTGCAACACATGGCGCCAGCCATTCACGAGGCGAACGGGGCTTCGTTGGTGGCGCTAGGCACGAGTAACGCGGACAAGGCCGAGCCATTTCTGGCGTTCTGCCCTGACCTCAAGGTCTTTAAGGATTACGACGCCCTGCTGGCCGCGCCCGATATCGATGCGGTCTACATTCCCCTGCCGAACCACATGCATGTCGAATGGACAAAAAAGGCGCTTCTGGCCGGCAAGCATGTGCTGACAGAAAAGCCCGTTGCAATGCACGCGGAAGAGATAGACGAATTGATTGTGCTTCGGGACCAGACCGGGTTGCTGGCGGCAGAGGCTTACATGATCGTCCACCACCCGCAATGGATTCGTGCAAGGGAACTGGTCCAGACCGGCGCGATTGGCAACCTGCTGCATGTTGACGGCTTCTTTTCGTTCAACAATCCGGACCCCGCAAATATCCGCAATAAACCCGAGACCGGCGGCGGCGGCATCCGTGATATCGGTGTCTACACATATGGCTCGACCCGGTTCGTTACCGGTGCTGAGCCTGTGGCGCTAGACGCCCGCATCCGCTACGAAAACGGCGTCGATGTCGTGGCAGAAGTCAGTGCCGATTTCGGCGCCTTTCGTCACCGCAGCGTCGTGTCCACACGCATGTTTCCGCGCCAACAGATGACATTTCACGGCGACGAGGGCTTCTTCACTCTGACCGCGCCCTTCAATGCCGGTATCTACGGGCAAGCCCAGATCGAGATACACCAGCCAGAGTTGGCAGTTCGGACAGAACGCTTCCCCGCTGTGCGCCAATACAAGTTACAAGTCGAAAACTTCTGCAATTCGGTTAGGACTGGCGCGCCTTATCCGTGCCCACTGGAGTTCTCGCGCGGGACGCAGGCCATGATCGATATGGTTTTTGCTGCCGGTGGCAAGTCATGACCGGGACCGAGCCAGCGAAATTATGTTTTAAAAATCGGGTCGGCGGCTTGAGGTAAATCAAGGTAATTTCCAGGTGCAATTGGTAACTACACACCACACAACGTGGAGGAGTCCAAAATGAAACCCACAACTACCCTTGTTCTGTTGGCCGACGAGGAACATGCTCGTATCTATGAAAAGCGCGGCGTGAATGAGCCATTGGTCGAACTGCAAAGCTTCGAAAAATCCAGTTTCAAGGATTCCGACAAGCAATATTCCGATTTTCCGGGGCGCTCCGCGGCCGCGCGAGGCACGGCTGTGCACGCATTTGATCGCACCACAAGCGAGCGCGAGCAAGAGCGCGAAGCGTTCGCCGTCCACGTCCTCGAAGCTGCTGAAGGGCACCTGAAGCGCGGTGGCTTTGATCGTGTTGCCATGGCTGCTCCACCCAAGATGCTCGGAACCCTTAGGGCGGGGATGAAAGGCAAACTGGCCGAGATAGAGCGGTTTGAATTGGACAAGAATCTGATCGCTGAAAAACCTGAAGGACTGGTCGCGCGCTTTTCCGAGATGATCGCCTTTTAGCATCGGAGAATTGTCATTATGCCAGTAGAAGATCCGGAAATACACCAGGACGCCCCGCTCGACAGAAAAGATATCTGGCTCCGGGGACTTTGGATGCTGGTTCTTGTCATTCTGTTCGGTATAGCCGAAACGGTTCTGGTTGCCGTGGCGTTAATCCAGTTCTTCTGGATGCTGTTTGCCAAGGAAAAGAACCGTCTTCTTGTCGAATTCGGTGAAAGTCTGGGTGAATGGCTGAAAAAGACGGCTGAATTCCAGTCCGGACGATCCGAGGACAAGCCATTTCCGTGGACAAGCTGGAAATCCTGAGTATCGGGCAGGCGTCTGAGGTAGTGCGGCCGCTATGTGAAAATCGCTGCTACAATACAATCCATGGAAAACAAAATTCAGACGCTGTCCGAATGGAGAGCGGCCAATCCAAAGTTGTCCTATGAATAAAATTCGCTTGATTGGCCGGTGCCTGGCCTGCTGGTTATTGCCTGGATAGCCCCGGTCGTGAACGCCTTTTGCTCGTGGTTCGAGTTCTCCCGCGGTTTTGACGATAACAAACATAACTGAGCGGAGCTCGACGCGGTTGCGCGTCCGGCCCTGTGTGACAGGCTAATTTCGACCGGGTTTGAAAGCGCTAGCCCTCTAGCGCCTCCAACTCGTCGATCATCGAACTGATCAGTGACAGACCCTTGTCCCAGAATTCCGGATCGGTTGCATCCAACCCGAAGGGCTTCAGCAGTTCAGAATGGTGTTTCGATCCGCCGGCGCGCAGCATCTCGAAATACTTGTCCTCGAAACCCGCATCGCCTTCGCGGTATACAGCGTAGAGCGCGTTCACCAAGCCGTCGCCGAACGCATAGGCATAGACGTAGAACGGCGAGTGGATGAAATGCGGAATGTAGGACCAGAAGGTCTCATAGCCATCCATGAAGTTGAACACGGGGCCAAGGCTCTCTGCCTGGACCGACATCCACAGCGCGTTGATCTGGTCCGGTGTCAGTTCACCCTCGGCGCGGGCCGCATGCAACTTGCACTCGAAGTCGTAGAAGGCGATCTGGCGCACAACCGTGTTGATCATGTCCTCGACCTTGCCGGCCAACAGGCGCTTGCGTGTCGCTTTATCCGGTGCCGCCTCCAGCAGTTTGCGGAAGGTCAGCATCTCGCCGAACACTGAAGCCGTCTCGGCCAGCGTCAGCGGTGTTGAAGACAGCAATTCGCCCTGATCCGCGGCCAGTACCTGATGCACGCCGTGGCCCAATTCGTGCGCCAGAGTCATCACATCGCGCTGTTTGCCCAGATAGTTCAGCATCACATAGGGGTGGACGTCCGTTACGGTCGGATGCGCAAAAGCTCCTGGCGCCTTGCCGGGCTTCACAGCTGCGTCGATCCATCCCTTGTCAAAGAACGGCTCTGCAAGTTCCGCCATTTTCGGGGAAAAATCCGAATAGGCGTCGAGCACCATCTTGCGGGCGGTGTCCCACTGGACGGGTTTCCTGTCTTCATCGGGCAGGGGCGCGTTGCGGTCCCAGACTTCCAGCGTTTCAAGACCCAGCCATTTGGCTTTCAAGGCGTAATAGCGATGCGACAGTTTAGGGTAGGCGGCGACAACCGCATCCCGCAAGGCCTGCACGACCTCGGGTTCCACATCGTTGGACAGGTGCCTCCCCATCTGCGGTGTCGGGAGCTTGCGCCAGCGATCCTCGATCTCTTTTTCCTTGGCGAGCGTGTTGGTGATCCGCGCGAACAGGCTGGTGTTTTTCTTGAACACCGCGACCAGAGCCTTGGCTCCGACCTCGCGCCGCGCGCGGTCACTGTCGGACAGCAGGTTCAGCGTTGCCTCGAGGCTCATTTCCTCGCCGTCAACGTCGAAGGTCAGTGCGGCCATGGTCTCGTCGAACAGCCGATTCCACGCGGTAGCGCCTACAACGGACTGGTCATGCAGGAATTTTTCCAGCTCGTCGGACAGTTGATAGGGCTTCATCTTGCGCATCCGGTCCAGAACAGGACGATAGCGTGCCAGTTCCTCGTTCGCGTCCAGCAACCCGTTCAGTACCGCATCGTCGATACGGTTCATCTCCAGCGAGAAAAACACCAGAGGCGTCGAATAGTCCGTCAGTTTGGTCTGGCAGTCGGCCATGAACTTGGCGCGGCCCGCATCCGTGGTGTTCTGGTAATAACGCAGTCCGGCAAAAGACATTACACGGCCGGAGACCGACTGGATTTTTTCATAGCGCAGAATGCATTCCAACATTTGGGCCGCATTCAGTCCAGCCAGTTTGCCTTCATAATCCTTGGCAAAAGCCGCGCATTCACCTTCCAGATAGGACATGTCACGCTTCAACTCTTTCGCGTCTTCAGCAGCATAGAGGTCGGTCAGGTTCCACTCTGGTAGATCACCGAAATCCTTTCCGGCACCGCCTTCGGTGCGGGCGTCACGATGAAGGCTCTGTTCGGGGGGCATAATGTGGTGGAACAAGCGTTATTCTCCTGCAGAAATTTGTCAGTCAGATGTAGGGGGTTCGGAACGGAAGGGAAAGGCCAGATCGTGGAATCCTCAAAGCTCGATTTGTCCTTGTGGCGGGACCGGGGTTACTTCTTCCGGACCTGTTTCCGGCGCCTCCTGATCCGGTGCGTCCGGTTTGCGGCGAATGATGATGTCGCCGTTCGGCATCACCTCCGGTGCCTCGTAATGCGACAGATCGTCAATCTTCTCGCTCAGGCTTTCCAGCATCGGTGTTATCTCGGTCAGCCAGTTTTGCAGGAAGGTGCGGGATTCTTCGGAAAACTGCTCTAGCAGTTTCTCGAACTCGGACCACTCAGAGTCTTGCGCCTCGGCGGCAGGGCTGAAGGCAATCAGAGCGGCGGCGGTGAGTGTCGTCAATCTGTTCATGAAAGTGATATAAGCCGCGTCCGGCTACAATTCCAGAGGCGTCAGATGTCCAGATCAATGGTGACCGGGAAATGGTCCGAGGCCGTCAGCAATGATTTGCTCAATTCCTCATTTTCGAAACAGAGGGGATCGTCAAACGGATGCCATATCCGCCAGACCGGCTTTGCCTGCTGATACAACTGTTCAGAGACCATGATGTAGTCCAGCAGTGCATTCATGAAGGTTTTGGTTTCACGGTTATAGAACCGGGACGTCGCCGGATGTGGCCCGTGGTGGGTGGAGCGCGCGGCGTCGGCATTGGGTTCTTGCAGACGCATAGCTTCCGGCTTGCCGATCCCCTGTACAATTTCCACGCTGGATTGCCCGAATAGCTTTTCATAGCCGTCCAGCCCTGGACCGTCGTTGAAGTCGCCCAGGACGATCAGGTTATCTCCGTGTTCCAGATGGCTCTCTACACGCTGTCGTATCCAGATGCATTGGGCCAACTGTTTGCGCCTGTTGGCGATGGAAAGGGCGATTTCCTCTTCCTTGCTATCGGCGCCGTGGGGCGCAACGGACTTGGTGTGGACGCCGATCAATCGTAACGAGGTGCCATTGACTGTGCGCATGGATACTTCAAGCGGCGGTTTGGAAAAGATGATCTTATCAGGCTTGTCGTCCATATCGACATCCAGCCGGAAGACGCCGTCGAAACGCGGCGAGCGCCACGCCCCGTTTTTGGCTGCCGGATGCGCGCCTTTCGGATCGTGCAGGGCGTCCATTTTGGTCGGATCGTACAGCAGTGCGATTTCCTGATGGGTGTCGTTGACAAATCCCAGCAGCGCCTTGTTAGTGCGAAGGCCGAAGCGGGCGGCAAAGTTCTGAAGCGCAATTTCGCTGGTTTGACGGTTGCCAGTGTTGGGAGCCTCAATTATCAGAACAGCATCGGCATTCAAAGCTTTAAAAACATCGCCCAGCGCATTGATCTGCTGAAGTTTTGTTACGTCATAGCGCCCCGACCAGCTATTGTCCTCGATCAGCCTGTTATCCTGATCGAACAGGTTGGCGAACCATTCGACGTTGTAGGTCGCCAGCCGCATCATGCCGCCTTCTTTTCAGCAATCTCTTCCCAGGCTTCATTGAGCGCAATCATTCTTTTTGTCGCCAGCGTGATCGCCTCTTCCGGCATGCCCTGAGCAATAATCCGGTCAGGGTGGGTGTCGCGGACTTTCTTGCGCCAGACCTTACGGATTTCGATTAGCGACATATCCGGTGTGACGCCCAGCACGTCATAGGCGTCGGCCTCAGCATTCGGGACGAAACGGGTCCGCAATCCACGGAAGGCGGCCTCGTCGACACCGAATATGCGAGCGACTTCGTGTATGAAGTCGTCCTCACCGGGGTGATATCTGCCGTCCGCTATGGCTATGTGGAACAGGCCTTCTATCATGTTTTCCAGCGCCGGACTGCCTTTCTGGAACATTCTGGCTATGGTCTTGGCATATATTTCATAGCCGGCGACATCCTGCCTTGCCAGGTTGAAAACATAAGCGGCTTGTTTCTCGGCGTTCTTCGGAATGTGGAAGACCTGACGAAAGGCCGCGACCTCGTCTCTGGTCACCAGTCCGTCGGCCTTGGCCATCTTGGCTCCGAGCGCAATGACCGCGATGGTGAACGCTATACTGCGTTCAGGCGGGGATTTCAGCTTTTCAAGAACAGTTGCCAGACTTTCGCCTTTGGCAAGGGCGGAAAGAGCTTCCGATATGCGTGACCAAATTGACATCTTTATTCCCGCTCTTGCAATTCTGTCAGGCTACAGGAACTTTTGCATCAAGACCAGATCGTGCCATCGGTCGAATTTCCATCCGACCTTGGACAGCGTTGCCACTTTGGCATAACCGCAGGCGGCATGGAAGGCGACCCCTTCGGTATTTTCTGCGCTGACGCCGGCGAAGAGGCTCTTGATCCTGTTCCGTGCCGCGTGCCGTTCGATTTCCGCAAGCAGGGCCCGCCCCATCCCCTTGCCGGTCGCGTCGGTTGCAAGCATTACTGTATGCTCTTTGGTATAGGCGTAACCGACCCCTTTGCGAAAATCGCTGTAGGTGGCAAAACCCGTGATCCGGCCATCCTGTTCGGCCATGAAAAAAGGGGTTTTCGGGTCCGCAATCGCTGCTGCAAGTTCGGTGGCGGTTTTTTCCTGGGAGTTGAAAGTCACGATGGTGTCGCGGATATAGTGGTTCCAGATCGCGGCAACGGCGGTGGCATCGGCTTCGGTGGCTCGGCGGACTTGCATGGGCGGCCTGCATAGTGGTTTTCGGCTTCATTAAGGCGCTTTTTTGCCTTTTTCGCAATAGTTTAAACCTCGGCAGACAGGTCCGGTGCGCCGTCGTTCCAGTCCAGTGCCCAGGCGGCGGGCGGTGCCATGCGCGCGCGGCGGCGCTGCAACATCCAGCCGGTCTGGCCGGTCTGGTGGCGCGGCGACAGGTGCCAGCGGGTCTCCACCCCCTGCGCGCCGCCGTCGCCGGGGGTCAACAAGAGGCCCAGCGGAGCTGGCTTGCCCTGCTTACCACCTGTCTCCGCTGCCAGATGCAGCCGCCGTACAGGCGTCAGCGCCGGCGGTTCGTGCAGTTCGGCCACCACCAGAGGCACACAGCCCGCGCGCAGGCATTCTTCGGCTGCCCAAAGGATATCCTCGGTGCGCTTGGGGCGGACGAAGGTGATGCGTCCGGGGGCCATATAGCCCTGCACCCCGTCACCCAGCAGGTGATCTCCTTGCCAGTGGCTGACGATCCAGAACACCGGACCCTGCATCCGGCCCGCGACGATCAGCGCCAGTGTACGCCGCGCGGGGCCGCAAAATTCATGTACGCGCGCCTGCGTCAGGCGCAAGTCGCCAACCAGTACCTGTCCGGGCGCATCGCGATAGGGTTTTCGTGTCAAAAGCGGTAGAGTCATTTGAAGCATTTACAATGTTCACATTTTGTTCTCAAGGATTTTCGCGTTGAACCCCCAAGGAAATCGCGCCAGTATCCCGACCAGCAAAGGAGTTTTTATGAAATACAATAAATTAGGAACGACCGATCTGATGGTCAGCGACCTGTGCCTCGGGACAATGACATGGGGTACGCAGAACACGACCGAAGAGGGTCACGCCCAGATCGACATGTCTTTGGACCACGGCATCAACTTCATCGACACGGCGGAGGCCTATCCCGTCAATCCGATGTCGAAGGAAACCCAAGGCGAAACGGAACGGGTTATCGGCAAATGGCTGGCGAAAAACGGTCGGCGGGACGACATCATCCTTGCGACCAAGGTGGCCGGCAATGGCGCCGGTTCCGTACGTAACGGCGAGCCTATTTCCCGCGCTACGATCACGCAGGCGGTGCATGACTCGCTTGGCCGGTTGCAAACCGATTATATCGATCTCTACCAGTTGCATTGGCCCAATCGCGGGTCCTACATGTTTCGCCAGAACTGGGCCTACGATCCGACAAAGCAGAACAAGGCCGAAACCCTGGCCAGCATGCTCGAAGCTCTGGAAACCTTGCAAGAATTCGTAGATGCCGGAAAAATCCGTTATGTAGGCCTGTCGAACGAAAGTGCATGGGGCACCGCCCAGTGGCTTCGGATCGCCGAAGAACACAAACTGCCGCGAATGCAGTCGATCCAGAATGAATACAGCCTGCTGTGTCGTTTGTACGATACGGATATGGCTGAACTCAGTCACAACGAAGACATCGGCCTGCTGGCGTTTTCACCCTTGGCAGTCGGGTTGCTGACCGGCAAATACCAGAACGGCAAGATACCGGCCGGATCAAGGCGTTCCCTGAACGATACACTGGGCGGCCGCGTCACGGAACGGGTCTGGCCCGCCGTGGATGCCTATCTGGCGATCGCCGCCAAACACGGGCTGGACCCATCGCAAATGGCGCTGGCCTGGTGCAACAGCCGGCCTTTTGTGACCTCTTCAATCTTCGGCGCGACAAACCTCTCGCAACTGGAAACCGTTCTGGGGGCCGCCGATATGGTTCTGGATCAGGCGGTGCTGGACGATATCTCCAAGGCGCACAAGGCGCATCCGATGCCCTATTAGGACTCGCGACTTAAAAAGATAGACCGTGGCGGGGCTCTGTGTCATCAGTCCCGCCATGGCACTCTGGATACCGATCACCATCGCCGCCGCGTTCTTCCAGAACCTGCGGTTCATGCTACAAAAGCACCTGCGCACCACCAGCCTGACGACGGCGGGGGCGACGTTCTCTCGCTTTGTCTTTGCCGCGCCGCTGGCGATTGCGCTGGTAGCGGCGATCTTGGCCTCTACCGGCGCGGAATTGCCCGCGATCGGGTTTCGGTTCCTAGCCTTTGCCTCCGCCGGTGGCATAGCGCAAATCCTCGCGACCATGATGGTGGTGGAGTTGTTCACCCAGCGCAATTTCGCGGTCGGGATTACCTTCAAGAAAACCGAAACGATGCAGGCGGCACTGTTCGGCCTGATCGTTCTGGGGGACCGTATCAGCTTTGCCGGATTTCTGGCCTTGCTGGTGGGACTGGTGGGCGTTGTCCTGCTGTCCGATCCGCCCCGGATCGTTGGGCAAGGAAGCTTTGTTCGCCGCATTTGCAACCGTGCGGCGCTGCTTGGGCTGGCGTCGGGTGCTTTTTTCGGCGTTTCGGGGATCGCCTATCGCGCGGCGTCCCTGTCGCTGGGGGCCGATACACTGACCCGGGCGGCACTTACTCTTGCATGTGTCACGAGTTTTCAGGCTGTTGCCATGGCGGCATATTTGCAGGTGACGCAGCGAGGGCAGGTCACAAAGGTGCTGCGCAACTGGAAAGTGACTGGGTTGGTTGGTGGACTGGGCATGCTGGGATCACTATGCTGGTTTCTGGCATTCACCCTTCAGAACGTGGCCTATGTCAAAGCCCTGGGCCAGATCGAACTGGTGTTCACTTTCCTCGGTTCCTACCTGTTTTTTAAGGAAACGAGCAATCGCCGGGAACTTACCGGCATTGCCTTCGTTATAGGCAGTATCGTTTTGCTGGTGATAGCCATCTGACCCGATAACCGGCGGCCCGTCAGCCCGGAGAGGACGGTTTGTCGGGTTCGCGGCCAAATCCGTGCATGCGCTTGGCCCACTGAAGAGCTACCAAAGCGCCTTTCAGCCGTGGCAGCAGGTACAGGGCCAGGGCCACAAAAATCACCGAGAACACTACTGTCAGTACCAGTGGATCAGGCCGGAAATACTCGAACGCGAACAGGATCAGCGGTGCCATGATGTGGCCAGCGATCAAGATCGTCAAATAGGCCGGCCCGTCATCAGCGCGATGGTGGTGCAGCTCTTCGCCGCAGACCGGACAGGCGTCGCGGACCTTGAGGTAGCCGTTGAACATCGGCCCTGTGCCGCAATTCGGGCATAGCCGCTTCCACCCGAGTATCATCGCAGGTTTGGCTGGGCGCTCTGACAGCGCTGTTTTAGGATCGGTCATTTGAAGCATTTGGCCTATATAGTACAATTTTGGCGCAACGGGAGTGGGACAACCTGTCTTGCGTCCGGATGTCGCAAATTTTTTTGCAACGATTGCGACGGAACCACGGCGATGGGCCGTAAATCATATTGAGAGTGGGAAAAAATAATCGTGCATTTAAGGAACATATGATGAAACCTGTTGTAAAATATTCCGTCCTCGGTGCCCTGTCACTTGGTTTGGCTGGTCTGGCTATTGCCGGACCCGCATTGGCCAAGGGAGATCATGGCGAACGTCAGGGACCGCGCTTTGAAATTCTGGACTCCAATGCCGACGGCTTTGTAACCGCCGAGGAAATGGAAGCCCGCCGGTTGGCGCGCTTCACCGAGCAGGACACTGATCAGGACGGTTTTTTGTCCTTGGAGGAAATGCAGGCGGGTACCATGAAGCGACTTGAAGGAAAAGGCCGCCAACATGACGCCGAAAAAATGGCGGATCGTTCCCAGCGGATGCTTCGGTACATGGATGAAAACGGCGACGGCAAAGTGGCCTTCGACGAAATGCCCGGCGATGGCGCGGCAAGAATGATCTCCCGGTTTGACACTGACCAAGACGGAAAAATCTCCAAAGCTGAATTCGATGATGCAAAGTCCAAATTCCGGATAGGTCACAAAGGCGAACGCCACGGCCAACGTCACGACTAAACCCAACGGCAGAGCCGGTTTCGCCGGCTCTGCCCCGTTGCCATAACCGGCGCGGGCAACTACTTGTAAGGCATAATGATGGCCTTTGACGCACTGCAAGACGTTGGCGACGACGCTCTGATGGTCCTGTATTCCAACGGGGATTTGGCCGCCGCACGATCTTTGGCATTTCGTCACACACCGCGCCTCGTCGCTCAGGCCAACCGGCTGTTGCGCGATGCGGCAGAGGCCGAAGATGTCGCGCAGGAAGCGATGTTGCGGCTCTGGAAAATCGCGCCGGAATGGCGTCAGGGCGAGGCAAAGGTCTCGACATGGCTGTACCGTGTTGTAGCCAACCTTTGCACCGACCGGCTTCGCAAACGGCGTGGAACACAGTTGGATAGTATCGCGGAGCCAGAAGATGATGCGCCTTCGGTCGAGGCGGCGATGCAGTCGGACGACCGGACCCGCGCGCTCTATAGGGCGCTGGACGAACTGCCGGAGCGCCAGAGGATCGCCGTCACGCTGCGGCACATAGACGAACTGCCCAACCCCGAAATAGCAGAGGTCATGGGCCTGTCGGTCGAAGCTGTCGAAAGCCTGACAGCAAGGGGAAAACGAAATCTGGCCGCAATATTAAGCGGCAGAAAACAAGAGTTGGGTCTGGAGTGATGACACAGAAACACGGCAAAGAAATGGATCAGGAGCTTGACCTCATGTTTGAGGCCGCGCGGGATGATGTGCAACCGCCGTCTGACCGTCTGATGCAGGCTATTCTGCGCGATGCGGCGGATGCGCTTGCGGCGCCTGATGCAGTACCCGCCAGACCGGCTGCTACAGGCTGGTTCCGGCAAGCCTTGAACGGTATCGGAGGCTGGCAAAGCATATCGGCTCTTGCCGTCAGTGCCTGCTTCGGCATCTGGATCGGTTACGCCGCGCCGGATACCGCCAACTTGTTTGACGGAAGTTTTTCCCTGACTGGCGGCGCGTCGACTGTCGATAATACTTTCTATTCCGACATTGACGATCTGTTGATGGAGGGCTGACAATGGCCAAGGATCAAGACATGAAACGAAACTGGAACTGGACCAAGACCCTGCTGGTCGTATCGCTGGGCGTGAACCTTCTGGTTGCCGGAATGGTTGTGGGCTCGGCCTTCGGTCATAGAAAAGGCGACCGGTCGGATCCTTTTTTCGGCGGTGGAATGCGGCCATACGTTGCCTCGCTGCCGCAGGGCCAGCGCGAATATGTGCGGGACCGATTGCTTGCGAACCGCGAAACCGCGCGTGCGGCCCGACAGGAACTCCGCAAGAGCGCCCAGGATGTGCGCGATGCGATTACCGTCGAGCCATTTAATGCCGATGCGCTGAACACGGCATTTACCGCGCAGCGGTCCGTCTATGATGCAATTGCGGCAAAAGGCCATCACGCATTGGTCGAGATACTGGCGAACATGTCGAAAGACGAACGTGCGCAATTCATTGCCAAGCTGAAGACTTTCGAGCGCAAGCCGCGCCCCGAGTAGCCGGGAATCTAGGCGGCTTCTGCGGCAAATGTAACGGTGTTCCGGCCGAGGTTTTTGGATTCATAGAGCGCCTGATCCGCTGCCGCGAGCAATTTAGCCTCGCTGCTTTTCCCTGGGTCGGCCTGTGCGATGCCGATGCTGATTGTAACAGGGACGGGGGGGCACCCGTTTCTGACATCGAAAGCCGAATTGGCGATGACCGAACGGATGCGCTGTGCGATATCCAGGGCGCGTCCTTTCGAGATATCGGCAAGAACCACCAGAAATTCCTCGCCACCGACGCGTGCCACCAGGTCAAGACCACGCAGGTTGCCCTGCAACCGTTCGGCCATGGATTTCAGGACCTTGTCGCCTGCGGAATGTCCGTGCAGGTCGTTAACTGTTTTGAAATTATCCAGATCGAGCATCATCACGAACAGGTTGCGACCGGTGTCCGCGGCGCGGGTAACCGCCTTTCTTAGATATTGCTCCGCATAGCGGCGGTTAAAAAGCCCGGTCAAAGGGTCCACCATGGCCAACCGCAGATTGTTGTTCATGTTTTCGCGCAGCATATTGGCCAGCATGGCGTGATTGTTGACGGCGCGTACCCGTGCGGCCAGCGCATAATCGTCGATCGCGCCATAGAACGCATCATTGGCGCCAAGCGAAAGTGCGCGTTCAGCCATCTCGATGCCGTCCGGTCCGCCGGAAAACAGCAGGGATACGAAGCGACTGGCGCGGTTGGAGCGCAGGCGGGCGATCAGTCGTAATGCCTCGGACCTGTCTTGTCCCTGACCCAGAACAACCACCGTTTCCTGCGTGCAGCCGAGCGCTCCGGCCCAGTCGCGTCCAAGGTCGACTACTTCGGCGTCGAGAATTGTGCGCAAGGCAGAGATCATTCGTGTGCGGACGTCGGCTGTACTTCCAACGACAGCAACGGAAACCCTTCGCAAGGATACCGTTCCGAGAAAAGATTTGGGTTCGGCCAGACCGATATCCTCGCTGGTCTGGTTGCGCAGGCGCAATTCGTCCAGAGAAGCCTTTGCGCGCAACAGGCTTTGCAGGCGCGGTACAAGCAGCGGAAAATCCAGCGGCAGTTGATGGATGTCGTCGGCGAAGCTGGAATACGCTTTGGCCCAACTGATGTCCGCGCTCGCGGAAGCGATAAGAACCACTGGAATGTGAGCAGTTTCCGGGTGCGACTTGATCTTGGCGCAAAAGCCGTAACCATTGGCATCCGGCAGGGTGCAGTTCACCAGCACCGTGTCTGGCGGATCCCGCAGGATACTTGCCCATCCTGACGCGGCATCCTCGCAAAGGTCTACGTCATAATACTCTGACAGCAGGCGGGTTTTCAGAACCATCCGATTGGTGTTAACAGGGTCGATAACGAGAATCCGGCCTGGCAAGATATACCCCTGGGTGCTTCTGTTTTGCGCATCGCCAGTGAACACAATCTAGGTTAATGAATCCTTACTATAAGTCGGGACACTTTTAGGAGTTTGGCTTTGCAGATGAACCCGGAACAGGCAGAAACCGTTGCGCTTGAAGCCCTCGTCTGGATTTTAGAGGACGAGGACATGACTCTCAGGTTCTTGGGCATGTCGGGTGCCGATCTTCAGGCGCTTCGGCAAGGTGCCGACCAACCCGAAGTTCTGTGCTCGGTCATGGATTTCATCCTGACGGACGACAGAATGGTCTTGGATTTTGCCAGATCGGCTAACATGTCGCCCGAAAACGTTCCGGTTGCACGCTATTCGCTGCCGGGCGGCGAGCAGGTTCACTGGACGTGATGTCGCTGTTTCTGTGTTCCTAAAACTTCGATAGATCGCGGATCTCGCCGACGAGCATCTTGTCGACGAGCTCTTCAAAAGTCACAACCTCTTCCGGGCTCAGTTTGGACCGGATTTCCTGCGCTACGACCAGTGCCTTGGGGATCGCCGAGTCAAGCGCCTGCTTTCCCTTTTCAGTGGCCGTCACAACAATATTGCGCCCGTCGTCGCGCCCGGGCAGACGGTTTATCAGCTTCCGCTCATGCATCTGTCGCAGGGTTCGAGACGCCGCAGTCCGGTTGATGCCGATGAATTCAGCAATTTCGGATGGCTGTGTCAGGCCCTCCTCTTCAATTGCAAGCAAAACACACCACATAAGCCGGGTAAGCCCCAAATCGGTGAGATGGGTTTCAATTTTGCGCGACGTTATCGAGGCCAGCAGGCTCAGACGGTAGCCGAGACCCTTTTGAAGGCTGTATCGTTTTGTGTTTTCCATTATTGACACCGTTAATAATGGAACGATGATTGTCAATGCAATTGCACAGGAACCCGGATTGCGGGGAATCATGCAGTGGGTTCAAGGAGAATGACATGGCGGTTTTTCCGCGCACTGATATTCGTGCGGTTCTTTTCGACAAGGACGGAACTCTGTTCGGATATGAAGCAACATGGGGGGCATGGTGCGAACAGGTTCTTGCCGAACTGGCGGACGGTCAGGCCGCATTGATGCAGGACATGGCGCAGGCTTGCGGTTTCGACATGATCAACCGGACTTTCCGGTCGGGATCGGTGATCGTAAACGGCACCGTGGACGAGGTCATCGCCGTGTGGGGCAGCAAGGTTCCGCATTATTCCAAAGACCACATCAATCAGGTTAGCATGCGTCATATTGAAAGCCTGCCCAACATACCCGTGTGCGATTTCGGCGTTGTTTTGGGACAATTGCATGGGTCCGGTCGACTGCTCGGGGTCGCAACCAACGATTACGAGGCCAGTGCATGGTCACAGTTGAAAGAGGCTGGCGCTGACGGGTACTTCACGTTTGTCGCGGGCTTTGACAGCGGTCACGGCTCCAAGCCCGCCCCGGGAATGATCGAGGCGTTTTGCAGGCAACTTGACCTGCCGGCTTCGGCTGTCGCTATGGTCGGCGACAGTACTCACGATCTGAATGCGGGCCGCGCGGCGGGCGTCGGGATGAACGTGGCTGTCCTGTCCGGCCCTGCAGGGCATGAGGATTTGGCACCGCATGCGGATATCATTCTGGCAGACATTTCGGAATTGCCGGCCGCTTTGGGAATCTAATGCCGACTTTGCGACGATTTTCGACTTGCGCAGAGCCGATATCGTCCGCGATCTGACTGTTTCATGAAAATTCTAATTATTTCCCGTTCCCCTGGTTGGATTTTCTTAACCTGAGGAAGGCCATGATCCTCGCGAATATGCGGGGGTTACAAATGCATGGATTTATAAATCGGGGCTTGCAGAGCTTCGTGCACGATTTTTACGGGGCCAGAAAGTGGGAAGAAACCTGCGTTGCGGCAAACTTTCCTTTTTATTCCTTTGAAACCCTTGTCCACTACGAAAACGACGTGACCAAGCGTTTGCTGGAGACCCTCAGCGTCGTTCTGGAACGTACGAGTGAAGAAATTCTAGAGGATTTCGGAACTTATGTTGTCACCGATGAGCGGTTGTCGGGCATCCGCAGGCTTCTGCGGTTCGGGGGCGAAACCTATGTGGATTTCCTGATGTCTCTGGAAGATTTCAGTGCCCGGTTCAAAGTTTCCATGCCGTTTCTGGAAGTTCCCAAACTGCACTTGGAAGCGCGGCCCGGCAATCTTTACGCAGTGCACTGCGAGTATGCGATGCCGGGATATGCCCCAGTGCTGTTAGGGCTTTTGCGGGCGATGGCTGATGACTATGGGGCGCTCGTCACGATAGAGCATCATACAAAATTGAAGGGACCCGTGCAGCGCGACAGGTTCGATATCAGGTTGCATGAAGAACGCTGGCAGCGTCCCGCGGAAATACGGAGGTTGGTCGTAACATGAGAGCGGGGTCACTGGCGCTGGACGTGGCGCAGAACGAAAATTATTTGCGGTTTTCGACCAGCATGATCGACAGTTTCATGCCGATGCACATCTTGGTCGGGTTGGATGGGCAGATTTTGCACGTTGGTCCCACATTCCGTAAGTTCCAGGAACGCAAATCCTTTGTCGGGCGGAACTTGTTCAAGGTTCTGGTTTTCCGGCAGAACAAGCCTCTGGCAACAATTGATGATCTCGCAGCCAATACTGGGTCTGTCCTTAAGGCACACCTGATAAACGGCAGCGTTGGCGGACTGCGTGGAAATTGTGTCACTTTACCCGACAAGCAAGGCTATTTGCTGAATTTCGGACTCGGGCCGAACCTGTACGGGGTCGTCAACAGGTTCGGTCTCAAAGCGTCAGATTTCTCGTCCTCCGACCCGACGGCGGAACTGCTGTGCATGACAGAAATGCAGTCTTTTCTCTTGAACGAGTCGGTGCGCCTTAACCAGCGATTGGACGGCGCCAAGCGTTCGGCAGAAGCGCGGGCGTCGCGCGATCCTCTCACCGGACTTGGGAACCGGCGTTTGCTGGCAGATTATCTGCAACGGTTGCAGGCGCGGGAGTCGTCGAGCTTCGCTTTGCTCCACATAGATCTGGATAAGTTCAAAAACATAAACGATGCATTTGGACACTCGGCCGGCGACGCTGTTTTGCAGGAGGTTGCCAGGGTTTTACAGGTTGAAACCCGTCCCGACGATGTTCTGGCGAGGCTCGGAGGTGACGAATTCGTCGCAGTTCTGGGGCATGTGGACAATATAGCCCAGATACAGACGCTGGCTGACCGCCTGATCGAAAAGATTTCGACGCCTGTCATTTTTGGAAACTTCAGTTGCCAGGTGGGGGCCAGCATCGGAGGCGTGTTGTTCGACAGAACCTGGACGCTGGATCCTCATTATATTCTCGAGGAAGCGGACAAACTGTTGTATGCAGCAAAGGATAAAGGGCGCGGTTTCGCAATCGTCCAGGCATTGGCGAAACCGGAGGGACATCTCTAGGGAGGGAGTGGTACCGACGCCCCGGCTCGAACGGGGGACCCCTAGATCCACAATCTAGTACTCTAACCTACTGAGCTACGTCGGCACTGCGCATCCACTTAGCGCCAGCCGGAACTGATTGCAAGACCGATCACGCCTTGATTTGCGTCAAAACTCTTGATAGCGAACCTGCGAAGCAGGAGACGCAAATGGGTATCAACAAAGCCAGCGATATAGCTGCCAATCTTCAAATCGGGCCTACCACACTTGGTATGGTCCGACTTTACATCGAGGCTGAGGGTGTCGAACTGCCCTTGGACTTCGAACCGGACGAGGCCGACGAAATCGCCGAGGAACTGAAGGCCGCCGCCGCGCGTGCGCGGGCGACCGAAAAACGCTGACCTATTCGAACCGCGTCGCGACTGTTGGGTCGATATAACCTCGTAACCGGTCGGCGCAGTTGCGGGCGAATTTCAGCATGATCTTTTTCCGGCGGGCAGGCGGCAGCCTGTCCTCGGGCGCGTCGCGGATTAGTTCGCCGCCGTAGCTGTCTGCGATGATCAGCCCTGTGTGTTGGGGCAACAAGTCACTCGGAAACGCCGCATCGACTGCCCAGAAATACTTGTCGCACCAATCCATATAGCCGTGCCATTTGCTGTCCGACTGAAAGTCGGCGCGGCTCGATTTGCACTCCACAATCCAGATTTCGCCTTTTGGCCCGATCGCCATAAGATCGACCCGCAAGCCAGGTGTGGGAACGAATTCTTCCAGACAGTTGAAATCCAGTTGACGCAAGGCGCGGGCGCATCCGCGCGCCAAAAGCTGTCCGGGTTGAAGGGCTGGTTCCATGCTTTATTTGGCCGCTTCGAGACGCCAAGGTCAAGGGCTGACAGCTACAGCGCCCCGACCTGTTCCAGACGTTGCCGACAGCGCGCTGAGTAGGCCGCCATGGAATAGTCCTTCTGCAGCAAGCGCTGCCCGCAACGCGCACGTGCCGCGGCCATCTCCGGATCGCCATAAACCTGCCGCAGGGAGGCCGCGACGGCATCTGGCGAGATATCCGCCCATTTTGCACCTGCCAGTGAATAAAGCGCGTGGCCTTCGGGTACTTCCACAAGCGGTGCAGCAACCGGAAAGCTTGTGCGGAGGTCGCAGAAATCTCTCTGCCCGCCATAATCCGTTGTTACCAGAGGTTTTCCCAGTGCGAGCGCGTAGGCAGGAATATAGCCGAAACCCTCTGCTCGATGCGTGCTCAGAAGGCAGTCGGCGGAATTCATCATCTGCCACAGGTCGGACTGGCTGACGAACCCCTCGATGATTTCGATGCGCGAGTCCTTGTCCGCCAACCTTCTGATCTGTCCCATCTGATCCACTGGGTCGCCCCAATGTCCGCAACTGGTAGGTGTTGTCTTGACGATCAGGCGGCAGTCGCCGTGGCTGCGCTTCGGAAATGCGATCTGGAAGGCCCGTACCGCGGCCAAAGGATTCTTGCGCTCGACAGAGGAATGGAAATCGAAGCAGACCATTGCGGTGAAGCGGGCGGTTTCCTTGCGGCCGGCCGCGGAGATTTTCTGCAACCCTTCAAGGTCGGTCAGTCCCTTTTTGACCAGATGCACCGGGGTCGAAGTCTGGCCTGAATAAATGTTGGCAACGAACCGGCTGGGTGCCCAGATTTCGTCCAGCATCCCGATCCCCAACCGGTGCGCCTGCGGAATTCGGTCGAGTTCCCAAAGCAGAAATCCGATGTGAAACGTATCATTTCGCCGCGCCAGTTCGGGAGACATGACGTGTAGGGGAATCCGGTCGGCATTGACATGGTGCAGGATGACATCGCGCTGCATTGTCCTTGAACCGCCGGCGGGCGGCAACGCGTTCCGTGTCGGTTCAAGTGATTTTAAATCTCGGATAATAAACGGTAAATTCATAATTTCGGCCATTTTCTTCGCCATGACCGTGTTGGCGCCCAGTCCGGTTTTGCCGTCAGCTATTCCGTAAATGGTGAATGTTTTGCGGCTTGGTTCCGCTCGCTTTTGCAACGGTGAAAATTGCCGGCATCCCGGCAGAAGGCGACAGGCAGTCCCTTGGAACCAGTCGCGGATTTCGACCGACTTCCAGACTGGTTTGTCGTTGTTTAACCGGACGGGCACTTGGCACAGAGCGGCGAGCAGAATGGCAAATCGCGAAGGACCGATGCCTGCGGGATTGCCGGAAAGGTATGCAAGCATCTCCGTGTCGAAGCCCTCCGATTTCGGGGTCGACTCCAGGACCGCCAACAATATCCGCTGGGCCCGTTCGGCTCTGGTGTGCGATTCTCTGCCGTCGCTTACTGTGTTGAGGAGCTTCGCAGGCAGGGCAGGAACCCAGCGGGCAGGAACCCGCTCGAAACAGCGTTTTTGGTACCAGTTCAGGTAGGTCTGTGCTTGCGATCTGGTCGCTAGCGGAAATTCACGCTCCAATTGCAGGATTTTGTGCAAATGCATCATGTACTGCGTGATCGGCAGATTAAATCGCTCGGCCTCCGGCGCCAAGGCCTGCGCTTTTTCCAGCATCCGGTGCTGTCCCGGGCACTCGTGCACTTCGCGTTGCCAGGCCAATTCGGAGCGCAGCCAACGGATTGTCGGGTGATTTTTCAGCTCGGCGGTTGAAGCTACCTTGAATAGAAAGCGCAGGTCCGCCTCGTGGTTCGAGGTCTTGGCCTGTGTGAGCAGGGTCTGCAAAGTCATCCGGCGCGGGCCGAGGCCGGAGTGCCACTGCAATAGGCGATACCTATCTTCGGGATTTGACGCCGTTGGTAACAGCCCGATATCGCACGCAAGTTTCCCGTCCAGAAACTCCGAAAGTTGCCGAATTACAGGCCGATGAAACTCTCCGGATTTCACAGCCGAAAGTATCCGCGCCGCCGTCAGGTAGCAAAGTTCGATACTGCCGGACGCGAAAAGTATCGCATCCGGTCTCTGGCGCAGTATCTCGGCCAACAGCAGAAGCATCCGCCGTCTTTCCTTGACCCTGCGGAAGCGCGTCGTGGATTGAACTTCGGCCCGCATGAAGCTGTCCAGAATGATGACCACCGCTGCGGCGGCGGGCAAGTCCATCCGCGCAATGCTTTTTGCGGCCCGGTCGAAATGCATCGGCGTCCGGCAGGAAAGTGCAACCTGTGCGAACGATTCGCCGGCGAACGTTGCCGACGTAATGTCTACCCCCGACGCTTCTGCGGCCACTACAAGATCGCAAGCCGCAATACCGATATCTGTTTCGGATGGCAGGAAATCCGCAAACAGGATGATGCGCTTTTCCGGAGTGGGAAGGGCCTTCACGCTATCAAGGCATTTCTTTCCGGTAATTCGGTCGATCTTCATTGCATGCTGCTCCGGCAAGTGGCGCGACCTGTTTGGCAGTTAACACTTAAATAAGATTTAATTAGAATTGACGCGTCACAGCGTTCCCCTTGCTTTGCACACGATAGAAGCCTATCTGAGAGGAAGGCGGGTGCTGCCCTTCTGGTATGGGGACCTATTCCAGTGGCCGATAATTTTCCTTGAGGGAACTGGCTCTGTGACTGGCCGTGGCCTATCTCACCCGGTGCCCACCTAGTATAACTAGGCTCTTGGGAATAAACATCCTCTACCGTTGCGACGCTTCGGCGTTTGCGGGCCCGCCGCTTTTTTATCTACCTACAGCAGGTTTCCACCTGACAGGCGTCGAGATAATGCCTATTAACGCGCCATGAAAAATCTAATCATAGAAAAAGCCGAGGCCCGTACCGCGGCCTTCGCCCGCCGAAAGGCCGCTTTCGGTCAGGGGCTGGACGAACCCGCGAACGCCTGGCTGCTTGGGTATCTGGCGATGAACGCCGAAATTTCCATTATATCCGGTTATATGCCAATGCGCACGGAAATCAGCCCCTTGGCGGCCATGACCGTGATGCACGGACAGGATAAACGTATATGTGTGCCGGTGATCCCAGGTAAGGATCAGCCGCTTGAATTCCGGGAATGGACGCCACAGTGCGAGATGGCCGAGGGTGCATTCGGTGCCCTGATTCCGGTCGGAACCGCGGTATTGGAACCGGAACTCTTGATCACGCCCTTGTTGGCCTGGGACCGTAAGGGATACCGGTTGGGCTATGGTGGCGGATATTACGACCGGACGCTCGAGCAATTGCGCGCCAGACGCCGAACCATCGCTGTCGGGTTCGCCTATTCCGCGCAGGAAGTGCAAAAGGTTCCGCGCGAGGCAACGGACCAGCCGCTGGACGCGCTGGTGACCGAAAAGGAAATCCATTTTTTTGACCTGTAAGCCGCCTATGGCTTGTTTGACCGGCAATTGACCGATAACGGTGACGGATGAGACTACTATTTCTGGGTGATGTCGTTGGACGCGCGGGTCGCCGTGCGGTTTCCGAAAATCTGATGAAGCTGCGGAACGACTGGCGGCTCGATTTTGTCGTGGTGAACGGCGAGAACGCGACCGCGGGTGTCGGCCTGTCGGGCGCGCACGCGCAAAAGTTGCTGGAGGCAGGAGCAGACTGCATCACGCTGGGCGATCACGCTTTCGACCAGAAAGACATGCTCGGATTCGTCGAGAGAGAACCGCGTGTGATCCGGCCCTTGAACTATGCGAAATCGGTTCCGGGCAAGGGTGCGCGCCTGTTCAACACGCAAAGCGGCAAAAAGGTTTTTGTGGTGCAGGCGCTGGGCCAGGTTTTCATGAAGCGGCCGTTCGACGATCCGTTCTCGGCGCTGGATGCCGCACTTAGATCGGCGCCGCTGGGCGGCCTTGCGGACGCTGTGATCGTGGATTTTCACGCCGAGGCCACGTCGGAAAAAATGGGCATGGGGCACTGGCTGGACGGGCGCGCGTCTCTGGTTGTCGGCACCCATACCCACGTGCCGACCTCGGACACTCAAATCCTGCCCAAGGGCACAGCCTTCCAGTCCGATGCGGGTATGTGCGGCGACTATAACAGCGTCATCGGCATGCAAAAAGACGAGCCGCTGAACCGTTTTGTCACCGGTATGGCCAAGGGGCGGTTCCAACCTGCAGAGGGCGAAGCAACGCTTTCGGGGGTCTTCGTCGAAACCGACCGAAACGGCTTGGCGACTACGGTCAGTCCAGTGCGCTTTGGCGGCCGTTTGCAACAATCCGGCCCCGCCTGACGCATGGACTTGCGCGTATAGTCAGTTTTCCGGACAGTGATCGGACCGCCTGATTATAGTTTTGCCGCCCCCAGTAACCGCTTGAGCCTTCCCTAAACATACGTCAATGTTGACGCCAGAGAGGATTTCCGATGCTACAAAGCCTGATTCCGGAAGCTTGGTTTGCAGCGCTGTCGATCCTGACGGTGATCGGCATGTTCGTGCTGTTCTTGCGGGAAACCTATCCGACAGAGGTTGTCGCCCTGTCCGGTGCGGCGTTTCTGCTGTTCACGGGTATTCTGCCTTATGAAAAGGCGCTGGAAGTGTTCTCCAATCCCGCGCCGTGGACCATCGCCGCCATGTTCATCCTGTCGGGCGCTCTGGTGCGTACCGGTGCGCTGACCACGGTGGCGCAGTATGTGTCAACGCATGGCGCCAAGCGGCCAAAGTCGGTTCTGGCGGCATTGGCGGTCTTCATCGTAGTGTCCTCCGCTTTTATGAACAACACGCCGGTCGTTGTTATCATGATCCCGATTGCCTTGCAGATGGCGCGCGTGTTCAAGACCACCGGTTCAAAATTTCTGATCCCGTTGTCCTATCTGGCGATCTTGGGCGGCATGTGTACGCTGATAGGAACCTCTACCAACCTTCTGGTTGACGGTGTTGCACGTTCCGCGGGTTTGAAACCCTTCACCATGTTCGAAATAACGCCGTTGGCGATTTTTCTGGTTGCTTTCGGCGCGCTGTACCTCCGGTTATTCGGGAACCGCCTTTTGCCCGAGCGCGAGAGCATGGCCGACATGTTGGGTCAGCGTTCGGCCAAGAAGTTTTTCACCGAAGTGATATTGCCTGTCGATAGCGGCTTGATCGGCCAGAAACCTTTCGAAGTGGACATGTTCAAGCGTCAGGGCGTGCGGATCGTCGATCTGGTCCGTGGCGACGATTCCTTGCGGCGCGAATTCCCCGACGTCGAACTTGAGGCGGGCGACCGGATAATCCTGCGAACCGGGGTTGGTGAACTGCTGGGGCTGCGCACCAGCAAGGATGTCCATCTGGCCGACAAGGTTTCGGAGCGCGAGACAACGACAGTGGAAGCGCTGATATCGCCGGACTGCCTGATGGTCGGGCGCACCTTGGAACAGTTGCGCCTGCGCCGCCGCTTCGGTGTTTATCCCTTGGCGGTGCACAGGCGGAACCAGAATATCGGAACCCAACTCGACAGCATCCGGATCAAGGTCGGCGATACCCTGTTGCTGGAGGGCCCGGCCGAAGACATCCGCCGCATGTCGCAGGACCTCGGACTGGTGGACTTGTCGGAGCCGGCAGAGCGCCCCTACCGTCGCCGCCACGCACCTTTGGTGCTGGTCTCTCTGGCGCTTGTCGTGATTTTGGCGGCGCTGGGCGTAGCGCCAATTTTTGCGCTGGCCGGCGTGGCTGTCGCGGTGGTGCTGATAACGCGCTGCATCGATGCCGATGAAGCCTTTTCCTCGGTCGATGGTCCGCTGCTGGTTCTGATCTTTTCGATGCTGGCGATCGGCGCCGGTTTGGAGGAATCAGGCGCCGTGGCCCTGATTGCCGGAGCCGTGGCGCCGTATCTGCAGAGCCTGCCGCCGTTCCTTGTCGTCGGGGCGGTGTTTCTGCTGACTTCGATATTGACGGAACTGGTTTCGAACAACGCGGTCGCGGTTGTCATGACGCCTATCGCTATCGCTTTGGCGTCGGTTCTGGGCGTCGACCCGCGCCCGCTCGTCGTTACAGTGATGGTTGCTGCGTCATGTAGTTTCGCGACGCCCATCGGTTACCAGACAAACACATTGGTCTACGGTCCGGGTGGTTACTCTTTCACCGACTTCCTGAAGGTTGGCGTGCCGATGAATCTGATCATTGCGGTGCCGGCCAGCCTGTTGATTCCGTTTTTCTGGCCGCTGTAAAAGGTTGCTTCCCGAAGCAACCGCATTTCGGGTGCGCAGAAGTCATGAAAAGTGAGTGGCTGCAATACGGGCCGGTTCCGTTCCCAGAACCCCCGTCCGGTACCCTTTGCCGAGGCGATCATCCAGCATGACCCAGTCACCTGCCTTTCGGATAGTCACGGACCCGCCCTGAAACTCGAATTCGCAGGAGCCGGACATCAGGACCAACCACTGGCGGACCAGAGTTGGATGTTAGTCTCCGTATCGGCCGACTGGAAGTTCCAAAAATACACTGGCGGTGGCCGATTCCGTACTGGACAGGTTCAAAGGCGGTGCTGGCGGTGCGAAATTCTGGCTGGAAAATTCAATGCTGGCGATTTCAATATGCGAACAGCCGTCATTTTTGAGTAAATTCTGAGCTAATCCATAGCGTTTCAAAATCCCCTGGCTGATCCGAAGCCACATTTCCGGCATGTAAACCTGCCTACCTCAGGAATTATGGTATGGCGCCGCAGTTGCGTGCTGAAAATTCTTTCCGACAGGCCTATATCGAATTCAAGTGCTTGAACTCCTACGCCTCGCTCGCCTATATAGCGGCTGAAATTCGAATTGCAGGAGTAGGGCACTATGGCAGGCCATTCCAAATGGGCAAACATCCAGCACCGCAAGGGCCGGCAGGACGCACAGCGGTCCAAGCTGTTTTCAAAGCTGTCCAAAGAGATCACAGTTGCGGCCAAGATGGGCGAACCTGACCCTGACAAGAACCCGCGCTTGCGACTTGCCGTGAAAGAAGCCAAGGCTGTCTCGGTGCCGAAGGAAGTTATCGACCGCGCTATCAACAAAGCAACGGGCGGCGACGAAGAGAATTACGAAGAAGTGCGCTACGAAGGCTACGGTCCTGAAGGTATCGCGGTTATCGTCGAGGCGATGACCGACAACCGCAATCGGACGGCATCCTCCGTCCGCTCGCTGTTCACCAAATCCGGTGGCAACCTTGCGGAAACCGGCGCGGTGTCTTTCATGTTCGAACGCAAGGGCCTCGTGTCTTATCCTGCTTCTGTTGGCGATGCCGACACAGTCCTGATGGCTGCAATCGAAGCGGGTGCCGAGGATGTCGAAAGCTCCGAGGAAAGCCATGACGTCTATTGCGATGCGACAGACCTGCATGCGGTTTCTACTGCTTTGGAGGGAGCGCTGGGTGAATCCGAGACCACCAAGTTGATCTGGAAGCCGACCACGACGACGGAACTCAATCTCGAAGGCGCGCAAAAATTGATGAATCTGATCAATGCGCTGGAAGACGATGACGATGTGCAGACGGTAACAGCCAACTTCGAGATCTCCGACGAGATCATGGAACAACTCTGAAAATAATTTTCTTCCAGAAAATACATCTGAACCCGGCTTTTGCCGGGTTTTTTTGTGTCTCTTGGATAGCAAAACGGGGTTAATCCCGTTTTACCGGTTTCCGGCACTTCACTATTTGATACGGCGATGTTACTGCAAATTGCGATTGTATAAATACGCTCGGCGGGATTGTCCCGGATCGGGCGACGCTTGAACAAGGAGGTTTGTCATGCGCATCGGATCACCCAAGGAAATTTTTGAAGGCGAAAACCGGGCCGCAATGACGCCGGACAGCGCAGTTATTTTGCAAAAACTTGGGCATGAATGTTTTATCGAGGCAGGTGCAGGACAAGGCGCCGGATTTTCAGACAAGGCATATAAGGACAAGGGTGTGACGGTTGTGAAGACGGCCGCCGCATTGTGGAAAGAGGTCGATATAGTTGCGAAAGTCCGCCCGCCTGAAGAGGTGGAGGTGAAGCGCTTTCGCAAGGGCCAAACCCTGATCAGTTTCTTTTATCCGGGGCAAAACACCGAACTGCTCGACGCGATGAATGCCAAGTCCGCGAACGTAATCGCAATGGACATGGTGCCGCGAATCAGTCGCGCCCAGAAAATGGATGCTTTGTCATCCATGGCGAATATTGCCGGTTACCGGGCCGTGATGGAGGCAGGTAACAGTTTCGGCCGGTTCTTCACCGGACAGATCACCGCTGCGGGAAAGGTGCCGCCTGCCAAGGTTCTGGTCGTTGGCGCGGGCGTCGCCGGCCTTGCCGCCATCGGAACCGCAACCAGTCTGGGTGCCATGACCTTTGCGTTTGATGTGCGCCCCGAAGTGGCCGAGCAGATCGAAAGCATGGGCGCAGAGTTCGTTTACCTAGATTTCGAGGAGGAACAGCAGGATGGTGCGGCGACCGGCGGCTATGCGGCCCCTTCAAGCCCCGAGTTCCGCGAAAAGCAGTTGTCGAAGTTCCGCGAGTTAGCGCCGGAAATGGATATCGTGATCACCACCGCGCTGATCCCGGGTCGTCCGGCCCCGAAACTGTGGACGGACGACATGGTCAAGGCGATGAAGCCGGGATCCGTGATCGTCGATCTTGCCGCCGAGCGCGGCGGCAACTGTGACCTGACGGTTCCGGATGAGAAGATCGTGTCGGACAACGGGGTCACCATCATCGGCTATACTGATTTCCCAAGCCGGATGGCGGCGCAGAGCTCGACGCTCTATGCAACAAACGTCCGCCACATGATGGATGACCTGACGCCGGAAAATGACGGCAAGATTGTCCATAACATGGAGGACGACGTTATCCGGGGGGCAACTGCCGCCTTCGAGGGCAAGGTGACTTTCCCGCCACCACCGCCAAAGGTGCAGGCCATCGCGGCAAAGAAGAAACCGTCCGTTCCGGAAAGAACGCCTGAAGAGATTGCTGCGGCGGAGGCGGCAGCGATGCGCAAAGCCGGGATGCAGCAGACTGGTCTGCTGGTTGTCGGCGGTTTGCTGATGATCCTGATAGGGGGTTTCGCACCGGCCAGCTTCATGCAGCACTTCATCGTGTTCGCCCTGGCTTGTTTCGTTGGCTTCCAGGTCATCTGGAATGTCAGCCATTCGCTGCACACGCCGCTGATGGCGATTACGAATGCGATTTCCGGCATCATCATTCTGGGTGCGTTGCTGCAACTCGGGGATGGCGGATTTATCGTCAAGGCGCTGGCCAGCGTGTCGGTGCTGGTGGCGATGATCAACGTGGTGGGCGGCTTCATGGTCACCCGCCGCATGTTGCAAATGTTCCAGAAATCTTAAGGGGAAAGTGTGATGAGCGCAGGTCTTGTAACTGCAGCCTATATTGCTGCGAGCGTTTTGTTCATTCTCGCCCTTGGCGGCTTGAGCAACCAGGAAAAAGCCAAACGGGCGATCTGGTACGGCATTGTCGGCATGGCGATCGCCATTGTCACGACGATCTTCGGACCGGGCGTTGGCGGATGGTCTTATGTCCTCCTGATCCCGATCCTTGCGATCGGCTCTTTCGCGGGTCTGACCGTCGCCAGGCGCGTCGAGATGACAGAGATGCCGCAGCTTGTGGCAGCACTGCACAGCTTCGTCGGTCTGGCTGCCGTTCTGATCGGCTGGAACTCCGATATGCTTGGGACGCATGGCCTGGTTGATGCCG
>JAHEFH010000064.1:2324-15643 GCA_024640245.1 Paracoccaceae bacterium | reverse complement strand
ATGCGTCCGCCGATCACCGCGATCATCATCATTGCCGCGGCAAGGCCGAGGCGGAGTCCGTAACCCTCAGCCGCGAAGTCGCCGCGCGCCGCTTCCCAATGGAACGTGGCATTTCCGATCGCCATCACGCCGAGCATTCCGAGTACGATCAGGTTGCGCCAGTTTTTTCCCGCCACGATTTCGCGTGCGAGCACGGCGGCGAGCGTGACAGGCATCGACAGATCAAGCAGTGCTACGGCGAGCGGTGTCATGGCGGCCGAGAAGGTCACTGCAATCCGGCCCGCAAGCCATAGAGCGAAGAGGCCACCCAACGGCCAGCCGACAATGGGGAGCCGTCCGGTCCAGTTCGGCACCGCCGTCAGAAGAAAGCCTGCCACGACGGCGGCCAGATAGCCGAAGAGGAACTCGTGCGCGTGCCATGAAGCCGGATCGAAGGCCGTTGGCAGGGCGAAGAGGCCGCTCAGAAGGGAAATCCAGATCGTCATTGCGAAAGCCGCCCATAACGCAGCGCCAAAAAAGAACGGTCGGAAGCCATAGGTCAGAACTGCGGGACCCGTCCATGCGCGCATTTTCTCGGATGTATTGCTCATGATGCCTCTCTGTAGAGATGAATGCGTGTCTGGTTCAGGATAACACCGTTTGGGCCTGCGCAAGTCATCCGCGCGCGCCTCGATTCAGGACAGCTGGAGGCGGTCCGGATATTGTTTGGTAAGGGTGCGGGCATTGAAAGCTCCTGCCGATCTGTCTTGTTATTCTGCCTATATCTGTTAATAGGTATTGTAAATACCGATTAAGGAAAGTGATGGCCTGCTATGCGTCTAACCCATCTTACAGATTACGGCTTGCGCATGCTGATGCGGATGGCCAGTGTTCCGGATCGCGCCTTTTCCACAGCGGATCTGGCGGAGGAGTTCCAGTTGTCCCGACACCATCTCGCCAAGATCATGCAGCGGCTCGCGCATGGCGGGCTTGTCGAGACACGCCGAGGCGCCGGCGGAGGAGCCGTTCTGGCCAAGGCACCGCAGGATATCGGCCTCGGAGACATCGTCCGCCTGCTGGAACGCGAGCAACCTCTGGTCGAGTGTTTTGCGTCTGGCGGCGGCGACTGCGGTATCAACGACGGGCGCTGCAAGCTGAAAGGCCGCCTGCGTTTCGCCGAAGCAGCATTTCTGGCGGATCTTGACCGATCCACTCTGGCGGACATCGCGCTTCCTGCTCCGGTGTAAGGGTCTTGACGCAGGCAGGGTGATGAAACCCGCTGTCGCACATCGCTTTGTTTGCCGTGACGAATTGAAACCCTTAAGAATCAATTACTTCGCTACGCAGCCATTCCGAGGCATGCAGGCCGGCCCATCGTCCGGTGGCCAGGCATCCTGTCAGCAGATATCCTCCGGTCGGAGCCTCCCAACTTGTCATCTCGCCGCAACAGAAAACTCCGGGGTGCGACCGCAGCATGAAGCCCTCGTCGAGCGCTTCGCGCTGAACGCCTCCGGCAACGGAAATCGCTTCATCCATGGGACGGGTTCCCTCGTAACGGATTGGCAGCGCCTTTAGTGCACGTGCCAAATCGTCGTCCGGATTGATCGGGCCACCGAACTCGTGAAGCAGAGCGATTTTTGCGCTGTCGAGCCGCAGAACTTTCCTAAGATAGTTCGAAATGGATTGCTTCCCGCGGGAGCGGGCGAGTCGTTCACGCACGCGCTCGATCGGCAAGTCCGGAAGCAGATCCAGTTTTATTTCCATATTCTGTCTGGCCGCCGGACTGAGGGGATAGATCGCTCCGCCCTCCAGGCCGTGTCCTGTTATCACGAATTCGCCGCGATGGGTCCGGCCGCCCGCGGTCAGCGCCACGTTCTTCACCGGTGCTCCGAAATGTTTGGCCATATGTTGCGACCAGTTGACGGAGAGCCCGACATTCGACGGCGCAAAAGGGTCCAGGCGGACGCCGGCGCGACCTAAGGCGCTTGTCCAGTTTCCGTCGGAACCTAGCCGCGCCCAACTTGCGCCCCCCATTGCCAGCACTGTCGCCGAAGCCCGCACCCGCTGCACGCCATCCGGAGTGTCAAATAACGATGTATCTTCTTGCCAGCCCTTCCATCGCCATCGCGTACGCAATTGCACGCCGTTCTGTGCAAGCCGCGAGAGCCATGCGCGTAGCAACGGCGAGGCTTTCATCTCGACGGGGAAAACCCGTCCCGTCGTCCCTACGAAGACATCGCGTCCGAGTGAGCGCACCCACGCCTCGACCTCCGGAGGCCCGAAGGCCCGAAGAGCGGGCTCCAACCACTCGGCCGCATCGCCATAGGCCGCCAAGAATTCTTCGATCGGTTCGGCCTTGGTGATGTTGAGGCCGGATTTACCCGCCATCAGGAATTTCCTCGCAGGCGAGGGCTTCGCCTCGGCCACCACGACCTGGTGGCCCGATGCGGACAGGACTTCAGCAGCCATAAGGCCTGCCGGCCCCGCTCCGATGACGAGGACTTCAGTGCTTTCGATTTTCATAGGATGCGTTAGAGCGCTCCGGGTAACTTCTCGTCAAGCCCTTCAGAGTTCGGTCGGACCGAAATCTCTTGGCATTGCAGGAATGCAGCGGGCTTTGTCCTATCCCGCCTAAAGATATGTTCTATCCTTGAGCGGCACTTCGTCGACCACTTGGTTGAGCGCCGTCAGAAAGGCTTTTTCGGCCGGGTTCATGCTGCGTTTCGGGTTGGTGACCAGGAAAATTTCCACCGAGGGAACTTTCGAGTAAGGGGGCAGGCGCCAAAGGTTTCCCAGATCCACATCCCTCTGGGCGACGTGCAGGGGCAGGGCCCCGATGCCGAGGCCGGCAACGATCATCCGTCGCACTTCAGGCAGGTTTGCCGAAATCCCCTTGAGAGCCGGCTTGAGCGAGGCCTGTTCGCGCAGTTGTGTTACGCTGTACAGAGGCCCACCTTCGAAATCGGTCTGAAACGAAACGGAAGGTTCGCCGTGAAGTTCTGAAAGGAGCACCTTCTCCCGTCCGAACAACCGGTGGCTCGGGCCGCAATACAGGCCGAAGAACTCCCTGAAAAGTACGCGCGAAGTGAGCGACTGGTCCTTGTTGCGCATCAGACAGACACCGAGTGTCGCGCGGTTCTGGCGCATTCTGCTGAGCACCGTGGAGCTTTCGGCAATGGATATCGAATAGGTGGCGTCAGGATGATCCTTGTTGAAACTCTTCAGTGCCTGATCAAGATGTGGCGATACCACGTGGCTGGTCATAACGATGCTGACATGTCCCGTAACCCTGTTCTTCACGTCCGTCATTAGCCCCGGGATCTGGGACACGATGCCAAAAACCAGACTGCATTCTTTGTACAGGGTTTGACCCGCCTCGGTGACCGAGAAATGGCTGGGCCGCCGATCTACCAGCCTTTGACCGACCGTAGCCTCCAGCCTCTTCAGGGCACTGCTTATGGTGGGTTGTTTTACGCCCAGAAAATCGGCTGCGCGCGTTATGCCGCCGCGTTCGACAACGACCGTAAATGTCCGCAGCAGGTTCCAGTCGAGATTCCAGGGAAAGCGCTGTTCGTAGGGTTTCATCATAAATTTCGTCAATAGTTTAGATATCGATTATTTGTTTGCACAATGATGTACTGTCATGCAAGAAAATTGACACAATCTAATCCGTATTTCGCGATTGAATGAACGGCGAGTTTACGGACAACCTCGACAGGGAAAGGACGCAGTATGAACGCGTTTAACAGCATTTTCAGATCCGTAATTGTGGCCGGATCCGTCGCACTCACGACCTTCAGTATCTCCACTTCCGTTTCGGCCGACGAGCTTGATACAATTAAGGAAAAGGGCGTCATCCGGATAGCCATGAGCGGCGCCTATCCTCCGTTCAACTTTGTGAACGAACAAAACGAGGTTGTCGGGTTCGATCCGGCCATCGGCGCGGAAATCGCCAAGCGCATCGGCGTCGAAGCCGAGATCGTCACGACGGCTTGGGACGGCATTATCGGCGGCCTTCTGGCAAACAAGTTCGATGCAATCGTCGGGTCCATGTCGATAACGGACGACCGCAAGAAAGTGGTGGACTTTGTGGGTCCGTACTACCGCATGAGCCGCGGGATTTTCGTGAAAGAAGGGTCCGACGTTGCGGGCATCGACGGTTTGCAGGGTAAAAAGATCGGTGTGACATTGGGCGAAACCCACGAACAGTGGGCGCGCGAGCAGGCCGGTTGGGAAATTCGCACCTACAAGGGGTTGCCCGAATTGCTTCTGGAACTGGATAACGGCCGGATCGACGCGATTGTTACCGACGACATTCCGGTTCTGCTTGCTATCCAGCAAAATGGAAATGCGATTGCCCAACTGGACACTTCGGACCTCGCAGGTGTCGCCGATCAGGCCGGCATAGCTATTCGCAAAGGCAATCCCGACCTTGGCGCCGCCATGCAGGCCGCTCTGGACGAGATGCAGGCCGATGGCACTTATACCGAGATCGCGAATAAATGGGTTGGGGGCGATATTCGCTGAATCTCCTGGACCCGGCGGCACTTCCCGCCGGGTCCTTTCGTCTGAACTGATGGCAAGCAAGGGTTCCGGTCATGGATTTCGATCTGATATTTCGCGTCTACCCGTACTTTCTGCAGGCCGCTCTCGTCACGATCCAGTTGGCGGTTTATTCTACTGCGCTAGGTCTGATTTGCGGAGCGTTGGGAGCCGCAGCGCGGCTTTCCCGCAGCAAGGCCTTGCGGTTCGTCGGTGCTGCATATGTGAGCGTGTTCCGGGGAACGCCTGCGCTGATCCAGCTGTTCATCCTCTACTTCGGCGGTCCGCAGATCGGTATCCAGCTTGATGCATTCGAGGCAGGCGTGATCGGACTGGGCGTAAATATCGGCGCTTATATGACCGAAACAATGCGCGGTGCGATCATTTCAGTGGATGCCGGACAAAACGAGGCGTCGCGTACACTCGGCATGAGCCGGTGGCAGACCATGAACAAGGTCATCCTGCCACAAGCCTTTCGCTTGATGATCCGGCCGCTTGGCGTGAACATCAACGCGCAGATCAAGGGAACCGCACTCGTCGCCGCCATCTCGGTCGTCGAACTGACCTACACCGCACAGCGCTATATCGGTTCGACGTACAAGCCGTTCGAGATGTTTTTCCTCGCAGGCATCATCTACATGGCGATTATCTATGTGACCGGGCTCGGAATTTCCTGGCTCGACCGGCGTGCGGCAATCCGATGACAACGAAATTCCCTCGAAGAGGTAACCGATATGGGTCTTGATTTTACGGTTTTGCCAGAGTTCCTCGACACGCTTTTGCTGGGTTCCCTTTGGACGATTGGTATTACATTGTCCGCTGCCATACTGAGTTTCTTCGGCGGCATCCTGTTCGCGGTGATCGCGCTCTATGCGCCTGCGGTCGTCCGCTATCCCTTCCGCCTGTTCGCCTGGCTGTTCATGGGGACGCCGCTGCTGCTTCAGTTGTTCCTGATCTACTTCGGGCTGATCCAGATCGGCGTGGACCTTCCTGCATTTGTTGCAGGCGTCATCGGGCTGGGTCTTCATTTTGCGGTCTATAATTCGGATATCATTCAAGCGGGCATATTAGCCGTCGACAAGGGCCAGTTTGAGGGTGCGCGCACGCTGGGCCTCAGTAATTGGCAGAGCATCCGGAAAATCATCGTGCCACAAGCGGTGAGGGCCGTGGTTCCGCCAATTGGCAACAATATGATCGCGTTGCTCAAGGACTCGGCGCTGGTTTCCGTGATCGGCGTGACGGAACTGACGCTATCCGCCCAGTTGGCAATAAGCAAAACCTTCCGGCCGTTTGAATTCTACCTCGCCGCGGCGGCTTGTTACTACGTGATCAACCTGCTTCTGGAGGCAGGCTTGCGTCGCATCGAACGCCGCATCCAAGCCGCCCGCTGAGAGATACTGGAGATAAGTGATGACTGCAAAACCCTTTGTCGATATCCGCCATGCCGCGAAAAGTTACGGGACACTTGAGGTTCTCAAGGATATCAACCTTCAGGTCCAAAAGGGCCAGATCGTGGCGATCATCGGGCCCAGTGGTTCGGGAAAATCAACGTTGCTGCGCGCCATCAACGATCTGGATCCACTGACATCGGGCGAGATCTGGCTGGAAGACAAGCAGGTCAACAAATCGCTGCCGCCGCGCCAGTATGAAAAACACATCAACCAGGTGCGTCAGGAAATCGGTATGGTTTTCCAGCACTTCAACCTGTTTCCTCATCTGACTGTTCACGGAAACATCACCTTGGCGCCCAAGATGCTGAAAGGTATTTCGGATAAAGAGGCAGACGATCTGGCTAAGGACCAACTGGCCCGCGTCGGATTGCTGGACCGGATCGATTATTATCCGTCGCAGTTGTCCGGCGGGCAGAAACAACGTGTGGCCATCGCCCGCGCGTTGGCGATGGCGCCCAAGGTCATGCTGTTCGACGAAGCAACTTCGGCGCTTGATCCCGAGCTGGTCGAGGAAGTGAACCTGGTCATGAAGAAGCTCGCGGAAGAGCATATGACAATGATCATCGTGACGCACGAAATGGGTTTCGCGCAGGATGTCTGCGATCGTGTTCTGTTCATGGATCAGGGCATTGTCGTCGAAGAAGGCCCGCCGGAAAAGATTTTCAGAAATCCTGAAAATGAACGTACCCAGAATTTTCTTCGGAAACACCTGCAAAGTCAGAAATAGTTGGAAAAAATGTCAGGCATCCAGACTTCAAACCTGTTTTACCAATCCCGGCACCCCATGCCCTTGTTGGATCGCGCGGAGGGGGTATATCTCTATGATACGACCGGCAAACGCTATCTCGATGGCTCCAGCGGAGCCATGGTCAGCAATATCGGCCACTCCAATCCAAATGTAATTGCCGCCATGAAGGCGCAGATGGACAAGTCGACTTTCGGCTACCGGTTGCACTTCCAGAACGAACCGGCCGAGAAACTGGCGCGAATAACTGCGGGACTGATGCCCGAAGGGCTGGACCGGGTGTTTTTTGTTTCCGGTGGTTCTGAGGCTGTCGAGAGCGCCATCAAGCTGGCCCGCCAATATAAGATGACGCAAGGAGAAAGCAGCCGCTGGAAAGTAATCTCCCGGTTTCCGTCATATCACGGTTGTACGCTGGGTGCGCTGGCACTGACCGGGTACGATCCGCTGGCCAAACCCTTTGCGCCGATGATGCGGGACATGCCCAAGATCGCGGCACCGACGTGCTATCTGGACAAGGATAATCTGGATGATACCGCGCGCGGGCTGAAATATGCCGAATTGCTGCGCGCTGAGATCATTGCCCAGGGGCCCGAGTCCGTGCTGGCCTTCATCATGGAGCCTATTGGCGGAGCCTCAACCGGCGCTCTGGTGGCACCGGACAGTTACTATGGTGAAATCCGCAGGATATGTGACGAATTCGGCATCCTGCTGATCTATGATGAGGTCATGACCGGCGCGGGGCGCACCGGAAAGTTCCTCGCTGCGGAACATTGGGGCATCACACCGGATATCGTGGCGCTTTCCAAAGGATTTGCCGCGGGATATGCGCCACTGGGCGCGATGGTTGCCAATACCGGCATCGTCGATGCGGTTTTGGATGCGGGCGGTTTCCTGCATGGATTTACCTATGCAGGTAACCCTCTGTCCTGCGCGGCCGGAGTGGCGGTTATCGAAGAGTTGCTGCGTCAGGACATGATGGGCAATGCAGCCTCGATGGGTGATTTGCTCAAGAGCGAATTGACCCGGTTGATGGACCGATATCCGTTTATCGGCGATGTCCGCGGAAAGGGCCTGTTGCTGGCTTTCGAACTGGTTTCCGATCGGGAAACCATGCAGCCGCTTCCGAAAAATCTTAATGCTTTCAATCGACTGGTTCAACTTGCCTATGAACGCGGCCTTATAATCTATTCACGCCGCACCCGTGGCGGATACGAAGGGGATCACTTCCTCGTTTGTCCGCCCTTGATCATCAATCGTGCGCAGGTTCAGGAGATCATAGGGACCCTGATCGACAGCCTTGATATAATGGCGGCTGAAATGTCGCTGCCGGTCAACAGCTGATGGCAATGCTCGACAAGACCACCGTCATGGCCGAGGCCATTGCCCAGATCCCCGACGGTGCGACCGTTATGCTGGGTGGTTTCGGTGTTCCGGGGACACCTTTTAGTCTGATCAAGGAATTGGTCCGCCAAGGCCAGAAAGACCTGACGCTGATCAAGAATGACGCCAATGAGACCGGCATGGGCGTAGACTGGTTATTGCAGAACGGTCAGGTCCGTAAACTGGTTGTCAGTCATATCGGATTGAACGCCAATGCCGTCCGGATGATGAACGAAGGCGAGATAGAGGTCGAATTCGTTCCGCAGGGTATTCTGGCAGAACGCATCCGTGTCGCGGGCGCCGGCGTGATGGGCTTTGTCACCGACATCGGGATGGGGACCCTGATGGCCAAAGGCAAACCTGAAATTACCGTGAATGGCGTGACGGGCATTCTGGAAACCGCATTGAAGGCCGATTTCGCGTTGGTGCATGCCTCGCAGGCAGATACTTTCGGAAATCTGCGCTTCACGGCCTCGGCGCGGAATTTTAACCCGCTGATTTCCATGGCGGCGCGCAAAACGATCGCCGAGGTGAAATCTGTGACGCCGCTGGGCGGCTTGGCGCCCGATGACGTGCATACGCCCGGACCCTTCGTCGATCATGTCGTCGTAATCCCCGAACTGCTGGAGGTCTATGGTGTCGTTGAACGCTAGGGAGCGCATGCTGCGCCGTGCCGCTGCGGACATCGTGGCGGGCATGACGGTCAACCTCGGGATTGGACTGCCGACAAAGGTCCTCAGGTACGTTCCGGCCAACCTGCCCGTCTGCCTGCATTCCGAAAACGGGATTGCCGGGGTAGGGGCGCCTGTCGCCAATTCTGATGCCGACCCCGACCTTATCGATGCTGGGGGTGCCTATGTCTCGACAATCCCCGGGACCTCATTTTTCGATAGTGCCGTTTCATTCGCGATCGTGCGGGGCGGGCGGCTTGACCTGACAATGCTTGGAGCTTTCGAAGTCGCGGGCAACGGCGACCTTGCCAACTGGATCATTCCTGGAAAGTTCTCGCCTGGCGCCGGCGGGGCCATAGAGTTGGCGCAAAAGGCGCGCAAGGTGGCCGTCATCACTACGCACACCGACAAGAACGGTCGTCCGAAAATATTGAGCCAGTGCAGGTTGCCGCTAACTGCATCGGGATGTGTCCACCGGATTTTCACCGATATGGCAGTGTGCGACGTAACCCCCGAAGGTTTGCGTTTGACGGAGATTGCCGAAGGCCTGTCCGTCGCGGACGTCCTTAATGTCACAGAAGCAGATCTGGTATTGCCGGAAGGTCCGCTGCCAACATTCTAGTTTGGATAAGCTAATGGAAAATCGCGATAAATCTGCAATTCTGAATTCGGTCGATGCCTTGTTTGACCGCGAAGTCGAATTTCTTGCCGAACTGAGCACATTTCCGTCTACCCGGGGCAATGAACAGGCGGCCCAGGATTTTCTTGCGCATGAGCTTGACTGGCGCGGACTGTCGGTGGATCGCTGGAATGTCGAGGTCGACGACATTTCGCACCTTCCCGGTTTTTCGCCTGTGATCGGAAACTACGATGATGCGGTGAATGTCGTGGGGACACACAGAAGCGGCAGACAATCGGGCAGGAGCCTGATCCTGAATGGCCATATAGATGTTGTTCCCGCCGGCCCTTTGGATATGTGGGATAGGCCTCCATTCGAGCCGAGAGTGGACAGTGGCTGGATGTATGGACGCGGCACCGGCGATATGAAAGCAGGCATAGTATCCAACCTGTTTGCGCTGGATGCCCTTCGTCATATCGGCATGGCTCCGGCTGCGGATGTCTACTTTCAATCGGTCGTCGAAGAGGAATGCACCGGCAACGGTGCGCTGGCCTGTCTGCAACGCGGCTACAAGGCCGATGCAGCGTTGATACCGGAACCGTTTGCCGGGGAACTGGTGACGGCGCAACTGGGTGTGCTCTGGTTCCAAGTGCATTTGAAAGGCATTCCTGTACATGTGGCCTATGCAGGCAGCGGCTCGAATGCGATAGAGGCTGCAATCCCACTGATCGAGTCCTTGCATGCGATGGAAGAGCGCTGGAACGCGCCGGCTTGCCGTCATGCCGATTACAGAGACCACCACCATGCGCTGAACCTGAACATTGGCAGGATAGAGGGCGGAGACTGGACAAGTTCGGTGCCGGCCTGGTGTGTTTTCGACGTCAGGATGGGGCTGTTTCCCGGCCAGAGCCTGGACGAGGCAAAGCGAGAGATCGAAGAGGTGCTGATGAAAGCCGCACAAAGCCATTCATTTCTGCGCAACAACAAGCCGGAAATCGTTTACCACGGCTTTCATGCGGAAGGCTACGCGCTGTCCGAGGACAAGACAGGCCCAGCGGTTCAGGCCATTTCCACGCTGGAAAAAGCGCATAAATCGGTGACCGGCGAAAACCTGAACAAGATTGCGATTACAGCGACAACCGACGCCAGGTTTTTCGGGTTGTATGCAGACACACCTGCCTTGGTCTATGGACCTGAAGCCAAGGCCATTCATGGTTTCAATGAATGTGTTGACCTGGACTCAATGCGCCGCGTGACTCAGGCGACCGCGCTATTTATCGCCGACTGGTGCGGCTTGGAAAAACTCTAGAAGGATTCTGCTATGCGAGAGGCCGTTATTGTATCCACCGCCCGCACGCCGATCGGTAAGGCTTATCGTGGTGCTTTCAATGACACGCAGGGAACGGTTCTGGCGGCGCACGCGGTCCGAGCGGCCATATCGCGCGCCACCCTCGAAGGCGGAGAGATCGAGGATTTGACGCTGGGCTGTGCGCTTACCCAGGGAACGACGGGCATAAACGCCGCGCGTCACTTGGTGATCGCCGCTGGTCTGCCTGACACAGTTGCCGGCGCTACGATCGACCGGCAATGTGCTTCGGGCCTCAATGCGATCGCTATTGCAGCGCACCAGATCGTCAATGAGGGAGCCAAGGCGACCGTGGCCGGAGGCGTTGAAAGTATATCTCTGGTCCAGAACGATAAATGGAACGGCTATCGCTACAAGGTGGCCTCGGTCGACGACAAATATTACATGACCATGCTGGAAACCGCAGAGTTTGTCGCTAAGAAGTACGGTGTCAGTAGGGACGCGCAAGATGAATATGCCCTCGAGAGCCAGATGCGTACGGCAAGAGCGCAGGCCGGTGGCATCTTTGCCGAAGAGATCGTGCCTGTTGACGCCGAAAAGGTCACGACAGACGCAGTATCGGGAAAGCAGCGGAAGAGTTCCGTGCATTTGGACAAAGACGAATGCAATCGGCCCGAGACAACACGCGATGGCCTCGCGGCCTTGAAGCCCGTGATGGGCGAAGACAAGACTGTAACAGCCGGAAATGCCAGCCAGATGTCGGATGGCGCATCGGCTTGTGTGCTCATGGAAGCCCGTGAAGCCTCGCGTTTTGGCTTGTCGCCGCTGGGAATATTTCGCGGAATGGCGGTCGCGGGATGCGCGCCCGAAGAAATGGGTATAGGGCCTGTACTTGCCATTCCCAAACTGCTGGAACGAAACGGATTGACCGTCAACGATATAGACCTTTGGGAAATCAATGAAGCATTCGCCGCGCAATTGTTGTACTGCCGCGATCAACTCGGGATTGATCCGGAAAAACTGAATGTAAATGGCGGGGCGATTTCCATCGGGCACCCGTACGGGATGAGCGGCGCCCGCATGGTTGGACATGCGCTTCTGGAAGGCAGGCGCCGCGGTGCGAGACTGGCCGTGGTCAGCATGTGCATAGGCTTCGGGCAGGGCGCGGCAGGGCTGTTCGAAATAGCGTAGGGAAGTCCGGTCCGAAGCGGGTTGGGCGCTCGGTTGATAGTGTCGAATGAAATATCCTGATCAGACCGGAGTTTGTTGAAACTATCAAAATCTGCGTTCAGGCAACCATCGAAACAGGCAGCTAACTTTCCGCAACGTGAACGGCGACATCCCACTCCTTGCAGCGCACTCCAAGGTCGCCGGGCAGGGGTCTGTCTGTGAATACTGCGTCAAGGCTGGACAATGAGGTTATCCGGGCCGGAGCGCTGCGGCTGAATTTGGAATGGTCCGCGATCAGGAATGTGCGGCGGGACTGCCGGATAATTGCCTGGCTTACGTTGACCTCCTGAATGTCGAAATCGAGCAGATCGCCTTCGACATCCAGTGCCGAGCATCCGATTATCGCTAGGTCGAATTTAAAACGGCCAATCGTTTCTGTTGTCAGGTTGCCGACAAGTCCGCCATCGGAGCGGCGCAAGGTGCCGCCTGCCACAATGATCTCGCAGTCGGGGTTTTCAACCAGAATATTCGCGACGTTCATATTGTTTGTTACTACAAGCAAATTCCGGTGTTTGAGCAATTCGTAGGCGACGGCTTCCGTCGTCGTCCCGATGTTTATGAAAATCGAGGACCCCTCGGGTATTTGCGCCGCGCAGACCTTGGCGATACGTTGCTTGGCCTTCCGGTTCAGGCTTCTGCGTTCTTCGTATCCGATATTGGTGGTGCCGGACGGCAGAACGGCTCCTCCATGAACACGTTCCAGCCTTCCGGCTTCGGCAAGTTCGGTCAGATCGCGGCGGATTGTCTGAAGTGCCACGCCAAAACGGACGGCCAGATCCTCGACCGTGACCTTGCCTTCACGCCTTGCGATTTCCAATATTTCCGGGTGACGAAAAACCTGTGACATGCGTTTTAGTCCATGCGAATTTTTATCAGCCTAGCAAGAATGTGACCAAAAGCGCAATAAACACAGTTTACGCCTAACGTCAGGGAGCGAAATTTCAATGCAATCGTAAAAGCGAATATAAACGCACATTAGATTCGAGGGAAAGCGCTAGAATTTTGAAAATAACGCCAATATTCAGCCGATCCTGCAAAGATACTGGCTTAATAAGTTATCTTATACCAAAAATAAATTTATATTTACGATTATTTAAAAATAACGAACATAAACGCACATTTCAGTTTCCAATTATGCTCCATAATGATAATTTTTTACGAACACTATTTGGAAAGTAGACGTGACGAATTCCGAACCAGACAGGCTTTACGACCTTTTCGTCATTGGCGGCGGAATTAACGGATGTGGTATTGCGCGCGATGCGGCGGGGCGGGGTCTTTCTGTCGCTTTGGCCGAGATGAATGATCTAGCGTCTGCGACCTCCAGCGCATCGACAAAACTCTTTCACGGTGGCCTGCGCTATCTGGAGTATTTTGAGTTCCGCTTGGTGCGCGA
>JAHEFH010000064.1:0-2224 GCA_024640245.1 Paracoccaceae bacterium | reverse complement strand
GGTGTCCGTCTGGTGCGCGGCAGTCATATCGTGACGGAACGGCTGTATGGTCACGACAAGTGCTATTTCTTTCAGGGCACGGACGGACGCATCATCTTTGCCATTCCCTATGAACAGGACTTCACGCTTATCGGCACAACGGACGTGGATCATAAGGATCCCTCGGTCAAGCCGCAGTGTACCGATGGCGAAAAGGATTATCTGCTCAACTTCGCCAACCAGTATTTCAATCGCCAATTGACCCGCGAAGATATCGTCTGGACCTACTCCGGCGTGCGCCCGCTCCATGATGACGGGGCGCAATCGGCCTCGGCCGCGACCCGCGATTATACGTTGAAAGTCGATGCCGATGGTGGTGCGCCGGTGTTGAATGTTTTCGGTGGCAAGATCACCACCTACCGCCGCCTCGCCGAAAGCGCGATGGATAAAGTGGCGGAATTTTTCCCTGATCTACCCGGCAAATGGACCGCAGGAATTGCCCTGCCGGGAGGCGATTTTCAAGTGAATGAAAAGCCTGCGCTGATCGAAAAACTGAAAACCGACTATCCTTTCCTGACCGCGTTTTCGGCAATCCGCATGATCAGAAGCTTCGGCACCGAAGCGTGGGATATTCTGGGCGCGGCAAAATCAACGGCCGATCTGGGGTTTGATTTCGGTGCGACGCTTACCGAGGCTGAAGTGCGCTGGCTGATGACCCGTGAATTTGCGTGGAACGCAGAGGACGTCATCTGGCGCCGGTCCAAGCTGGGATTGAAGATGACAGCTCAAGAAATAGAAAAACTCGACCGATGGATCGCGGGGCACCGCGCGGAAATTTCCCCGACAATTGCGGAATAACGGTCGAGAAAAACGACCAAGCGCCTGACACGGAAGGCTTGCGGCGCGTCGTCTTGGCGTCAAATCCGTCGCCTTCCATTCCGTTTCCTAGCATTTTCTGGCGTGACAGAATTTGATCCAATTTTTGCTGCTTTTATCACCACCTGGCTTCAATTGTGCTGGCTGTCACGGACAGCCTTCGCCATCCCTGCGGTGAACCCTTCGCGCCTGTCGTTTGGAAATTAGGCTGATTGGCCGAAACGGTGCTGACCTGAGGCCTAATCCATAAGTCCGAATAGATAGTTGATTGGATACTGGACATACTAAATCCATGAAACGGACGAAGGTCCGGTTTAAAAAGCCCCGAGCTTCGATATCATAAAATAAAACGATTTCAGATATTTGCGCAACTTACCGCAGTGATTGCAGCAACCGTCCAATAGAGGAGAACTAAGAATGGACCCAACTTTAATGGCCTTCGCAATCGGAACACTTTCCTTGGCGGCTGTGTTCGTTAAAACCGGAGGCGATCGGCTCCACGACGACAAGATCGGTAGTGAAATATTCTTCACAATTCGGTCCTGGTTCAACTTGCGTGAACGCTTCGGCAGTTTTTGGGATTTTTGACCCGGGCCTTCAAACCGTCGCGAAGTAATTTTTAATCTACCAAGATCAGGAGCAAATCTATGAACGCAATTCTTTCAGGTTTTCCAGACTGCACGATCGGTGAAGTTCTGTCTGAACAAAACTTACCTGATGGCATAAATTTTCTTGGTCCCGTCTTGGTCCCCGACGAAATATCCGGTCAGGTAGAGGCCGGATTGCAAAGCGGATGGTCGGACACGCTACCCTGTTTGAGAGTTGCAAACTCTTTATTCAAGAGAATACCTGTACCGCTGACGCGGAGGCGCAAGAGGCTTTTTGAGCGTGCGTGGAGCCATTCACAAAGCCAGGACATCACAGCGGTGAAAATCAGCCATACGCTTTCCAAATGCCCTGCAGAGTATCCGGTCCGGCTGTGCACCTCTAGCTAAAATCACTCCGAATTTTCACAATCCAGTGCGTTTGATTTTTCCCTCGATATTTCTGGCTTGAAAACGGTGGCGCTCCTGGCGTCGCCGTTTTCGCCTTTCCCGATGTCCAGGCTCTCACAGCGCATACAAAGGTTCTATCCGGCGCTGGCTTTGATCAAGGCAGGATGATCCGGTTGACGCCCAATCGCGCTCCCGAGAGGGTCGGCCTGCCGCACGCATTTCCCGATCTCAAAAGGCCGCAAGCCAGAACTAGGCCGTTTGTCCGACCTAGGCCGGACCACAGGTCTAACCCATCAGTCCGAATAGAAATCGGGTCGGATAGGAGGCATATTCGGGGTGTCAAGCAAGCATACCCTCGCGACTAAAAACCTCCA
>JAHEFH010000181.1 GCA_024640245.1 Paracoccaceae bacterium | reverse complement strand
CAGTTGGTTATCAGGTGCATCAGCGTTTTGCGCATCGCCTCCAGTTCGCCGATCTTCTGGTCTATCTGCGCCACGTGGTCTTTGGCCAGAGCTTTGACGTCGGCGCTGGCCCTGTCGCTGTCGGCATAGAGCGCCAGAAGTTTGCGGCACTCGTCGATGGAAAAGCCGAGGCTGCGCGCCTTGCTCAGAAAGTGCAGTTTATGCGCGTCGGCCTCCTGAAATACGCGATAGCCGTTTTCGGCCCGCATCGGTGTCACAAGGCCGATATCCTCGTAGTAGCGGATCGTCTTGGCGGGCAGACCTGTCAGGTCTGCCGCCTCTTTTATGCTGATCATCGCGCTCACAGCTTGGTGCTCCTCAACCGCAACGCGTTGCCGACGACCGACAGCGACGACCCCGCCATGGCGGCCGCCGCGATCATTGGCGACAGCAGGATGCCGAAAAACGGGTAGAGCACGCCGGCCGCAATCGGCACGCCGATGCCGTTGTAGACAAAGGCCAGAAACAGGTTCTGCCGGATATTGCGGAGCATGGCGTTGGCCAACCTGCGGGCGCGGACTACGCCTGCCAGTTCGCCGCCGACCAGTGTCAAGCCCGCACTTTCGATTGCGACATCCGATCCGGTACCCATGGCGATGCCGACATAAGCCCGTGCCAGTGCCGGCGCGTCATTTACGCCATCCCCGATCATCGCGACCTTGCGGCCCTGATCTTGAAGCTCGGCAACCAGTTTTGCCTTGTCCTCCGGCAGGACACCTGCGCGGACATCGTCCAGACCCAGTTCCCGTGCCACGGCCTGTGCTGTACGAATGTTGTCGCCTGTGGCCATGATGACGTGCAGCCCTTCGGCCCGCAGATCATCCAGCGCCTGTTTTGCCGCCGCTTTGATCGGGTCCGCGACAGCGATTATACCGGCGAAGGTCTGGTCTACAGCCAGAAACATCACCGTTTGGCCCTTGTCCTGCAATGCAGTCGCTTCGTCAGCCGGAAAAGCAATGCCAATATCTACCATCATGGCCTCGTTGCCTAAAAAGATGGTTTTCTTGTCGAGCTTGCCGGAAACGCCCTTACCGGTCGTTGCATTGAAACCCTTGACCGGCTCCGGCTTGACCGAGGCGGCTTCCGCGCCGCTCAGGATTGCTGCGGCCAATGGATGCTCGGAGCCTTTTTCGAGGCTGGCGGCCATCTGCAGAACGTCATTTTCTGAAAATCCCGCGGCCGGATGCACGCCCACAAGTTTCGGTTTGCCCAGCGTCAGGGTGCCGGTCTTGTCGACGATCAACGTGTCGACATGGGCGAAACGCTCCAGCGATTCGGCGTCCTTGATCAAGACGCCTGCCTGCGCGCCGCGACCCGTCGCCGTCATGATCGACATCGGCGTGGCAAGACCCAGAGCACAGGGGCAGGCAATCACAAGCACTGTCACCGCAATCACGAAGGCGTAGCCGAGTGTCGGTGCCGGACCAACAAGTGCCCAGACGATAAAGGACAACACGGCGACAGCGATCACGGAGGGTACAAAATAGCCCGATACCTGATCCACGAGTTTCTGGATCGGCGCACGGCTGCGTTGGGCGTTTGCGACCATTTCGACGATTTTTGAAAGGGTGGTATCCGCACCGACCTTTTCGGCCTTCACGATCAGGCTCCCCGTGCCGTTGATGGTGGCAGCGACAACCTTGTCGCCCGCGGTCTTCTCGACGGGAACCGGTTCGCCGGTGATCATCGCCTCGTCGACCGAGGAGTTCCCCTCGACGACAACGCCATCGACAGACAGCTTTTCGCCCGGTTTCACGCGAACCCTGTCGCCGATCCTGATCGCTTCGATAGGGACCTGTTCCTCGGTCCCATCATCGTTTATCCGAAGGGCGGTTTCGGGTGCCAACTCCAGCAGGGCTTTGATCGCACTGCCGGTCTTCTCGCGAGCACGAAGCTCCAGTATCTGACCCAGCAAAACCAGAACCACGATCACGGCCGCGGACTCAAAGTAGACACTGACCGTGCCGTCCATATTCCGGAAGCTCTCGGGAAAGAGACCCGGAGCCAGAACAGCGGCCAGCGAATAGACAAAGGCGGCGACTACACCCATCGCGATCAGGGTGAACATATTGAAATTGCGTGAGATCAGCGACCGCCATCCGCGCACCAGAAACGGCCAGCCGGCATAGAATATCACCGGCGTAGCAAGGATCAGTTCCAGGAACGGCGCTACGGACTCGCCAACCCAGGCGCGCACGGGAAGGCCGACCATCGGACCCATGGCCAGCAACAGCAGCGGTGCGGTCAGGGACCCGCCGATCTTGAAGCGCCGCGTGAAATCTACGAGTTCCGGATTGGGACCGGCGTCCTTGGGCGGAATACCCATCGGTTCTAGTGCCATGCCGCAGATCGGGCAATCACCCGGACCTTCCTGAACTATCTCGGGGTCCATCGGACAGGTATAGAGAGTGCCCTCCGGCATCGGCTCCGGTGCGGGCCGTCCCGAGAGATAGGTTTCGGGCGAAGCTTCGAATTTGTCATGGCACCCGGACGCGCAGAAATAGAACCGCTGGCCCTCGTGCTTGGTCAAATAGCGCGCAGTCGCGCGATTGACGTCCATTCCGCAAACCGGATCCTCGGCCGTCAGATAGCTTTGCGGATCGGCCACGAACTTGTCTGCACAGCCCTGGTGGCAAAAGTGGAATGTATGCCCGTCGTGCTCGACGGACGGCTTGCCTGCGGCGGGGTCGACGACCATACCGCAGACTGGATCACGAGTGATCGTATCTGAGTGATTCGTATTCATAATTTCCACATATAAACCTTCCAGTAACTGGAGGGTCAAGCGGTGTTTCCTGATTCTTGTGCCCGGCTGACCGACCTGGACACAAGGCCCGCTGCAAAAAGAACTGCGCGCAACCGGAATTGCGCGCAGTTAAAAACGAAATTGCGGGACGTGACCGAAGTAACTAGTCGATCGCAAGCAACGAGGCGTTGCCGCCTGCCGCCGTCGTGTCGATACACAGATGCCGTTCCTTGATCAGGTCTCTGGTGAAACCCGTGTGGGCGATCAGGGGAACAATCGGGCCGTTGCGTGCGGCCAGCGCCTTGCGATACTCGCGCTGGTTCTCTCCAGCATAGATCACCGCATCCAATTCGGCGATTTCCGACACGGCCGCGGGTGTCACAAGCCCGTCCAGACCCTTGGTCAAACCCGGTGCGGCAGCGAGCACCTTGCACCCGGCCAACCGCGCGGTTTCGGCCTGCTCGGCTGCAAGCCTTGCTGTCGGGCCAAGGCACAGGACCAGACCCTTCGGCAGTGTGGTCAGCATGTTCAACTCGCCGGTCGGGCCAGGTAGCGACTCCGAGGTGTTTGTCTGGCCGTCTGGTTCCGGCAGAGCCTTGATCGCGGCTTCAATCCGGTCGAGATTGACGGGGGCACCCTCGTCCGGCTGCACCGGAGCTGTGTTCCGGCGGCAGAACCGGTCCAAATAGTTCGGTCCTCCGGCCTTGGGTCCGGTCCCGCTGAGGCCTTCACCACCGAAAGGCTGCGAGCCTACGATCGCGCCGATCTGGTTGCGGTTAACATAGATGTTTCCGGCCTCGATCCGGTCCACGATATGCTGCACCCGATCATCGATACGGGTGTGCAACCCGAAGGTCAGTCCATAGCCGGACGCATTGATCGCGTTGATCACCTTGTCGATCTCTGTCGCCTTGAAAGTCGCGACGTGCAGGACAGGTCCGAACATCTCCTCGGCCATTTCCTCGATTCCCGTTACCTTGATAAGGGCCGGGCCGACATAAAAGCCGGTTTTCGGGCAGTCGAGTTGTTTTACCAGCGCGCCGCGCTCTTTAGCTGCATCGACATAGCTCTGGATCTTCTTCTGCGCATTGGTATCAATCAGCGGCCCGACATCTGTCGCGAAGTCATTCGGGTCACCGACAGTCAGGCAGTCCATTGCACCCTTGATCATGGTCAGCAGGCTGTCTGCGATATCTTCCTGCACATAAAGTATGCGCAGCGCGCTACAGCGCTGACCGGCGGACTGGAAGGCCGAATTGACGATATCCCGCGTTGCCTGTTGGGGCAGGGCGGTGCTGTCCACTATCATAGCGTTCAGGCCGCCGGTTTCGGCGATCAAGGTTGCGGACGGCGCCAGATTTTCGGCCATTGATCGGTTGATCGCCTGTGCCGTTGCCGTCGAACCGGTAAAGCAGATACCCGAAATGTTGGGATGCTGCGACAAGGCAGCGCCCGCCACCGGACCCGTGCCGTTGATCAACGCCAGCGAGGATTTCGGAACGCCTGCCTCGTGCATGAGCCGGATGCCGATTTCCGCTATCAGGGGCGTGCTCTCGGCTGGCTTCGCGGCAACGCCGTTGCCGGCCGCCAACGCTGCCGAGATCTGTCCGGT
>JAHEFH010000063.1 GCA_024640245.1 Paracoccaceae bacterium | reverse complement strand
AATACAGCAAAATCTGGGGCTGACAGTTGTCTATGTGACTCATGACCAGGAAGAAGCTGTGGCGGTTTCGGACAGGATCATCGTTATGCGGAACGCCAGCATCGCTCAAGAGGGAACACCCAGAGAGTTGTATGAAGCGCCTACGGATAGGTTCGTCGCGGACTTCATAGGGGAGGCGAATCTTATTCCTTGTAAAATAGAAGGGATTAAGGACGACAAAGCCGAGATCAGTATCGGCGGTTACCGATACACCTTGCCATCGCGCGGCATGTCTGTCGGTCCCGCGACGGTCGCAGTTCGGCCCCGCAGGGTGCGCTTGGTCCCAAAAGGTACGCCTGATATGATAGCGTCCAAGATCGCAAAGGCAACTTACGTCGGTGGCCATATGGAATACACCGTGGAAACACCATTTGGCCCGTTGTTCGCTGTATCAGGCAATGTCGATGAACCCTTTAACGTGGGGCAGGTAATGGCTCTAAGTTTTTCAGGGTCGGGGCCAGTATTACTTCCGGAAGGCTAACGGCATGCAAGTGTATTAAAACAGCACAAAAAAGACGGAATTTGAAAGATGACGAATCCTGGCTCGAGCTCGTTCAGAGGAAAGCGGCTTGACGCAGGAAGGGCAGCCGGCCAGCGTCGCTGCCCGTGGCGGTCTGGGACTAGGCCAGCTGTTTCGCATCCATAAGGTCAAGATGTTTGCCGAAGTTGTCCGCACCGACGCCCTCTGTCAAAGAGCGCAGGAAGAAAGCCCGCTGTGTTTCGGGCGCGAGTCCATTTTTGGGCGGATCGCGATCAAGATTGGTGGGAAAAGAATAGCCCTCTGCCGTGGAGGCGATAGCAGCCGATAACTCAGATTGGCTCAAGGCACCACTTTTCAGGGCGCTGAGCGCATGTGGGTAGAGCATCTTGCACATCTTGCTGCGGTTCACCGTTTCCATAGCGCGGCCAAAAGCGGATGAGACCTGTAGCAGGTTTGCCATGCGGTGAATGTCCGCGCTCGTATTTGACCCGGCTCCGTGAAACAATGCAGGATTGAAAAACAACGCGTCGCCCTTTGCCAAGGGTAGCTGAATATAGCGCTCCTCGAACAGCGCCCGGAAGTCATCGCGTCGCCACGCTGCATAGCCGGGACGATAAATTTGTGAGAAGGGCAGCAGTTTTGTCGGGCCGCTTTCCAATGGCATGTCACAATGGGCAACGGCCCCCTGAAGGGTCAAGACCGGCGAAAGGTCATGAACATGTGCCGGGTAAGCAGCACTGATGTCGGCTGTTTGGAAGCCGAGGTGGTAATCTCGGTGCGCTAATTGTGCTGCGCCGCCAGGATGTACCAGATTAACCTGCGCGGTCATCTGGTAATTTGGACCCAACCAAGCCTCGCAGACGGCTGCGATCGAGACATTGGCAAAATATCTGAGGAAGACTTCCGGGGCTTGCTCGCAGAGCTTTTGCAGAGAATTCCATATCCGGTCATTGGCACCTGATGCCGCGAAGTGGTCACCGCCGCCTCCGGTTGCACTCTTTTCGGAAGCGATGATAGCCTCGTAGATCGATGTTGCCTGGTCCAGAACAGTTGTGTCTGGATAGGCGCCTTTCAGAACCAGAACGCCCGCGCCTGTCATCAGAACCTGCGCCCATTCGCTCATGATCTCGCGCCGCGAATCTTTGTGTTCAAGAGGACCAATTAGTTTGGCCATATTGTATATCGGGACGTTTAGTTGCACGTCGTCGGCATAAGGCACGACATCATGATGCACCGTTCGATCTATCAGCTCTATGAATTCATTCAGGTCGCATGGGTCAGATTCAAAGTAAGCGATGTGGTTTTGTTTGTGGTCTTCCATGCCTAGCCTCCCGTTATTTCAAGTTCAGACTACTTTAGAAATGCCTTGAAAGGCGGTTCAAAATACATCAATAATACACCAAATGACCCATCGGTTTCCATTGAAAGAAATTGCCAGACAGGCGGGGCTGGGTACAGCTACGGTTGATCGGGCCATTAACAACCGTGCGCATGTCAGCCCTCAAACAAAGGCGCGCGTTGCGGCGGCAATCGCAGAGCTCGAAGGGCAAGAAACTCAACTTGCGGCCCGTGGGCGGCGCATGTTTTTCGATTTCGTAATCGAGGCACCAACGCGGTTCAGTCGCGAAGTGCGGAACGCGACCGAACAGGTCTTGGCGCAAGTGGGTGCCGCGGTCTGCCGGCCACGGTTCTTGATCCAAGAGATTATGACCGAGGACGAGGTCGTGAAAATTCTGGCGCGCATCGCCAAACGGGGCAGTCATGGGGTATGCCTCAAGGCGCGCGACTTGCCCGCAATCCGCGAGGCCGTCGGCGCGTTGGTCACCGCTGGTATACCCGTTGTCACTCTTGTGACCGATATAAATGCATCGGGTCGCATTGCATATGTCGGGCTTGACAACAAGAGCGCGGGTCGAACGGCCGCCTACCTTGTTGAAAAGACCTTAGGTGACACCTCGGGAACGGTCTTGGCAACGCGCAGCAATGATCGCTTTTTTGGGGAAGAAGAGCGTGCGATTGCATTTGCCCGGACGCTGAATTGCAGGTGTCCAAATCTGCGGATCATTGATGTGAGCGGCGGGAGCGGCGTGCACTATGAAACTTCACGTCTAATGAGCCAAGTGGTCGATCAGTTGGGCGACTTGCGGGCGGTCTATTCGATGGGCGGAGGGAACCGTACCATTTTGGAAACCCTCCAACAAAATAGATTGCAGCCGCAAATCTATATCGCTCACGACCTTGATCAAGAAAACCGGGCACTGATCCGAGCGGGTGATCTCAGTTTCGTTTTGCATCATGACCTGAGGGTCGACGTGCGAAATGTTTTTCAAGCTTTTCTGCATCATCACAAACTTTTGCCAGACTGCCCAACAAATCTAGCGTCGAATATTCAGATCGTAACACCGGAGAATATCCCGTCCGCAACCCAAATTCTTGATAGCCCTCGTCGAGATTGAATGCGGGTCACTTTCAAACGGTAACTTCGCCTGCAACATTTCAGCAAAACGGCGTAATCAAAGAAGCGATTGGAGCAAAACCCCCTAATTATTATGCGCTCATTGGTTCATATCTATGCGACGTCGGACAGGGCCGTCGTACCTCAGTTGAGCTCCTGCAAAAACGCATCGAACTCCTGATCGGCTATTCCGACTGTGTGTTCGCGCGCTGGATAAGCACCCGAGGAGACATCAGCGGCGAACTCTTCGAATGCGGCGATCCGCTCTGTCTGCAAGCGTTCGTATTCAGCTGCGAAGTCGCGATAGGTCTTGGCGTGGCGTGGCTTGTGGCCCCGTGTGCAACCCAGGACATCTTCGGCAAACAGGTATTGCGCATCCGCTCCGGACCCTGCACCCATGCCCAGCATGATCAGGCTCGTGCGTTTGGAGATTTCTGCGGCGACGCGATCCGGTACGACTTCCAACTCCGCGCCCATTGCGCCTGCGTTTTCCAGTTCCTTGACGTGTTTCCAGACAGCAAGAGCGCTGGCTGCGGTCTTTCCGACGGCCTTGAAACCGCCGGTCCATGTCGCCTTTGAGGGGATCAGGCCTACGTGGCTGACCACGGGTATGCCCTCTGCCGCCAGCTTGGATATGGTATCCAGAGACGCCGCGCAGTAAACGCAGTCGGCGCCAATAATAACTGCGCTGTGGGCCGCGCGCAGGTAATCTTCGTAGGTGCACAACTCGCCATAGAGCAATCCGACTTGGACGAAGCAGTCGCCCGCGGCCTCACGCATTTGCGGTGTCCAGACCGGCTGGATGATCGAGAGCATGTCGATCCCGGCGGCGGCGGCGGCGCGCGCCTCGTCCAGTGTTTCGACATAGAGCATGGTCAGTTGGCGCTTGCCCTTGAGAGCGCGCAAATCGGCGACGGTTTTCCGGTTCGTAATCATTTCGTTTCCCTTAAGTTTACTCGTTCTACTAACCGCGTAGCAGTTTTTTGAGGTTCACGGACGTGTCTGACAACGCGTCTGCGTCCGGCGAAAGACCCTTTTCGATCAGCATTTCCGCCAGTCGGATATCCTTTGCGACAGCATTGCCCGTACCGATACCACTTGTAGCCATCAGGCGTCCGTCGTCGGCAAGGTGAAACAGCAAGCGCGCGTTGTTCGGCAACTGGCGGGTAATGACCCGGTGCGACGGATCCGGCATGCCTGTGATCTGAAGCCCCAGATCGTACTGGTCAGACCAAAACCACGGAACGCGCGCGAATGCGTTGTCCCCGCCCACCATATTCCGCGCTGCCGCCTCACCCTGATCCTGCGCATTGCGCCAGGATTCAAACCGCATGTGCTTACCGTAAAACGGGTGCAGCGCAGAGGCGCAGTCACCCGCGGCAAATATGTCCGGCACCGACGTGCGCAATCTGTCATCCACCTTTATGCCGTTACCGACTTCCAGACCGGCGGTCTCGGCGAGTGCTGTATCCGGAATCACGCCGATGGCTGCTATTATCAGGTCGCCCTCGACTTTGGTGCCGTCGGTGAGCGTGACGGAGGATGGTTCGACTTTGTCTATTCCCGTTCCGAACCGGAATGTGACGCCCTTGTCGCGATGCTTGGCGACGATAATCTCTGCCAGTTCTGCCGGCACGGCGCGGCCGAGAGCGCGGTCTGCGACCTCGACAACGGTAACGCCGATATCCCGGTCGCGCAGCGCGGAGGCCAGTTCCAGCCCTATCAGGCCAGCACCGATCAGCACCGCGCGGTCGGCTGTTTCCGCCGCCTTGAATATGGCGCGGGCATCTTCGAGCGTGCGAAAGGTCACGGCATGTTCGCCTCCCTCGACAGGCAGCGCTCGCGGTTGCGTTCCGGTGGCAAGCAATAACTTGGCATAAGGGATCGTACGGCCCGACTGCAATCGCACCGACATTGCCTCCGCATCAATTGACGTCACGGGATCATCTGTCAGCAGCGTAATGTCGGCTTCTACAAAACGCTCTTCGTTCGCGATCAGCTTCGGCGTCACTTTGCCGTTCGACGGTTTCGACAAGGGCGGGCGCTCATAAGGTAGGTGCGGCTCTTTGCCGACCAAAGTGACGCTGCCTTCATATCCGGCCTCGCGCAGGGCGAATGCCGCGCGAGTGCCGCATTCGCCGGCTCCGACTATGACCATGCCGGGCACAAGATCAGCCCAGACCTATCAGAACCCGATCGCCTTCGATCCTGGTCTGATAAGTGCCTAGATGGTTGCATACGGGTGCCCTTTTCGCTTCGCCGTTCCGGTAATCGAACTGGCCGTTGTGCTTCGGGCACTCGATCACGTAGTCCATCACCAGACCGTCGGCGAGGTGGACCTGCTCGTGCGTGCACAGGCCGTCGGTGCAGAAGAACTCGTCGTCCGGACTGCGGTAAATGGCATAGGTTTTCCCGTCGTGGTCGAAGCGGATCACGTCCTCTTCGTCGATGTCGTCTTTTGCACAGGCGTCAATCCAGTTTGTCATTCTTTCTTCCTTCGATAGGTTATTCGGCTGGTGTGCCAAGAGCATCGCGGTGGAATTCTTCCCGGTAGGGTTTTGCGGTGGGCGGCAGATCGCGCTTGAGGAAGAAATCCTCGTAGGCAAGTTGACGTTTCAGAACCGGTAAAGCCTCTTTGTATGCCTGCCAGATCGAGGAATTCGGCGTCGGCAGGTCGTCCCTTATCATTTCGTGAAGTTCCGGCAGGCGGTGATAGGGGACCATCGGATACATGTGGTGTTCTACATGATAGTTCATGTTCCAGTATATGAACCGGCTTATTGGGTTCATATAGACCGTCCGGCTGTTCAGCCGGTGATCGAGCACGTTTTCCGCCAGCCCAGCATGTTGCAGCACGCCGGTCATTACGTGGTGCCAGGCGCCGTAAAACCGCGGCAGGCCGATCACCATCAGTGGCAGGATCGAGTGCATTGCCCAGGCTAGCGCGATGGTTGCGGCGTATATCGCTGTCCAGATGCGCGCGATGCGAATGATCCTCTGATGCTCGGTTTCCGGCACATACGTGGCCTCTTCGGGGTCCAACCGGCCAGAGGCGTTCAACAGCATCCGCGACCAGCCCTTGATGGCGTCGAAGATTCCGAAGAAGTTCATCGCGATATGAAACAGGGCTGGAGGACGCATGGCTACGATTTCGGGGTCGCGACCCACGATGATGGTATCCGTATGGTGGCGCGCGTGGCTCCACCGCCATGTGACCGGATTCCGAACCATGCAGAAGGACGCGATCTGATAGACGACGTCATTCATCCACCCGGTTTTGAAGGGCGTTCCGTGTCCACATTCATGCCAGCGCGAGTCCATGGCGGAGCCGTACAGCACGCCATAGGCGAGCCAGAACGGCGCCGACCACCAGGATGGCCAGAGCGCTATGCCGCTTGCAGCGAATATGATCATTAGGCCAAACAGGATTATTGTATCCCGCAGGGCAGGTTGGTTGGCGCGCTTCATAAGCGCCTTCATTTCCTTGCGCGGAATTTCCGTGTGATACCATTCGGCGGCCGAAAGGCCCGTCTCGACAGCCCGGCGCGCATCTTCGCCAAGCAAACTGTAATCACGCTTCGACATGCTAACTCCTCCCGTTTGAGTGGACACTAGAGACCGCTGTCTGATCCGACCAGATTCCGACCTCGAAAAACCGTCAGGAACCATCAAAAATTGACATCAAATAATGATAGTATTACATCATTTGTATCATTCTGGGTGCTGTAAATGGCGGGACGACCGACGATCAAGGACATAGCCGAGGAAGCCGGCGTCAGTGTGGCGACCGTGGACAGGGTTCTGAACGGGCGCCTCAAGGTCCGCGAGGAAACGGCGCGCAAAGTTTCGGACGCGGCCCATGCGATCGGCTATCATGCGACGAACCTGATCCAGCAAAGGTTGCGTGCGGATCTGCCCGAGGTGCGGTTCGGATTTGTGCTGCAAAAGGAAAAGCAATCTTTCTATCAGGCCTTCGCTCAAGAGATCGAGCAAAAGGTCCGGTCGGCTACAGGTATTCGCGGCCGCGCCATCATAAAATTCTGCCATTCCCAGTCGCCTGGCGAGGTTGCCGAAATGCTGACCGACATGCGGGGAAAGGCAGATGTGGTTGCCGCGACAGCGGTGAACCATCACCTTATAACCGATGCAGTACGGGATTTGAAAAGCCATGGCATCGCTACGTTTTCCCTGCTCTCGGATTTTGCGCAGGGCGAACGTTTGCAGTATGTCGGACTCAATAATCTCAAAGTCGGCCGAATTGCCGCCTGGATGCTGGCCACTGCAGCGCGAAAGCCGGGCAAAGTCGCAATTTTCGTCGGCGGTCATCGCTGGCATGGCCACGAATTGCGTGAAACCGGTTTTCGCAGCTATTTCCGCGAATTCAAACCTCAGTTTCAGGTGCTCGATACGCTGATCAATCTGGAGACGAGGCAATTGACGTACGAAGCCACGCTCGACCTGTTGGCGCGTCATACGGATATTGTCGGGATCTACATGGCCGGCGGCGGAATGGAGGGCGCGATTGCGGCGCTGCGTGAAGCCCGCCCGCCGGATCACGTTGCAATGGTTGTGAATGAATTGATATCCGACTCACGCAGAGCTTTATCGGATCACTATGCAACGATGGTGGTTACAACGCCGCTTCCACAGCTTTGTACGGATCTGGTTAAACTGATGACCGGTGCCGCGATCGGCAAGGAGCCACAGGTTCCCGGACAGCATTTCCTCGAACCGCTGTTGTATCTGCCCGAATCCGTCTGAATGATGTAATACTTTCATAGGTTGATTTCAAAACTTTCATAATTGAAGCTGTATGGTTGGGCCAAATTTGACCGGAGCGTGGCTTCCGGCCCAACGTAACGTGACCAAGGAATGCGTGGGAGGTGGGGCCCGTCATTTCAAAAGTTAATCCGCAAACTATGGCAAGCTTGGCATCTGTGAGCGAACGTCTTTAAAAAATTCAGTTTGCAACCGGTTGCAAAACCTGTATCTTGAGATTCGAAATGTCGTGAGTTGCGTTTGCGCGCGTCTGCGGAAAGAGGATTGTCGAAGCCGTCAGAGAGGGCTGCGGAAATGACGGACGAAACGATCCTGCTAGCCTGTACGCGGGCCATTATTAGCAATCTTGCGATACGGGAGGACGGCACAGTATGCCAAATTTGGCTTTGAACCACATGACTGCGCCTGCGATGCGCTATGAGGCCTTTCTGGAGATGGCCAAGGATCTCGGCTGCATCGGCGTGGAAGTGCGCAACGACATCGCGCAACCCCTGTTCGATGCCATGGACCCTGCAGCCGCAGGAGAGTTGGCTCGCGGCAAGGGCCTGCGGCTGCTAGGTCTGAGCCAAGTCTATCCGTTCAATTCCTGGTCCGACACGGTTTGCGAAGCGGTCAATGTCCTGATCCGCACCGCCAAGGCGTCGGGCGCGGAAACCATCAGCCTCATCCCCCGCAACGATGGCGAGGGGACCGGTGCCGGCGAACGCCAAGGCAACCTGCGCTTTGCCCTGCGTGAAATCCTGCCGATGCTGCAAGACGCTGACCTCGTCGCACTGGTGGAGCCCCTTGGCTTCCCGATTTCGTCTCTGCGCTCCAAGCAGGAGACCATCGACGCCATCGAGGCGCTCGGCGGGCGGCATCACCTAAAATTGGTCCATGACACGTTCCATCACCACTTGGCCGGCGGCGGTCCGATCTTTCCGGAATACACCGGCATCGTCCACATCTCGGGCGTCACGGACCCGACGGTCGATGTCGCCAACATGCTGGACGAGCACCGGGTGCTGGTCGACGCGGATGACCGTGTTGGCAACATTGAGCAAATTGCGGCACTTTTGGCGGCCGGATACGACGGCGCATTCTCCTACGAATGCTTCTCGCCGGTCGTCCACAATTTTCCGGACCCGAAAGCAGAGCTTTCGCGTTCATTCGATTTCATCACGAACCGGCTGGCAAAAATTGCCGCCTGACGTTGGGGAGGGATGAATTAACTGGCCCTTTTGGGCCTTCCGGTAAAGACAGCGGTGTACCGGACACCAATCTGGGAGGATTTAGATGAAAAAGACAATTATAGCTGCGGGCTTGGTTTCGCTGATGGCGACAACTTCTATGGCTCAGGATATCGGTGCAACGATTTCTCGTTTTGATGACAATTGGCTGACAGTTATGCGTAACGGCATGACAGAACACGCAGCAAGCATCGATGGTGTCACACTGCAAATGGAAGACGCTTCTGACGACCTTGCCAAGCAGATCGACCAGGTGAAGAACTTTGTCGCATCAGGTGTTGACGCGATTATCGTGAACATCGTTGATACTTCGGCAGGCGCCGCCATTACGGAAGCTGCCGGCAATACACCGCTGGTTTTCGTCAACCGCCAGCCTGACAACGTGAATGATTTGCCGCCGACGCAGGCATTTGTGGCCTCAAATGAAATCGAGTCTGGTACGCTTTCGGCATTCCAAGTGTGCAACAACTTGCGTGCAGATGGTAAAGCCGGTGGCGCGAGAGGCTATCTCATGAACGGCCAACTTTCAAATCAGGCCGCTGTTCAGCGTTCGAAGGATGTACATGACATCATCGGCATCGACATGTGCAATTTCATGACACTGATCGACGAGCAGACTGCAAACTGGTCACGCGATGAAGCACAGGATCTTATGACCAACTGGATGTCATCGGGTGAGCCGTTCGATTTCGTTCTTGCCAACAATGACGAAATGGCCATTGGCGCGATCCAGGCAATGAAGGCTGCCGGCATCGACATGGCTGACGTTCAGGTTGGTGGCGTTGACGCCAGTCAGGACGCTTTGCTTTCAATGCAAGCTGGCGACTATGACGTAACTGTTTTCCAGGATGCGTTCGGACAGGGAGCGGGATCGGTTAACACGGCACTCGCGCTTGCCGCTGGCGAGACAGTGGACCAAAAAGTCTACATTCCGTTCAAACTGGTTACACCGGCCAACATGGACGAGTTCCTGAGCAAGAACTGAGTTCGGTTCTGGTCTGAATCTGCGGGGCGGCGCCATCTGTGCCGTCCCGCAATCTTAAAAGCGATTAACAGGGAACTTCATCAATGACAGATACCAGCCACGGCATTGGCGGGCTCACCTTTGACAAGAGTAAAAGGTCCTGGCCCAATGAAATGAACATCCTCCTTGCTCTAGTTATCATCATCGTAATCTTTGAAATTTTGGGGCAGGTTCTTCCAAGCTTGAACGGCCAGAGTTTCCTTTTTGATACACAGGGCCGCTTCGACACAATTTTCAACGAGGCGCGACTGCAGATTATCATCCTGCAAGTTGCGATCATCGGGATCATAGCGCTCGGCGTGACACAGGTTATCATAACCGCAGGTATTGATCTTAGTTCCGGTCCTCTCGTCGCGGCGACGGCGATGATCGCGATGAGTTTCGCACAGACTGAACTGGTCAATGGCAACCCGAACCCCAAGGCGATCTTTGGTACTTGGGCCATGGATCTACCGGTCCTTGTTCCCGTGGTCGTCGGGCTCTTATTCGGGGCCGTGATCGGGGGCATAAATGGAACATTTGTCGCTTACTTCCGCATTCCACCATTTATCGCGACACTCGGTATGTTCCTGATCTGCCGCGGCATTGCGCTTTGGTGGTCCGCAGGCCGGCCAGTTTCCTTTCCAACTGAGAGCTACAAGTTCATCGGCTCTGGCATGATGCCGGTGGTGTGGTTCTTGTCACTGGCCGTGGTTTTCCATGTGATCCTCCGCTATACGGTTTACGGAAAACACACTTATGCGATCGGTTCGAACGAAGAAGCCGCGCGGATGTCGGGCATCAACGTTAAGCGTCACAAGGTAATGGTTTACATGATCGCATCCATGCTTGCGGCCTTCGCGGGCGTCGTGCTGAGCTCAAAAGCTTCAACCGCACAAGCAGGCATGGGGGAGTTCTATGAACTCTTCGCCATCGCAATGGCGGTTATCGGCGGCATCAGCTTAACCGGGGGCCGCGGCTCCATCATCGGCACAGTCCTCGGCGCTATGGTGCTAGGTGTTATACGTTCTGGTTTTACCTTCGTGAGACTTGACGGGTCATATCAGTTAATGGCCATGGGCGGCATAATCATCGCTGCGGTTATACTTGACCAATTCCGCCAGCAACGCGCTGCGGCAAAAGCTTGATTGGGAGGAAGAAGATGAGCGACGATATTGTTCTGAAAACAGAAGACTTAACCAAGCATTATGGTGGTGTTCATGCGCTGGAAGGCGCGAACTTCGAACTGCGCAAAGGCGAGCATGTTGCAATCATGGGCGACAACGGGGCCGGTAAATCCACCTTCGTGCGCCAGATTACCGGCGTGGAACAGCGCACGCGTGGCAAAGTTACTTTTATGGGTAAGGAAGTGAACTTCGATGGCCCGCTGGATGCGCGCGAGGCCGGAATTGAAACCGTCTTCCAGACATTGGCTCTGGCCGACGATCTGGATGTTCCCGACAACCTGTTTCTTGGCAGAGAGATGACCAAGTTTAACTGGCTGGGCCCGTTCCGCTTTCTGGACTACAAGGGCATGCGCGAAGCGACGCTTGCGGGTTTGGAAAAGACTGCCGTCAAGATTCCCAATATTCGCAACACAATCGCCAATATGTCGGGTGGTCAAAGGCAATGTGTCGCTATCGCCAGAACCGCGACGTTCCATTCGCAACTGACGATTATGGACGAACCGACAGCGGCGCTGGGCGTGCAGGAGACGGCTCAGGTCGAAAACATTGTCCGGACGCTGAAGGAAGCCGGCGAACCGCTGATCCTGATCAGCCACAACATGCGGCAGGTTATGGATCTGGTGGACCGGATTATTGTTTTCCGCCGCGGTCGGATCGTTGCCAATCTGAACAAGAACGAGACAGACGGTCAGGACGTTGTCGCCTATATCACAGGCGCCAAGACCGGAGCCGAATACGAGGGGGCGGCTTAGGCCCCCTCGCTGACCTAAATACCGACTAAGCGAGCACATAATGTCCGACACTCGTCGGCCAACTGGATACTAGACATGACAGTCAAATTCGGAGTACTCGGCGCCGGCCGTATCGGTCAGGTCCATGCAAGCGCAATCGCGTCCGTTCCGGGCGCTACACTGACCGCGATCGCGGATCCTGTCGCGGCGGCGGCCAAGTCAGTTCAGGATAAATATGGCTGCGATATCCGGACGATCGACGCAATCGAGGCGGCAGACGACATCGACGCCGTCGTCATCTGCACACCGACGGATACCCATGCCGATCTGATCGAGCGGTTCGCGCGCGCCGGCAAGGCGGTGTTCTGCGAAAAGCCGGTCGATCTGAGCGTCCGCCGCGTGCAAGAATGCCTCAAGGTCGTGGATGAAACGAAGGGGCGTCTCATGGTCGGTTTCAACCGCCGTTTCGATCCTGATTTCAACGCGCTCAGGGCCGCGATAGACGCCGGAAAGATCGGCGATGTTGAAATGGTGACTATCACCAGCCGCGACCCTGGTGCGCCACCCTACGCCTACATCGAACGCTCGGGCGGTATCTTTCGCGACATGACGATCCATGATTTCGATGTGGCCCGCTGGATGCTGGGAGAAGAGGTCGAGACCGTTCAGGCGGCCGCTTCGGTTCTGACTGACCCAAAGATAGGTGAACTGGGCGATTATGACAGTGTAAATGTCATTCTGAAAACGGCATCGGGACGTCAGTGCGTCATCACCAACACGCGTCGCGCGACCTACGGCTACGATCAGAGGATCGAGGTTCTGGGGTCCAAGGGCGCTGCATCTGCCGAAAACACCCGAGAGGCGAATATCGAGCTTGCAGATGCCGAAGGTTTCCACCGTCCGCCGCTGCTCAACTTTTTCATGACCCGGTATACCGCGGCGTATGCCAATGAAATCGCGGCCTTCGTGGCGGCGTTGAGAGACAAGACCGAGATGCCCACAACCGGACAGGACGGGTTAATGGCGCTGGCGCTGGCCGATGCGGCGCTGAAATCCGTTGACGAGGCTCGCGTTGTGCGATTGTCCGAGATACTGGACTGAGAAGGAAATTACGTTGCCCACGGTATTCGACCCGATCACCAAATGTCACAGTTTGATCGGTCTGTGCGCAGCCCGGGCCGGCAACTGCCCAAAGAAACAGACCAGCATCGCCGGTCGTAACAGGGCGCTCGGCGCCCGTTCCCAACTTAAGAGGAACCAGTGAAATTACTCGATGTCCAGCACCCGTTTTTCAAACCCCTCTGGCGGCGGGTTGCGATCGTAGTATTTTGCTTCGCATGGGCGATGGTCGAATTCGCGATGGGCACGCCCTTCTGGGGGGTGCTATTCGGCGCGACCGGCGTCTTTTGTGGCTGGCAGTTCTTTGTCGTGTTTGACACGAAACAAGATCCGAAAGAGGAAAGGGAAGAGTGACCGATCTTCTGAGAAAACCGCGCGGAACAACGGGAAAAGTGCATGACATTACTCCGGAATCTGTCGGCTGGGACTATGTCGGCTTTGGCCTGTACCGGTTGGCGGCAGGCGAAACGGTGGCGGAACCGACCAATGACAGGGAAGTGATCCTTGTGCTTGTCGAGGGTAGGGCCGAAATCGGCGCGGGCGACAAGAGCTTTGGCGAGTTGGGCGACAGGATGGACGTCTTCGAGAAGACGCCGCCGCATTGCGTGTATGTGCCCAATGCATCCGACTGGTCGGCGACGGCCACCACGGCTTGTACGTTGGCGGTCTGCTCCGCGCCGGGTTCGGGCGGGCACGGAGCACAGATCATCGGGCCGGAAGACATTCATCTGGAGCAGCGCGGCAAGGGAGCGAATACCCGCTACATAAACAATATCGCCATGGAAGGCCGGGACGTCGCTGACAGCCTTCTGGTGACCGAGGTGTTCACGCCGCAGGGAAACTGGTCTTCCTATCCGCCGCACCGCCATGACGAAGATAATTATCCCGAGATAACCTATCTGGAAGAAAGCTATTACCATCGCCTGAATCCGGCGCATGGCTATGGCCATCAGCGTGTCTGGACGGAGGACGGAACTCTTGACGAAACAATGTCCTTTTCCAACCATGATGTAGTCTTGGTTCCCAAGGGCCATCACCCCTGCGGCGCCCCTTACGGATATGATCTCTACTACCTCAATGTCATGGCCGGACCGGTGCGGAAATGGCGGTTCAAGAACCATCCTGACCATAACTGGATATTCGAGCGTGACGCGAAAGCCTGATTGTACACGGCAGACCTTCAGGGCCAATGCAACATGGACCAGCTGCGCAACGCCGCAGTTGCCATGATTTGTAAAAGCGCGGCTCGTTCGCGTTGCTTGGGAAATAATCCGTCCTCAAGAATAACGATCTCAAGTGGGTTAATTTGCCTGCAACCAGTTGCAAAGAGAATTGACGTACTTAATACTATTTAGAAGTGTAACCTTCGAGACATGAAGGCAACATGACCAAGTAATCGGAGTTTTCAGACCATGGCTGCCACCTTGAAGGACGTTGCTGAACGCGCGGGTGTCTCGAGGTCTGCAGTCTCGCGTACATTCACCGACGGCGCGTCGGTTTCCAAAAATATGCGCAGCAAGGTGGAAAAGGCCGCGAAGGAATTGGGTTACAGCCCCAACGCCCTGGCATCGAGCTTGACGACGGGGCGCACCAAGCTGATAGGGCTGGTCTCGAACAACTTTCACAACCCGATTTTTCTGGAAGTCTTCGACTTGTTCACGCAAGGGCTGCAGGAACGCGGCCTGCGACCGCTTCTGGTCAACCTGACCAACGAAACCGACCCCGAAAACTCGGTCAGGATGCTGCGCCAGTATTCGGTGGACGGTGTCATCGTCGCGTCTTCGACCCTGCCGCCGCGCTTTTCCCGGGCCTTCCGCGATGCCGGTGTTCCGGTGGTCAACAGTTTCGGTCGCTACTCCAGCGCGCCGGAGGTGCATGTCGTCGGCGTCGACAACGTCGAGTGCGGGAAAATGGCCGCGATCGAACTGCTGGAACGGGGATACAAATCCGTCGGATTCCTCGGCGGACCCGAAACGGCGACGTCCACGCAGGACCGGCTGAGGGGCTTTGGCGCGGAACTGGCGAAACATCCTGACATCAGCTTCAGCCATTCGTTCGCGCAAGATTATACGTTCGTCGCGGGCCGGCAGGAAATGCAGAGACTACTGCGGAACAATCCGGCCGAGGCCTATTTCTGCGGCGATGATATTCTGTCGATCGGCGCACTCAGCGCGGTGCAGGACACCGGGTTGAAAGTGCCGCAGGATATCGGCTTGATCGGATTTAACGACATGGAAATGGCCGGCTGGGAAAACATAAGCCTGACAACGATCCGTCAGCCGATACAAGAGATCATCAACGCGTCGCTTGAGTTGATCCTTGCGATGCTGGACGATCCAAACCGACATCCAGAGGCCCGACTGTTCCCTTGTGCGGTCGTGGAGCGGTCTACGCTGCGGCCACGCCTCTAACGGAACATCGGCGGGCGGGCGTCGATCCATTCGCCGTCGGCCTTGCCCGAGGCGGCGACGGCAAAGACCGCGGCCATGGACCGCAAACCGTCCTCGGCCTTTGGATACAAGTCAGCCGCCGGGTCCATTATCCGGCCTTCCTTCTCTGCCCGGATAGCTTCGGCCAGATCAGTGTAGATATTGGCAAAGGCCAGCGGCATGCCTTCGGCATGCCCGATGGTCACGCGGGTGGAGCGGTCAGCCTCTGGCGACAAGTTGGCCTCTCCGCGCTCGATGATCTGCAGGCGCTGGTTCAGCGGCATCCAGTACAG
>JAHEFH010000180.1 GCA_024640245.1 Paracoccaceae bacterium | reverse complement strand
GCTGCACCTGAAGATCAGAATTCCGCTAACGCCACGGGCGCGCCGGAACTGGAAATCACCTATAACTGGGATACTGACGAAAAGCTGGAAACCGGCCGCAGTTGGGGCCATCTGGCCTATCGGGTCAAAAACATTTACGAGACGTGCCAGCATTTGATGGATCATGGCGTAGTGATCAACCGGCCTCCGCGAGACGGACGTATGGCCTTTATCAAATCGCCGGAAAATGTGTCCATAGAGTTGCTTCAGGAGGGCGAGGCCCTACCTGTGAAGGAACCCTGGGCGTCGATGGAAAACATCGGTACCTGGTAAGGCAGACAAGCAGAAGGATAATCATGTCGGAACTGGAATTTCATCAGGTCGCGTTTGAAAGCGCGCGGGCGGGTATCAACTATCTGGCGTTCATCCATTCGCCAAAGACCGGAGAGACAGCCTGTGTGGACGCAGGCGATGCCGGAACAATAAAGAAGGCGCTGGCCGACAAGGGCTGGACCCTGACGCATCTGTGGATCACGCACCACCATCCCGACCATGTCGAGGGCCTTGAAGAGGTCAAAGCCGCAACCGGATGCACTGTGATCGGGCCCAAGGAGCAGTCACAACCGATAGCTGGCCTGGATGTTCTGGTGAAGGAAGGCGACAGTTTCGAAATCGGGGGGCACAAGGTCAAGGTCCTGCAAACACCGGGACATACGCTGGACATGGTCAATTACTATATTCCGTCTTCGAAAACCGTATTCACCGGCGATACTCTGTTCTCGCTGGGCTGCGGGCGCATTTTCGAGGGTACGCCTGAAATGATGTGGGACAGCCTGTGCAAGCTGGCGGCTCTGCCGGCCGATACGACTGTCTACAGCAGCCACGAATACACCGAGGGAAGCGCCAAGTTCGCCTTGACGGTAGACCCTGCCAACACGGCGTTGCAGACGCGTGCGCGCCGCGTTTTCGCACTACGGGCCGAAGGAAAGCCGACAGTGCCGAGCATGCTGAGCGAAGAGTTGGCCACGAACCCGTTTTTGCGGGCATCGGACCCTGCGATGCGGGCCCATCTAGGCATGTCGGAGGCTTCGGACGCGGAAGTATTCGCGGAAATCCGTAAGCGCAAAGACAATTTCTAGAAAATCACTGCGGGCCGGTTAAAAATCCAGCCCGAGATCGAGGGTCTTGACCGTATGGGTCAGGGCCCCGACCGAAATATAGTCAACTCCGGCGCCCGCCACCCCGGCGATCCGGTCGAGCGTCATGCCGCCCGAGGCCTCTGTAATCAGGCGTCCGCCGACCATCTTGACCGCTTCGGCCAGTTGCATGTTGTCCATATTGTCCAGCAACACGCAGTCCGCCCCGCCGACTGACAGAACTTCGGTTAACTGATCCAGAGTATCGACTTCAATCTCGATCCTGCGCATGTGAGAGGCAACAGCGCGGGCGCGCTCCAGAACTGCGCGGACACCGCCTGCAGCTGCAATATGATTGTCCTTGATCAGGATTGCGTCGTTCAGTCCGAACCGGTGGTTGGAACCTCCACCGTGTCGGACGGCCTCTTTTTCGACCAGACGCAGGCCCGGTGTTGTCTTGCGGGTACAGGTGATTTTGGTCTTTGTGCCTGTTGCCTTTGCTGTATAGGCCGCCGTCATGGTCGCTATGCCCGACAGGTGACCGGCGAAGTTCAGGGCCACCCGTTCCGCCATGAGGATGGATTTCGCATCACCCTCGATCGTCATGCAGATATCGCCGGGCTTACAGGGCCGACCGTCGGCGATCAGGGTTTTCACTGTCAACAAAGGATCAACGGTGTGAAACGCGATCCGCGCGATCTGCATGCCCGAAATGACACCTGCTTCGCGCGCGTTCAACTTGGCGGAATATGTGGTTCCGTCGGGAATTACCGCCTGGCTGGTGACATCGCCGGCGCCACCCAGATCCTCGTCCAGCGCACGTTTGACCAGATCGAGTAGCAGAAAATCCGGCAATCTATCGGTGTGGGTCATGGATTTGCCTCCTACAGGCTGTTTCTGAGCGCGATGGCCTCGTCCAGCGTGATCTCTGAGCGATGGCTGAAGTCGGGGTTCTTTTCCGGAAAATCGGTCCGGTAATGCCCGCCGCGAGATTCCTTGCGCTGGTAGGCGGCGGCGGCGATCACCGTAGCAGCAGCCACCATATTGTCAAAGCTGTCGGATTTGCCGCCGTAGTCAGCGTCGAGTTTCGCCAGCGTCCGAAGGGCGGCGCGCAATCCGTCCGCGTTCCGGACGACGCCGACATTGTCGGACATGGTCCGTCGCAGCTTTGCGACCGCGGCAGGATCAGGCAGCGCGGCAGAGGCAGTTATGTCGTCGAACTTAACGGCCGGATTCTGAACCTTGCCGGTGCCGATCTCCTCGACGATGCCCTTGGCGCAGGTAGAGGCGTAAACCAGCGCCTCCAGCAGGCCGTTCGACGCCAGACGGTTGGCACCGTGAAGACCTGTCGAGGAAGCCTCGCCGGACACCCACAGGCCCTTGATCGAGGACTTGCCGTGCATATCGGTTTCGACGCCGCCCATATGGTAATGCGCAGCGGGCACAACCGGGATAGGCTCCTTGACCGGATCGATGCCGGCCTCGCGGCAGGTTTTCGAAACCGCCGGATAGTCGGTGTCGATGCGCGCACCAATCGTTGTCCGCGTGTCCAGAACCGGCCGCATCCCCCGCTGGTGCTGGTCGAATATCGCGCGGGCGACGATATCGCGCGGCGCGAGTTCCAGATCTGGGTGCACCTGCTCCATGAAGCGCTCGCCGTTCTTGTTCAGCAAAATGGCGCCTTCGCCGCGTAGGGCTTCGGTGGCCAGCGGGGCAGGGTCCCTGTCCAGATCGATGGCCGTCGGGTGAAACTGGACGAACTCGGCATCCGCGACCTTGGCGCCGGCACGAGCCGCCATGCCGAGTGCCTGCCCGCGCACGCTGGGCGGGTTCGTGGTTCGCGCGTACAGGCTGCCGGTGCCACCGGCGGCCAGCAGATAGGCCGAGGCCTGAATGACATAGGGCTCGCCGCCGTCGTTCGACACTACAACGCCTGTCATAGCGCCGCCCTCGGCTAGCAGGCGCAGAGCCGTGGCACCCTCGATCACCTCGATCGACGGCGTTTTCTGCACCGCCCCGATTAGGGTCTTCATGATTGCATAACCGGCCTGATCGCCTTTGACGCGCACTACACGGGCAAAGGAGTGGGCGGCCTCCCTCGACATGATAAAACCGCCGTCGGGGGTACGGTCAAATGGCGTACCGACGTCGGCCAGTTCCAGAATATGGAAGGCTGCTCCTTCGGTCACGAATTTCGCGACGACCGGATCGACGATACCGTCCCCCGCCGCAATAGTGTCCTTGGCATGCGCCGCCGCGGTGTCGTTCTTGTCCATTGCCGCCGCGACGCCACCCTGCGCCCATGCGGAAGAAGCCCCCGTGCCCAGCGGCATCGGCGACAGAATGGTTACTTTTCTGGGGGCGAGCGAGAGGGCGGCGTAAAGCCCTGCCAGCCCGGCGCCAATTATCAGGATGTTGGATTTCTTGACGTCCAACGTCTTCAGCTCTTGAGGTCGATCATCCGTTGCACGGCCAGACGGGCTTTGCCGGCAACAGCGGGATCGACGGTTACTTCCTCGGTCATCGTGTGCAGCGACCAGAGGATCTTTTCAAGCGTGATACGTTGCATATGCGGGCAGAGGTTGCACGGGCCGAGGAATTCGACCTGCGGCACTTCTGCCGAGACGTTGGAAGACATAGAGCATTCGGTGACCAGTAGAACTTTTTCGGGTTTGTTGTCGCGCACGTATTTGATCATGCCTGCGGTCGAGCCGGAAAAATCGGCCTCGGCTATTACGTCGGTCGGGCATTCGGGGTGCGCGATAATTACGATGTTCGGTTCGTGCTCTCGGTAATCGCGCAATTCTTGTGCAGTGAATTCAACGTGCACCATGCAGGAGCCTTCCCACCACACGATGGTCTTGTCGGTCTGCTTGGCGACATTCTGCGCCAGATGGCCATCCGGAGTCATAATGACGACGTCGCTGTCCATCGAATTGACGATCTCGAGCGCATTGGCCGAGGTGCAGCAGATGTCCGAGGCCGCCTTGACCGCCGCAGTGGTGTTCACATAGGAAACTACCGGTGCGCCGGGATATTGGGCGCGCATCTGCGCGATATCGGCGGCAGTGATCGACGATGCGAGCGAACAGCCTGCGCGGCTGTCAGGGATCAGGACGGTTTTTTCTGGGTTCAGGATTTTCGAGGTTTCGGCCATGAAATGCACACCGCACTGGACGATTACCTGCTGTTTCACTTTGGTCGCCTCGATGGCCAATTGCAGGCTGTCGCCCACGACATCGGCCACACCGTGATAGATATCCGGCGTCATGTAGTTGTGCGCGAGAATGACGGCGTCTTTCTCTTTCTTGAGCGCAT
>JAHEFH010000062.1:10278-15928 GCA_024640245.1 Paracoccaceae bacterium | reverse complement strand
CCGCCGAGGTAATCGTCCAATTTGGACACCGGGACACCGTTGTGGCGAAGGATGTTGAACGCAGTTGTGTGGTGAAAATAGATATTTGGAAGCGTGAACCCGAGGAAATATTGTACGCCGGTCATCGTGGCGGTTTCGTTTCCCATAGGGAAAGTAATTTCGCGGTCATGGCCGGCGTCGATCGCGACCGGATCGACGCTTTGTATAAATGCGAGGGTGGCGGCGATCCGCGCTTTCATATCAACTTCGGTTCCAACTTCCTCCGGGATTTCTGGAACCGGGAGACCGGCTAGCCGGGCAGTGCCGCGAAAAGCAAGGTTGGTCGTCGCCTTTACTTGCTCAGAGAAATTCCACATGTCTGGACGCAAGCGCGCCGTAAACAGTATTTCGGGCGCAAATTTTCTTGTTTCGGCATCGGCCACAGCCTTTTCGATCATGCCGACTTGGGCAGCGAGTAGCTTCGAATAGACTGGCACAGAGGCCTGATAGATAGAAAATGACAAAGAAAAGACCTTCTATTGTTCGTTGACCTTGGTTTTTCTTGCGGCAGTTGTTGTGTCTGAGATTATGCGGACGATCACGGGGCTCATCTTGAAAGACCGGAACAACCTGCATTTGGTCGTCCAGAGACGCTAGGCGACCAGCCTGCATCCTTCAAGCAGATTTTTTGCAACAGAGCCTATGTTCGCAAGCGGGCGGCAGGTAAGTCCGCCCAGCATCCGTTCAACACGACCGCCCGCCTTCGGCCTCACTCAAGGTCTGCTCTTGGCCAAAAGCAGACATTTAATTTTGCCCTGGCAAAGTCAAGGTGGGCGGGAAACGGACTTACAAAATCACCGCCGGACGGATCATCTCTGGGCTGGTTCTGAAATAGATAAGGGAATTGCCTTTTGTCATTTGGCGACGCTACTCTGCCACCCTGCCCGCCTCAATCCAGTTTCCCCTGATAAATCCGTTCGTATTCGTCTGACCGCACCCCTTATTGACGTCCCTCAAAGGTGGCGCTTCCCCGCCGCCAGCTTTAGGCAAGCCGCAAAAATCGCATGCGCGAGAACTGGGGAACTGCCGATGCCAATCACTTCGTCATCGTCACTCGCCGCAGATTCCCTTAGCGTACAAACCCAGTTGCCATGCGACGCGCTGGTTTTACCGGTCAACTTGATGTCCCAATTCGGAAAGGCCTTTTCCGCGACATGAAGTGCCACATCCGCTGACTCGGTTCTATCCTCACGGGCCTCAGGCCACATCGACCTGCCCGGAAAGAGACCATCAATAGCTCCGACTACTGCCGACTTATCCCTGTGGCCAAGTGGGTCGCGGGACTCAAGCTTTTGTATCAAGTCGTTCGACTCGGATTTGCCCATAAATTATCCCCTCTTTTTGCAGACGTTTTGTTTTTACATTAACTCGATTTGGCCGCCTTGATGCAGATCAAGTCATTTCGCCCAGCGATCGGTAAAGTGCCGAGCAAGCGTTTAAGCATAGGGGAAAACGATGCCAAGCAGAGGACAACAAGTGATCTGGTTCGAGGATTTGAAGCGCCACGATGTTGGTCTGGTGGGCGGCAAGAATGCCTCGCTGGGCGAAATGGTTCAGGCTCTTCAAGGCGAGGGCGTCAAGGTGCCGCCGGGCTTTGCAACAAGCGCGGATGCGTTTAGGGGTTACATGAAAGCCAATGCTCTGGATGTCGTGATTGCCGCAGAGCTCGAGAAACTGGCTTCTGCGAAGAAGTCCCTGTCAGAGACAGGTCGCGCTATCCGCACCGCTATTCTGGAGGGTGACTGGCCAGAGGCGACCACGCACGCCATTCTCGAGGCCTATCGTGCACTCGGCAAGCGGGTTGGGAGCGATGACCCCGCCGTTGCCGTTCGCTCGTCTGCCACTGCCGAGGATCTACCGGACGCAAGTTTCGCAGGCCAGCAGGAAACATTTCTGAACGTGCGCGGCGAGTCGGCGCTTTTGGAGGCCTGCCGCCGTTGCTACGCGTCGCTGTTTACCGACCGGGCGATAACCTATCGCAAGCTCAAGGGTTTCGATCACGATCAGGTGGCGCTGTCTGTCGGGGTGCAACAGATGGTGCGCGCGGATACAGGTGGCGCAGGGGTTATGTTCTCTATCGACACCGAAACAGGCTTCGACAAAGTGGTGATGATCAGCGCAGCTTGGGGGCTGGGTGAGAATGTCGTGCAAGGCGCCGTCAACCCGGATGAGTATCAGGTCTTCAAGCCGTTTCTGGGCAATCACAAGCTGGTGCCTATTTTAGAAAAGCGACTGGGTTCCAAAGAGCGCAAGATGATCTATGCGGGGGCGACGAGCGGCGAAACACGCAACGTGCCCACCTCAAAGGCCGAACGGGCAAGCTTTGTCCTGTCCGACGCAGAGATCGTGGAATTGGCCCGTCAGGCCGTCACGATCGAGCGCCATTATGGCCAGCCGATGGATATGGAATGGGCACGCGACGGCGGAACCGGCACGATTTACATCGTGCAGGCGAGGCCCGAGACGGTGCAGTCGCGCGTTGCGGCCGGGGCAATCAAGACCTATTCAGTCAAGGCCAAGGGCGAACCGCTGCTTGCTGGGCTTGCCGTCGGCGATGCTGCAGTGACGGGTACCGTCTGCCTGATTGAAAACGCGCGCGACATTGACAAATTCATCGATGGTGCCGTGCTGGTCACCTCGACGACCGACCCCGACTGGGTGCCGATCATGAAACGTGCGGCGGCCATCGTCACTGACCATGGCGGGCGTACTTCGCATGCCGCCATCGTTAGCCGCGAGTTGGGCTTGCCGGCCATTGTCGGCACTGGCAATGCGACAGAAATCCTGCACGACGATCAGGAGATCACTGTGAGTTGTGCCGAGGGCGAGGATGGGATGGTCTATGCCGGTTTCTCGGAAATCAAGGTGGCCGAGTTGTCGAGCGACAAGATACCAGCAACCCGCACCAAGGTAATGGTGAACCTCGCGAACCCCGCCGCCGCCTCCCGCTGGTGGCGGTTACCTGCGGACGGTGTGGGTTTGGCCAGGATGGAGTTTGTCATCAATACGGCGGTCAAAGTGCATCCAATGGCGCTGGTTTGCTTCGATGAATTGCGCGATAAAGCCGCTCGGGCCGAAATCGAGACGCTTACCAAAGGTTATGACGACAAAACCGAATATTTCGTTGAACACCTCGCCCGCGGATTGTCGCGCATTGCCGCTGTTTTTTACCCGAAGCCGGCGATCATTCGCATGAGTGACTTCAAGACCAATGAATATGCCGATCTGCTTGGTGGCCATCAATTTGAGCCGGACGAAAAAAACCCGATGATCGGATTCCGTGGTGCGTCGCGCTACTACTCCGATCGCTACCGCGAAGGTTTCGCGCTGGAATGCCGCGCGATCCGGCGGCTCCGCGACGAGATGGGATTCGACAACGTCATTGTCATGATCCCGTTCTGCCGCACGCCCGAGGAGGCTGACCACGTTCTCAAGGTAATGGCAGAGAACGGCCTGAAGCGTGGCGAGGGCGGGCTCGAGGCCTATGTAATGTGCGAAATTCCGTCGAATGTCGTGCTCGCCGCCGAATTTGCGAAGCGTTTCGACGGGTTTTCCATTGGTTCCAACGACTTGACCCAGTTGACGCTGGGCATTGACCGGGACAGCGAGGAGCTTGCACCATTGTTTCAGGAAAGCAATCCGGCGGTACTTTGGATGATCCGGACGGTGATCGCTGAAGCGCATAAGGCGGGCGTCAAGGTCGGGCTCTGCGGGCAAGCTCCCAGTAACGACCCGCGCTTCGCCCGGCATTTGGTCGAGTTTGGAATAGATTCGATCTCGGTTACACCCGACAGCTTTCTGGCGGTGAAAGAGAATGTGGCCAAGGCAGAACAAAAGGACAGTCACAAAGCCGCTTCAAAGCAATGAGAGATCGCACTGGCGGGTGCTGAGAGAAATGCGAACAGTCTCTGGATCCCAAGCTCGGCCCCCCTCAGGACGCACCAAGCTGACGCCACTCGGCAAGAGGTACAGTGCGGCTCAGCTTAAAACTGGCTCGGTTGTAGAGATGGCGTTCCTGGTTGAAGTGACTCTGGACTGCGGCGCGGAGCCTCAGTGCCCGTTAAAGACCGTTTTCTTCCGCTTCTGTTAGTCCGATCTCCATCGGGTCACTGGTATTTGGTGGCAATATTGGTTGGAACTGGGTTGAGTGGTAGGTTTGGAATGAGCTGAATCGATAGTTGTCTTATCAGAGAGCGCTACGCTGCCTCCGTGGTCGCGTCTTCCACCAGAACACGTTCGGGCTGCCCATGTTCATGAACTCGGAACGCGATCAAAGTCACAGCCTCGTCGCCGGTCGATGCGGTATGTACGACCTTGTATGGCACCTTAATTACTTCGCCGGCGCTTATCGTCACAGAGTCTTTACCTTCTTGCCAAAGTGTTAACGCTCCCTCGAGGACATAGACGAACTCCTCTCCAGGATGCCAGTGCTTTGGCAGCGTGAAGTTGGGCGGGAAAACGCAATGGCTGACGACGACTTCAGTGCCGGAAACACCTTCGAGAACTTCGGTCATCAAATTTTCGAATTTGGGCTGTATCACAATATTCTCCTTTTCATTTTCGAGCCGGATCGATGCGGCTGTTTGCAAAGTTGTGGTGATCCACCCGATCTGGGAACAAATCTACACACTCGACATGACCAAACAATTGTCCGATAATACACTTTGATGTTGCAAAAACGGTCACCTCCCTCGATGCCTAGAACTTCCATCAATCCCGAGGCCCACCAATCGCTTGAGTGGAACGATTTGCACCTGATCCTTGCTATCTGCCGAGCGCAGAGCGTCGCCGGCGCGGCGCGCCTTCTTGGCAAGACCCGCAGCACTATCTTGCGCAACATAAACGCCATAGAAGAAAAAACTGGAGTGCGGTTCTTCGATCGCTTTGACCACGGATATGTCATGACCGACGCAGGCCGGTTCGCAATGGAATACGCCGAGAGAGTTGAAGCCGAAATCAAAGGGCTCGAAGTCAAGGTCCTAGGTCAGGATCATCGGCTGAGCGGGCGTATCCGGCTGACCTGCATGGACGCCTTCGCAACCAACGAGGCACCGGCCATCGTCGCCAACTTCCGAAAGCTGCACCCTCAAATCCACGTAGACATCAATTCGAGCTACGATCATGCAAACCTCGGTTTACGCGAAGCCGAAATTGCGGTTCGTGCCACGAAGCAAGCGCCGGAAACGGCATTCGGTCGCAAGGTTAGCCGTTTTTGCCTCGCCCTGTATTCAACAGAAAGCTATCTCAATCAGAACCCCGACGTGCCGCTGTCTGAGCACAAGTTCTGTTTCGTGGAAGGCATGATCGATTGGTTGGTTCCAACCGTTTGGCCCACCCGTGAAGAAGGCCGCAAGCAAGCGGTTTTCCAATGCGAACGAGCTCATTCAGTTCTCAATGCTACAGCTATGGGCATGGGTATCACGATCATGCCGTGTTATGCGGGAGATCAGGATGATCGTCTAATCCGCGTGTCCGACCCTATACGAAACCTTGATATGGACCTCTGGGTTCTGACACATCCTGACTTGCGGAATTCTGCAAAGGTCAGGGCTATGATGTCGTTTCTCTATAACGACCTTGCGATGCGAAGTGACTTGTGGGCCGGAGAACG
>JAHEFH010000062.1:8013-10178 GCA_024640245.1 Paracoccaceae bacterium | reverse complement strand
GTGAAAGGAAGATTGACTCATCCCTGCTGTCTCGGCCAATTCTTGGACGGCTAGCGGTTTTTTTAGGTTTGCTCTAATCTTTATGATCGCTTTGCCGATACGGCTGGCATGGCTGTTAACAGAGAGCAGATTGCGCAACATGCTCCCAATCGGTGACATTAGAAGGCGAAAGTGAATTTCCCTCAGAATGTCAGGACCTAGAACTCGCGCGTCCAAAGGGCTGTCGGCCAGAGCGAGATATCGGCCAAGAGGTTCGACCCACGATGGATCCGCAGGGCCAGCAGATAGGGACCGAGCACTTGCGTTCTCAATGACAACGTCGCCAACTTGCTCATAGAGGCTGCGGAGCATGGCCAAATCCAACGACAGGATCAGAGCAAGATAAGGTGTTTCCGGGGTGGCCTCTGTGATTTTTGAGACGACAGGCAGGTCATGGCTGACCAGAAGTGCGTCCCCGGCATGCAGTTCAACGGATTGGGCGCCAATAGCAGTTTCTTTGGCACCCTGTAGGATCAGGCAGATTACGGGATTATAAACGACTGCCTCAATTGCGCTGGTTTCTTCTTTACGTAGAACGAATAGATTTGGCAAAGAAGGAATGGTTTTTCTAACTATACAGCGTTCATATTCAGCTGCATATTTTATAATGTCCGTGGCCAGCATGCCAATCTCCTTCAAAATCTTCATAGCATATCGCTTTTGTGTACAAACCCAAAATCATATCAATTTAGAGGAATTGGCATGTTTTTTGGACGATTGGGCAGGCTACGCGGCTGTGGTGCAGTTACATTGATGGAAACACTATACAAAGTTGGAGTACATCATGACCGTCATGCAGCAATACTTTCGCCTAAACGAGGACACTGAAATTCCAGCCGTGGGCTTCGGTACATATCTTGTATCGAATGACGATGCCCCCGCCGCCGTTGGCTCTGCGATTTCAAATGGGTATCGCCACATTGACACGGCCTCTGGCTATCATAACGAAGGAGCCGTGGGCGCGGGCATCAGGGCGGGACTAGAAGCTACGGGCCTGTTACGGGACGCTATTTTTGTGACGGCCAAGCTGTGGCCAGGCAATCCGGCCTGGGGTGATACGCCAAAAACGTATGACCAAACCATCGCTGAATGTAATGCGAGCCTTGCTCGACTGGGGCTGGACTACGCGGACCTATATCTAATCCACGCCCCATACGGCGGCTCCGAGCGCATTGCCCAATGGCGCGCGCTTATTGACTTGAAAAAGAATGGAAAAGCCCGGTCTATTGGGGTGAGTAACTACAATGAAGATCACCTTGAAGAGATTAGGAAAGCGGACCTGCCTATGCCCGACGCCAACCAGATAGAACTGCACCCTTGGTCGCAAAAGCCTGATTTGCTTGTCTACATGGCCGAGCATGGTATCACGCCAATTGCATACAGCAGCCTTGTTCCTCTTTCCACATGGCGGACGGAGGAAGGCCAAGACAGCGCCAAGACCGACGCGATGAATGCCGATGGTTGGGTATTTGCTGAGATGGCAGAAAAATATGGAGTATCGGAGGCACAGTTCTTGCTGCGATGGGGCGTCCAAAACGGCTACGCAGTCCTGCCAAAAAGTCTGAACCCGAAGCGGATGCGGCAAAACATCGACCTTGCAGGGTTCGAAATTGATGATGCTGATATCGCATCCATCAGAACGATGGATCGTGGCGAGAGCGTCGCCTGGGCAACAGGTGATCCAAGTACGGCAGCTTGATCCCACATCCATTTCACGTCCGCCTTGAACAGTAAAGCGGACTTGCTATTCCTAAGATCTGGTGACCGCTTTGCCCGCATAGCGGACCTTTCCCACATTTTGACCAATGTCTGCAAACCGCCGGCAGCAGCAAGCTTCTTCATTAGCTGCTTATTCGGTCCCGACCCTGGTCATTCAGGTAACTTTCTAAGGGCCGCCGAGGAAATCGTCCAATTTGACATCGGGACACCGTTGTGGCGAAGGATGTTGAACGTAGTTGTGTGGGACACCTACTTAAATGCGAGACGAAGAAGGGATGCTCGTGCCTGTGCCGGCCTCTTTGCACCCAAGGCACTGCCGGTTTCACCATTTGGCCCTGCTGCACATTGAGGTGCCCCTGGTTCTCTAGACACCTGCCTTGTTCAGTTTGTACTGTCTGCATTCGAAG
>JAHEFH010000062.1:0-7913 GCA_024640245.1 Paracoccaceae bacterium | reverse complement strand
AGATGCGGATTGTCGCAATTTCCTTTCCCACCATCCTTGTTTTCCGGACGCAATGGAGCTAACGCTCCAGCATGAAACGTTTTTTGATCCTGCAACTGCGCCCGGAAACCGACGCGTCGGACGATGAATTCGCATCCATTCTGGACAAGTGCGAACTGGCGCCGGACCGGACCCGTCGCATTCGCCTGGATCAGGAGGATATTCCGGCCGATCTGGACGTGACCGACTATGCGGGTGTGATTGTGGGCGGCGGCCCCGGTTGTGTCAGCGACCCGCCAGATCAGAAAAGTGCACTGGAAGCGCGGATCGAAGGACAAATCCTGGGTCTGATGCCGCAGATCACCGCTCGGGATCATCCGTTTATGGGATGCTGTTACGGGCTCGGCATTCTTGCCCACCATCTGGGCGGCGAGGTGAGCAAGGCGCGTTACAGCGAGCCTGTCGGGCCAACTTTCTGCAGATTAGTGCCGTACGGGGCGGACGACCCGCTTCTGGACGGGCTGGACGCAGAATTCGAAGTATTTGTGGGCCACAAGGAAGCGGTGCAACGCCTGCCACCGGACACGGTGCACCTGCTAAGCTCTGCCTCCTGCCCGATTCAGATGATCCGGTACGGCCGGAACGTCTATGCTACCCAGTTTCACCCGGAGGCGGATGCCCATGATTTCGAGCGCCGCATACACATTTACCGTGACCACGGCTACTTCCCGCCGGATGACGCCGACCGGTTGGTCCAAGTCTGTCACGCTGCAAATGTGACCGTGCCCGGCGAAATTCTGCGGCGGTTCGCAGCCCGCTATGGCTAACATTCAAACCGGACCAGATAATGGGGGCTGATCAGGTCCTTTGTCTCGAATTCCGGAGCCGTTCGGAATGCATCCGACGTATCAAGCTCCAGAATATCGACACATTACTGCGTACGGTTTTCTTCAACAAAAGTGGGCTTATGTATTCGCTTAGACCACCGCGAAACTTAGATACAGCGGCAGACCAATCGTAATGTTGAACGGGAAAGTCACGCCAAGCGACATAGTCAGGTAAATTCCGGATCGCGCCTCGGGCAATGCGATCCTCATCGCAGCAGGAACCGCGATGTAAGAGGCAGAGGCCGCAAGCGTCATCATCAGAAACACACCGCCATCGCTAAGGCCCAGTAGGCGGCCCGCGACCAACCCTGTCACACTGCCTACGATCGGCATGATACAACCGAACGCCAGCAACCCGAGCGAGATTTCGCGCCGGTGCTCTAGTAGGCTACGCCCTGCAGACAGACCCATGTCCAGCAGGAAAAGGCAGAGCACACCGGTAAACGGTACGACGATAAAGGGCTTGATCTCGTCCAATCCCTCCTTTCCGGTCAGGGCACCGATCAGAAACGAGCCGACCAGCAACACGATCGAGCCATTGGCGATGATATCCCGTATCAATTCGCCCTGGGCGGTAACATTCGATTTGTAGCGCGCGGCCAGCCACAGGGCGGACAGAATTGCCGGAATCTCCATCACGGCAGCGACGGCAACGAGGTACCCTTCGGAAACGATGCCGTTGACTTCCAGCAAGCTGGTCGCGGTGACGAAGGTCACGATCGAGATTGAACCGTAGTGGCCCGCAACCGCGGCCGCGTTCACCGGATCCAGGCGCGTCATCGACCGCAACAGCCCCCAGGCAATGAAAGGCAATACGAAGGACAGCACCATACCGGCCAGCAAACTGGCAATCAGGCCGCCGGTCAGGCCGCTTTCTGCGACGCTGACCCCGCCTTTGAAACCGATGGCGAGCAGCAGGTAGATCGACATGATCTTGGCAGCGCCATCCGGAATGGTCAGGTCGCTTCGCGCGACGGATGCCACCAATCCGAGTACGAAAAACAGGATCGTTGGAGCAAGCAGATTTTCTATCAACATTATCATTACATTCTTTGAGTGGAAGATCAGGCGCTAGCCGAGGACCCGACAAAGACGGCCTCTGTCCGGTTCGCCAGAAATCGAAGGACGATGTATCCCAGTGTTGCCGACAGAACCGAACCACTCAGAACTCCCAACCTGACCGCGTTCATCATCTCGTTTGTTTCGAAGGCAAGTGATCCGATAAACAGGCTCATCGTAAAGCCGATACCGGTCAGACAGGCCACACCGTAGATATGGACCCAGTTGACACCTGCGGGCAGACGAACCAGCCCCAGTTTGACCGCCGCCCATGTCACGCCGAACACACCTATCTGCTTGCCCACCAGAAGGCCTGCAGCAATGCCAAGCGGTAGCGGTTCAAGAAGGTCCGAAACCGACAGGCCACCCAGCGCGACACCTGCATTGGAAAAGGCAAACACAGGCAGGATCAGAAATGCGACCCAAGGGTGAAGACCATGCTCGATCCGGTGCAGGACTGGCTCTTCCCCTTTTTCCGACTGGAGTGGAATGGTCAGGGCTATCAACACGCCTGCCAATGTCGCATGCACGCCGGATTTCAGCACACAAACCCACATGAAGATGCCCAAGATCAAATACGGCGCGAACTTTTTGACACCCATCCGGTTCAAAGTGATAGCACCGACGAAGGCTAGCATCGACAGCGTCAGTGCGTTGACCGACAGGTCGGAGCTGTAAAAAATCGCAATGACGAGGATGGCGCCGAGATCATCGATGATAGCAATTGCCAGCAAGAATACCTTTAACGCCACCGGCACCCGTGAACCGATCAGCGCCAGAACACCGAGCGCGAATGCAATGTCGGTCGCCGCTGGAATAGCCCAGCCTCCCAACGCCTGCGGGTTATCAAGATTGAACCACACATAGATCACGGCAGGTCCGGCCATGCCGCCGATCGCAGCCAGAACCGGCAACATCGCCTTGTCCATGCTCGCCAGTTCTCCAGTGAGAACTTCGCGTTTAATTTCCAGTCCTACGAGGAAAAAGAAAATCGCCATCAAGCCGTCGTTGATCCACAACAGCGCGGGTTTGGAGAGTTCGAACCCACCCACTCCGAAACGCACATTTGTATCAAGAAACCCGTGATAATATGGTGCAAAAGCCGAGTTGGCGGCCAGCAAGGCCAAGATGGTCATTCCTATAAGAACAAGACCTGCACTGGCTTCCAGATGGATGAATGTTTGAATACGAGACAAGATTTTGTTCATTTCAGATCCCTAGCTGTAAAGGCGAATTTGGAACTGTATCTATGGCATCATTTACATTGCCTCAAATATATATTAACTAACTTAAATATAGTTTTTACCTATGTAAAGAAAATGGAAGCATGCGACCGACCTTGCGCCAACTGGAATTTATCGTGGCAATTGCCGACACTGGGCAATTCGGGCTTGCCGCTGACCGGCTGAATGTAAGCCAGCCCAGTCTGTCGGCGCAGGTCGCCAAGACCGAGGCCGATCTTGGCCTCAGGATCTTCAAGCGTGACCGGTCCGGCGCTACGATCACAACTTCCGGAGAAGAAATCGTTCGCCGTGCGCGCATGATCCTCCATGATGTCGAAGACCTGCGCGCCTGCGTTACCGGCGGCGGAATATTCGAGGGCCGGCTTCGGCTTGGCATATTGCCCTCGATCGGGCCGTACCTGTTGCCCGGAGTGGTGCGCCGGTTACACCGTGACCATCCGTCTTTCCGTCTTATCGTGCGCGAAGAAGCTACAAAGGACCTGCAAGATGGTCTACGCACGGGCCGGCTGGATATGATCATTTCGACACCTGAGGACCATCCGGGAACGCTTCAGTCCAAACTCTTTACCGAAAGGCTTTGGGCCGCACTAGCAAAGGACGATCCACTGGCAGCCGAAAGCGGCCCAATCTCGCCCAGAGAATTTGCCGGACGCAACATATTGACACTGGGCAGCCGGCACCGCTTGTCCTTGATGGTGACTGCATTGGCACAACAAAGCGGTGGTTATGTCACGGATGAATATGAGGGCACGAGCCTCGATGCGTTGCGGTTGATGGCGGCGGCGGGCGTCGGCATCGCTATCCTGCCGCATATATATGCCGCGACGGAGGCCCGTCGCGGAACAGATATTGCGCTGCGTTTGATCGATGATCCGGCCGCCGAGCGCACGATTTCCTTGATCCAGCCCAATGGCCACGAACTGCGCCCTGGCAGCGAAGAACTTGCCGCCGCCCTGACCACGGAGGCACATTTCTTGACCGCGGCTTCCGGCTGATTATTGGCCACAACCCCTACCCTCACCGCCACGACCGGACGGAAACCAGTTGCAGCAGGCAAAGCGATATTGAGAGCCGCTGTTGCATCACACCAATCCGCCTGAACGAATTTCCTGTCCTGCACCAGTGCCCAGCCAAGATAGTGCGTCAACAATGGGCACTCACACGCCGTCAGCTTAAAGCGCGGCAATTCAACAACAGGATATGGTTTCTATTCGGGTTCCAAATCGGCTCCGGACTGTAGATCGTTGTCGACTGGCCGAAATGGTGATTTCCTCGGTTGGCCTTTTTGACTATCGTGCTCAAAACCCACGACCCGAAAAGGCGACCTAATTATGGACCTGGCCTATATTCTCATGACAGTCGGCGCTATTTTTGTAGCAGGACTGACCGTCAATGAGATTGGCAAACGCACCCGGTTGCCGCGGGTCACCCTATTGCTGGTCTGCGGGATTATCGCCGGCGGATCGGGCCTTAATCTGATCCCGCCGGACAACGAAGTCTGGTACGAGTTCCTATCCATAACCGCGCTGACGATGGTTGCCTTTTTGCTTGGCGGTTCGCTGACCAAAAAAAACCTAGACGCACACGGCAAACCCATTCTACTGATTTCAGTCTCTATCGTGCTTATGACTCTGGTTCTTGTAAGTTCAGGCCTCTGGATGCTGGGGATGGATATTGAAATCGCTTTGTTGCTGGGCGCCATCGCCACCGCAACAGACCCAGCCGCCACGCTGGATGTGATCCGCCAATCCGGGGTAAAAAGCGGCTTTACTGACACCCTGAAGGGGATTGTTGCCATTGATGATGCTTGGGGTTTGATCGCTTTCAGTCTGGTGATCGCGCTGGCACATCACTTAAACGGTAATGTTGAAGCTCAGCTTCTGTCTGGCATTGCCCGCGAACTTGGCGGATCCATCCTGCTCGGCGCTCTGATAGGCCTTCCGGCCGCCTTTCTGACTGGACGCCTCACAGAAGGCGAGCCGTTGCAAATAGAGGCGCTGGCGCTGGTTTTCCTTACAGCAGGCCTTTCGATCTGGCTGGACTTGTCATACTTGATTGCCGGTATGACCGTCGGAACGATCATCGTGAACGTGGCGCGTCACCATACGCGCGCTTTTCATGAGATAGAGCACATACAGTGGCCATTCATGATCTTGTTTTTCATCCTTGCGGGCGCTTCTCTTAAAACCTCCACTGTCATTGAAATCGGGATGATCGGATTGGCATACGTGGTCTTGAGGACGGTCGCCCGCGTTATTGGCGGTTGGATAGGCGCAGTTTTTGGAGGCGCGCCGGAAGCCGAGCGCGGCTGGATCGGAATTGCTCTGGTGCCTCAGGCAGGAGTGGCGATCGGCATGGCGCTGGTAGCCAGCGGGCAATTTCCGCATGCATCCGAAACGATTATGGCGCTGACAATTGGAACTACGGTTGCATTCGAAATTATTGGACCTGCCGCGACGTTGTTCGCGATCCGTAGGGTAAACAAGCCAAACACGCCTAACTGAATGATCTGGTGGAAAGTCGAGCTCTCGACCAACCTGAAGGTAATCCGATATAGCCCGACTTTTCCGAGAGAACACTGTCTTTGTGAGCGGCTGTTGCTGAACAAAACCGGCCCGCCGGGGCCGCGTCGAAGGTCCGCTTAAAGCCCTTAATGCCCACGGCAGATAATAGTTCTCCAGTTGATCCATTGTCGCGAATGGTCAACGGGCAAATTACGTCCTTGTTGCGGTCGCATACTTTGTCTTGAAAGGACTTGGATTAATGCGCTTCGTTCAGGCTACAGTGGGTGATTGACCAGCTTCCATCAAGTTGGCGCGCCAGAATATTCATTGACGTACCACTCCCAGTCTTTCCCTCGCTATAGATAGCAACACACCAACCGAGGTCACCGGAACATCCCGCACTCATCACCTTGATTTGTTTGCCTGCTGCACCCTCCGCCACCCATTCTTTATGCGTCGCTGCAATCGCAGCGCGTCCAATCGCCGGCGGCCCAAAAGGTGAATACAACTCAGCATCAAGGGAATAGATAGACGCGCATCCCGCCGGATCCCCTGCGCGATAGCAAGTTACATATTCATCGAACAGATTTTGACAGAAAATTTTGAAATCCATGTCGCAGCCAAAGTTATCCCCAGTAAAAGTCTAACTTACCGACAAAATCTTGACAACGCTCTCATTGTTGAAGTCTGGTTAGTCGCAGAATTGCCCTCGGCACAGAAAACGCCGAAACAGTAACGCAATGACCACCTGTTTCATCAGGTACATTAGATTTCGGGTGTCGGAGCGTGCACAAGCGCCAAAAGGGTTGCTTCGGGCCACTGCGCACTTACCCGCCAGTTCTTCCGGCGTTCAGTTTCAGCCTTTAGCGGTTGAATACTGCTGTGCGAGAGCCCTGATATGCTCGGTCGAGGAGCCGCAACAGCCACCAAGATATGCAATCCCGAATTTCTCGTGCAGCGCGGCCACGTTTCGGCCAAAATCATCAGGTGCTTCGGTGTCAATCTCTGATAACCCGTCAAGCTCTTCGGGGGTTTTCGCTGATGTATTGGCGTCTATGCCAAGGATACGCTTGGCAGCCGTCGCGTTACGATCATGGATAGCTGCATAGGCGGCAGAGAAAACCGATGTGTGCACGCAGTTGACCGCATAGTTTGCCGGCGGGCGGCGGGTTTCTTCGTCAATCCTGTCGATGGCCAGATCGAGCGGGGTGCCGTCAAGTAAGGAGCCGTCTCGGCGGATCACGAAGCTCAGGACGTAGGGAACGTCGGTCGATGCGACGGCTCGGGCAATACCGCGTGCTTCGGCAAAACTCGGCAGAGTCTGTACCTTGAAAAAATCAACTCCCACCTCGGCTAAGGCGTCGATCTGGGGTCTGTGAAGTTCAACTGCAGCTTCGGTGTCCGGAGCCTCTTCCGGCTTATAGCCATCTCCGAATGGTCCGGTGACGCCTGCAATTAATATCGGCGCGGCCTTCGGTCCGTAGGCACGGCGCAGCTCGTTCATGAAACAGCAGGCATCTGCATTTATTGGCCTGCCGGCATATGCTGACTTCGCGATGCGAGATGCACTTGCGCGCCACGTAGGCGTTCCGGCGACCATAGGCAGCCCATATCGCTGTCCAATATCGAGGTACTCGCGATGGGTGGCAGCGAGCACCTCCCTTTCGGTCTCGTCGTATAGCATGCCAGCGTAGGCAATTTCGGGATCGAATGCCTCGCTTCCGCCACGTCGCAAGCGCTCGTACATCGATCCTTCTCCGAGAATGACGGGAAAGTTATCCAGAAAAGCCTGTGACATGATGAGCCTCAAAATACGCTAAAGATCGAATGATACTAGCTGTAAACCGGAAATCGACCAAGGTTGGGCTTGTCCGCTTGGTGCCCTGACGATCTTCCGGGACGACTTGCGCCCCGTTCCCCTTGCTTGTCTCGTGTCCCACTCCCTAGTGGTTACGATGAGCCAGAAAACCCTCTTAATAAATAGACCTATTTGGACCCATAGGCGCTGACGTCAGACAAACCATCTAATGTGTTTCATCCCAATAGGTGTCAAATGCCGATTTAAATGAACTACTACCGCTGTGATCGTAATCGGCAGCCAAAATAATTTCGCCCCCAATACTGTAAGACAATCCGTCATCCGAAACATAAATTGGGTAGACGGTTCCGTTATCGACATACCGCGTTGTTGTTAAGTTGGGATCAAATTCATAACCATCCGGAGCGAGGGCGTCCACTGC
>JAHEFH010000003.1 GCA_024640245.1 Paracoccaceae bacterium | reverse complement strand
GCCGGAGAGCACGAGACGTGGTTGCGGCGCAACCTCGAGAAACATTCTGTTCCGGTCACACCGAATTTTGGCGACAGAGTACCTGTGGACGGCAAAATGCTCTTAATCGCGCCGGGAGCGGGGCGCCACGCTGTCAAGGCAGAGGATGCACTGTTGGTGCCCGCGCGTGAACACCAGTTGGCAGGCAAATTAAGAGCTTTCTACAAGCTACGCGCCCGCGATGCGTTGGTGCCCGCCTCGGAACGCTATGCCGGCCTGTTAGGCCGTCAGATCGGACGTGTGACGCTGCGGGATACCCGGTCGCGCTGGGGGTCCTGCACTTCACAGGGAAACCTGATGTATTCATGGCGTCTGGCGATGGCGCCCGTCGCGGTTCTGGATTACGTGGCCGCGCACGAGGTGTGCCATCTGGTCGAGATGAACCACTCGCCGTCCTTCTGGCGTCTGGTGCGACAGGTCTGTCCGGACTTCGACCGGCACCGGCTATGGCTGCGGCAACACGGGGCAGGGCTGCACCGCTATCGTTTATAGGCTTGATTTGTCGGCAAAACGTGATCACAAAGATTCATGCAAGATCGCGAACGCAATATTGAACCAACGATTCCATCGCACGAGCGGGTGTTCCGCCTGTTGCGGAATGAAATCATGTTCGGAGAGCTGGAGCCCGGCCAGAACATGACGATCCGCGGCATAGCGGAAAAGTACAATGTCAGCATGACCCCTGCACGGGAAGCGGTGCGACGGCTGTCGGCCGAAGGTGCATTGACGCTTTCCAAAACGGGCCGCGTGTCCACTCCCGTGCTCGGGATGGACCGGATCGAAGAACTGGCCAGCTTGCGCGCCTTGCTGGAACCGGAACTGGCCTCTCGCGCTTTGCCGAGGGTGCACTCGGCGCTGATCGACCGGTTGACGCGGATCAACAGCGTCGTGGACCAGATGGCGGTCAAGCGGGATGCCGTGGGATATATCAGAGCCAACATCGAGTTCCACCGAACCCTCTATTTGCGGGCGCAGGCACCGGCTATTCTGGCGATGGCGGAAACGGTCTGGCTGCAAATGGGACCAACCATGGGGTCCCTTTATACCCGTCTGCAACGACAGAGCGCATCAGATAATCATCGCGCCGCCTTGTCCGCGTTGCACGCAGGCGACGAGCCTGGTTTGCGGCTGGCAATTCGGGCGGATGTGACGACAGGACTGAGAATGCTGGCGCAATAGTTGCGACGGAACCGGGTTTTACGAACGTACCAGACATGCAAGCCCGCGATTGAGCGGGTCGTTTCGGCCTCTCTCCCTCTCTTGAGGCTGTCGGGTCGCTGGCGTATTCTCCTTTTTCGCCAGCGACTTGCATCAATCTCTCGATCTAGGCGTGGATGGCCCCGTCGCCGCAGGCAAGTGCCGCTTCGCGCACGGCTTCCGAGAATGTCGGATGGGCGTGGCATGTCAGGGCAAGATCCTGCGCCGAGGCGCCGAATTCCATGGCTACGCAAATCTCGTGGATCAGTTCGCCGGCGGAAGGGCCGATCAGGTGACAGCCGAGGATGCGGTCGGTTTCCTTGTCGGCCAGTATCTTCACGAAACCCTCGCCCTGGAAAACCGCCTTGGCACGACCGTTGCCCATGAAGCTGAACTTTCCGACCTTGTAGGCAACGCCGGCGGCTTTCAGCTCTTCCTCGGTTTTTCCGACCGAGGCGACCTCTGGCGTGGTGTAGATAACGCCGGGGATGACGCCGTAGTTCACGTGCCCATGTTTGCCGGCCATGACCTCTGCCACTGCCATGCCTTCGTCTTCGGCCTTGTGGGCCAGCATCGGGCCTTTGACGGCATCCCCGATGGCGTAGATGCCGTCCAGATTGGTGTTCCAGAGAGCGCCGATCTCGATCTGACCGCGTTCCGACACCTTGCCGCCCAGCTTGTCGAAACCCAGACCGTCCATGTAGGGTTTGCGGCCCGTTGCGACCAGAACCACGTCGGCCTCAAGGCTCGCCTCGCTGTCGTTCTTGCGCAGTTTGTAGGTGACACTGGCTTTGGTCTTGGTCTTTTCGACCTTCTGTACAGCGGCGCCAAGAATGAAGGTAAGGCCCTGTTTTTTCAAGGTTCTTTGAAACGTTTTGGAAATTTCGGAATCCATTCCGGGGGTGATGTGGTCAAGGTATTCGACAACCGTCACCTCGGATCCGAGGCGGGCGTAAACGCTGCCAAGTTCGAGGCCGATGACACCGGCGCCGATGACAACCATCTTTTTGGGAATCTTGGGTAATTCCAGCGCACCTGTAGACGTGACGACGATCTTTTCGTCAATCTCGACGCCGGGCAGGGACGAGGCCTGCGAGCCGGTGGCGATCACGATATTACGAGCGGTAAAGGACTTGTTGCCGACCATCACATGACCGGTGGAAGGGATTGAGCCCCAGCCCTTGATCCAGTCTACCTTATTCTTTTTGAACAGAAATTCGATGCCCGAAGTGTTCTGGCCGATAACCGCGTTCTTGTAGTCGAGCATCTTGGCAAAATCGACTTTGGGTTTGCCGCCCATCAGGCCCATTTTCTCGAAGTTATGCTCGGTCTCGTGGTACATATGGCTGGCATGCAACAGCGCCTTGGACGGAATGCAGCCAACGTTCAGGCAGGTTCCGCCGAGCGTTTCTCGCCCCTCGACACAGGCGGTTTTCAAACCGAGCTGGGCACAGCGGATAGCGCAGACATAACCGCCCGGGCCGCCTCCGATTACAATAACATCATAGTCAGCCATCTGTGTTTACCTTTCGAATTGCGGGCCGGAACCCGTGTATGAAATGCGTATGACATCCGTGCACAGAGCGTATGACACTTTGTATGACAGGACGTGTTAACTTTTGCCAGCTTTGGCCCGCGCAAAGATGTCCGGATCGGATATTCCGACGCGAATGGAAGCGCGGGAACGGAAGCGCGGGCGCGTGGCCCGCGGGTTCCGTTTCTCGTGTCAGCCGATATCGCCGGACATCCACCATATTCTAGAGATCCATCAACAGTCGCCGCGGATCCTCCAGGGCTTCCTTGACGCGCACAAGGAACGTCACGGCGCCTTTGCCGTCGACGATGCGGTGGTCGTAGCTGAGCGCCAGATACATCATCGGACGGATAACCACCTGACCGTTGACCGCAACGGGGCGGTCCTGGATCTTGTGCATTCCGAGAATGCCGGACTGCGGAGGGTTCAGGATCGGCGAGGACATCAGCGAGCCGTAGACGCCGCCGTTCGAGATGGTGAAGGTGCCGCCCTGCATTTCCGACATGGACAGCTTGCCGTCGCGGGCGCGTTCGCCCAACTCGTTAATGGTCTTTTCGATCTGCGCGAAGCCCATGTCCTGAACGTCGCGGAGAACGGGTACCACCAGTCCGCTGGGCGTGCCGACGGCGATGCCCATGTGTACGAAGTTCTTGTAGACGATGTCAGTGCCGTCGATTTCCGCGTTCACTTCCGGCACTTCGGCCAAGGCGTGGGCGCAAGCCTTGGTGAAGAACGACATGAAGCCCAGCTTGACGCCGTGTTTCTTCAGGAACAGGTCTTTGTATTCGTTGCGCAATTCCATGACGGCGGACATGTCCACCTCGTTGTAGGTGGTCAGCATCGCGGCGTTGTTCTGAGCGTCCTTCAGGCGGCGCGCGATAGTCTGGCGCAGGCGGGTCATCTTGACCCTCTCCTCGCGGGCGACATCACCGGGCGCACTGGGCGCACGCGGTGCGGCAACAGGCGCCGCGGCGGCGGGGGCCGTCCTGCTGAGAGCCTTCTGGACATCCTCTTTCATGATCCGGCCATCGCGGCCCGTACCGATGACGGCATTGGCGGACAGGTTGTGCTCGGCCATCATTTTCTCGGCAGAGGGTGCGACCAGCGCCTCGGAGGCTTGCCCCGCAGGTTCCCGCGCCGGGGCGGGAGCAGCCTTTTCGGGAGCAGCCTGCGCGCCGGAACCACCGGCGGCGATTACGGCCAGCTTGCCACCGGCCTGTACGGTCTCGCCTTCCTTGACCAGTATCTCGCCGAGAACGCCGGCCGCGGGGGCGGGAACCTCGACGGATACCTTGTCGGTTTCCAATTCGCAGAGAATATCGTCAACCGCGACCGTGTCGCCGGTTTTCTTCATCCAACTGCCGACAGTGGCTTCCGATACGCTCTCGCCCAGTGTCGGAACCATTACATCGACGGACCCGCCCGAGGCCGCCGCCGGTTTTGCCGGTTTGCTTGCTGCCTGCGCCTTTGGTTCTGCCGGTGCGCCGGCTGCCTTGCCTTCCGCGATAGTCGCGAGCAGGGCATCGACGCCGACGGTGGTTCCGTCACCGGCGACGATTTCGCTGAGCACGCCGGATACGGGCGCCGGAACCTCGACTGTCACCTTGTCGGTTTCCAGCTCGCAGAGCATTTCATCCGCCGTCACGGCGTCGCCCGGTTTCTTGAACCAGGTTGCCACGGTCGCTTCGGTCACACTTTCGCCCAGTGTCGGGACTCTCACGTCAACCATTCTATTTTCCTTCCAGAGTGAGGGCTTCGTTTACCAAAGCAGCCTGTTGTTCTTTGTGTTTGCTCGCCTGACCTGTGGCGGGCGCCGCGGCGGGCGCGCGACCGGCATAGCCGGGACGGGCGTTTTTCGCACCGATTTCGGTCAGAATACGTTCGATATGCGGGCCGAAATACAGCCATGCGCCCTGGTTCTGCGGCTCTTCCTGACACCAGACGAAATTGGCGTTTTTGAACCGTGCCAGCTCTTCGCGCAACGCGATGTTGGCGATCGGGTAGAGCTGTTCGACGCGCATCAGGTAGATGTCGTCGATGCCGCGCGCGTCGCGTTCCTCGAGAAGGTCGAAGTACACCTTGCCGGAACACAGGACCACGCGCTTGATCTTGTCGTCCTTGACCAGTTTCGTTTCGGAGTGCCCCAGTTGGGCGTCATCGTAGAGGACACGATGGAAGCTGGAGCCTTTTGTGAAGTCCTCCATGTTCGACACGCAAAGCTTGTGCCGCAGGAGGGACTTCGGCGTCATGATAACCAGCGGCTTGCGATAGGTACGATGCAACTGCCGGCGCAGGACGTGGAAATAGTTCGCCGGCGTGGTGCAGTTGGCGATCGTCCAGTTATCCTCGGCGCACATCTGCAGGAAGCGCTCGGGACGGGCGGAAGAGTGTTCCGGACCCTGACCCTCGAAGCCGTGCGGCAGAAGCATGACGAGGCCCGACATCCGCAGCCATTTCGACTCGCCCGACGAGATGAACTGGTCGATCATGATCTGGGCGCCGTTGACGAAATCGCCGAACTGCGCTTCCCAGAGTGTCAGGGCGTTGGGTTCGGCCAGCGAGTAGCCGTATTCATAGCCAAGCACCGCATATTCCGAGAGCATGCTGTCGATGACCTCGTAGCGCGACTGGTCCTCTTTGATGTTGTTGAGGGGGTGGTATTTCTCGCCGGTGTTCTGGTCGAGAATACCGGAATGGCGCTGGCTGAACGTGCCGCGGGTGACATCCTGACCCGACAGACGCACAGGAAAGCCTTCGAGCAGCAGGGAACCGAAGGCCATGGCCTCTGCGGTGGCCCAGTCGATGCCCTTGCCGCTGTCGATCATCTCTTTCTTGGTTTCGAGGATACGCTCGAGCGTGCGGTGCGGGGTGAAATTTTCCGGCAGTCGGGTGAGCGCGCCGCCGATAAGTTTGAACCGAGCCTTGCTGATGCTGGTTTTACCGCGCTGGTATTCCGGATCGGTGCTTTCCAGATGCGACCAGCGCCCGTCCAGCCAGTCGGCCTTGTTCGGCTTGTAGTTCTTGGCGGCCTCGAAATCCTCGTTCAACTCGGCCTGGAAGACGGTTTTCATATCCTCGATCTCGCCTTCGGGGATCAGCCCGTCGCGCACCAGACGTTCGGTGTAGATTGCCAGCGAGGTCTTCTGCTTCTTGATCTTCTTGTACATCTGCGGCTGGGTGAACATCGGTTCGTCACCCTCGTTATGCCCGAAGCGGCGGTAGCAGAAGATGTCGATGACCACGTCCTTGCCGAATTTCTGGCGGAACTCGGTGCCGACCTTGGCGGCATGGACCACGGCTTCCGGGTCGTCGCCGTTGACGTGGAAAATCGGCGCCTCGACCATCAGCGCGATGTCGGTCGGGTAGGGCGAAGAGCGCGACATGTGCGGACTGGTGGTGAAGCCGATCTGGTTGTTGACGACGATGTGGATCGTGCCGCCGGTTCTGTGGCCGCGCAGGCCGGAAAGGCCGAAACATTCCGCAACAACACCCTGACCCGCGAAGGCCGCGTCGCCGTGCAACAGGACCGGAAGGACCGCCATGCGGTCGCCGCCGTTCTGGTCGCCCTTGGCCCGCGCCTTTCCAAGCACCACTGGGTTGACCGCCTCTAGGTGCGAGGGGTTGGCGGTAAGCGACAGGTGGACGGTGTTGCCGTCGAATTCGCGGTCCGAGGAAGCGCCGAGGTGGTATTTCACGTCGCCGGAGCCTTCGACCTCGTCGGGCTTGAAGCTGCCGCCGAGAAATTCGTTGAAGATTGCGCGATAGGGTTTGCCCATTACGTTGGCCAGCACGTTCAGGCGGCCGCGGTGCGGCATGCCGATGACGATTTCTTTAACGCCGAGGGCGCCGCCGCGCTTGATGATCTGCTCCATCGCCGGGATCAGGGACTCGCCGCCGTCCAGACCGAAGCGCTTGGTGCCGGAATACTTGACGTGGCAGAATTTCTCGAAGCCTTCGGAGGCCACCATCTTGGCGAGGATCGCCTTGCGGCCCTCTTTGGTAAAGAAGCTTTCCTTGCCGTAGTCCTCGATCCGTTCCTTGAGCCATGCGGCCTCGTCGGGATCGGAAATATGCATGTATTGCAGGGCGAAGGTGCCGCAATAGGTGTGTTGCAGCTTTTCGACGATCTGCCGCATGGTGGCGGTCTGCATCCCCAGTACGTAGTCGAGGAAGATCGGACGGTCCATGTCCTTGGCCTCGAACCCGTAGTATTTCGGATCGAGCTCCGGATGCGGTTTCTCGTTCTTCATCTTCAGCGGATCTAGATCGGCGACCAGGTGCCCGCGATAGCGGTAGGCCCGGATGATCATCAGGGCGCGCATGCTGTCGAGCACCGCCCGCTGAACCTGCTCGCCGCTAAGTTCGTAGCCCTGCTCGGTCGCGGCCGTCTTGATCTTCTCGGCGTTGACCTTCACATCGGTGGACCACTGGCCGTCGAGCGCCTGCGTCAGATCGTCATTCGGGACCGGCGGCCAGTCGGGGCGAAACCAGGAGGGGCCTGCGGCCTCTTTCTGCACGTCGCCCAAATCCTCGCCCAGTCCGGCAAAGAACTTCGCCCATTCCGGATCGACCGCATTCGGGTCGCGGGAATAGCGCGCGTGCAGTTGTTCGATGTATTCCGCATTCTGGCCCTGCAGGAAGCTGGAGGCGTGGAACTGGTCGTTAGATGGTTGGTCTGTCATGTGGACACCTCACTTAGGTTGGGGCCGTATTTGTTTGTGCCTGTTTGCGATGCTTTTGCGACGAAGAAAAGCGGGATAGATAAGACTGAAAAGATCGCCAAGGCGAACGTCAACGCCAGAGGAGACGGCGTGGTCATGCGGTTGATGGATGCGGAAAGAAAGTGCAGAAGAAACCGGCCAAAGGCCGGAAAGATGACGAAAAAAGCGAACAAGGAATTGAGCAACTCAAGCCGCCAGTAGTCAGGGCGCGACGCGCGACCTGATATGGTAGCGCTGAGATGTACACCGGAACTGATAGCATTGCTAAATGCCATGAATTATCCAATCGCCTTGAGTACGGCCTCGCCCAGCCCGGCGGGACTGTCGCCGAAGACGATAGCGCCCGCGTGGCCCATGCGGGAGCCCGAGGATTCTGATTGTCCGGCAATGATGCTCGCGATCGGCTTCTTACGGTCTTTTCGGGCGTCGTCAATCGCGAATTGCGCGGCATCTTGTTCGCCGCAGCCGCATATTTCGCCGTTCAAGATCGTGGACTTGGCCTCTGTCGCATAAGGGACGAGACGGGCGATTGATGGAGGTGCGCCAAAATTCCCCAGAAGCTGCCTGCCCTGATAGTCATGGGTATTCATTCGAAGCCCTCTGATCCCGCGAGTGTTAAAATCCGAAACACGATTCGAAGTCGATTTGAAGCGAAAATATTGCAATTCGGGGATAACGGGGCGAAATATCCGGATTTGTGATCACACGATATTTGCGTGTGATCACAAAAGTGCTGTCCGCGCTAAAAAATTGCTTTCGGCGCAATGCGGGGCAGTTTTCAGCCTGCGACGGTGTTATCGCTATCTCGGAAATTACAAACGGAACCATGCCTTGTTCGTCATTCCAAGGCAATTACTGTCGTTTGACCAGCTATTTTCTGCGGGCATTAAAGGCCCGCCAAGTGCTGCGTCACCCGGGGATGGAGTTACCTCGGGTGACGGTCGGTTTGGATGCCGGCCTTAGCCCGGTGTTCCGGCTGCTCCGGTGGGCGAGCGATCAGGTTCTTCTTCATGCCTTCCGTCGCGTGGCGGCGGGCAGTTGGGTGCGGCACTGGTCAAGTTTGGATCGCATTCCTCGCTCGGCGGGGCGCATGGATCTATCGCAGGGGCTGTTCCTGGAATAAAAGTCCTGCCGTCAGTACATCCGACAACGTCACCCATCTTGTTGTAGACAGGCTCCGCGGACATAACCATCGGGGCAGGTTCTTCTTGCTGTGAACAGGCAGCCAATACTGCTGCAGAGCACAAATACGCTATTACTTTAAGATTGTTCATGGCTCATTCCTTTCTAAGTCAACGTGTTGACACGTTAGTAAAGGAAGCGCTTTCCAACAAGAAAAATAATCCCGGTGCCGAAATCCGGCGGTCCGACAGCAGGCTTGGTTCAGTTTCGAACAAAATTTAGGGTTGCGCGCGTGCCCGTGTTCTCTCGGTTTCGCCAGCGCTGGATTTCCTGCCTGCGCGCTATGGCGCACAGGCAGGCATGTAAATTGTGATGTTTGGCGTTCGGCTTATTCCAGCGAACCGTCGATGCCTTTGCAGGCTGCGACAAGGCCTTTGACGGCTTCGACGGAGTTTTCGAACATGGTTTTCTCGTCGCGGTTCAGCGCGATCTCCACCACTCGTTCGATGCCGCCGGCGCCGATAACCGTCGGAACGCCGACGTAGGTGTCTTTCAGGCCGTATGCACCGTCGACATGCGCCGCGCAAGGCAGCAGGCGTTTCTGGTCTTTCAGATAGGCCTCGGCCATTTCAACGGCAGAGGATGCCGGCGCATAGAAGGCCGAACCGGTTTTCAGCAGACCGACGATTTCCGCGCCGCCGTCACGGGTGCGCTGGATGATGGCGTCGAGCTTGTCCTGAGTGGTCCAGCCCATTTTCACCAGGTCGGGCAGGGGAATGCCGGCGACGGTGGAATAGCGTGCCAGAGGCACCATCGTGTCGCCGTGGCCGCCCAGAACGAAGGCTGTCACGTCTTTTACGGACACGTTGAATTCTTCGGCCAGGAAGTGGCGGAAGCGCGCGCTGTCGAGTACGCCGGCCATGCCGCAGACTTTTTCGGTCGGCAGGCCCGAGAATTTCTGCAGCGCCCAGACCATGGCGTCCAGCGGGTTGGTGATACAGATGACAAATGCGTTCGGAGCGTTGGCTGCGATGCCTTCGCCAACGGATTTCATGACCTTGAGGTTGATGCCCAGCAGGTCGTCGCGGCTCATGCCCGGTTTGCGGGCGACACCGGCGGTCACGATGCAGACGTCCGCGCCTGCAATGTCGGCGTAATCATTGGTGCCTTTCAGGCTGGCGTCGAATTTCTCGACGGGTCCGCTCTCGGCCAGATCGAGGGCCTTGCCCTGCGGAATTCCCTCTGCAATGTCGAAGATTACTACGTCGCCCAATTCCTTGAGTGCCACCAGATGTGCCAGCGTTCCGCCGATCTGGCCTGCACCGATAAGTGCAATTTTTGCCCGTGCCATGTTGAGTCTCCCATGGGTTTAATTTCTGGGATTGCCTAGCGTTTTAGACGCGCAAGAGCAAGACGCAAGACAACAAGTCGGAGGAGGCGGCCAACTGCAGAGGCCGCAAGAGACTGAAAAAAATAGAAAATTCCGGAACGATTCCACAAATAAGCGGCGGGAAAAAACCGGTTTCGGTTCGATCCCGCCGCCTTAGCCAAGCTTGCATCGCGATTCTTTGGTGTGGAACCGCCTGAATTCAGGCTTTTTCGCCGGTAGGAACCGGCGGATCACCGACATTCTCGTAGTTTTCCCCCGAGGCGACCAGGCATGTGCTGCCGCTGGGAGAGGTGAAAAGGATGGTCCAAGTGCCGGTGCTGGACGAAGCGAATATCTCGACCACACCATTGTTTTGCGCAAGGCCGACGCTCTGGCGCGTTTCGCCGTATTTGACCTGTAGCGACTCGATGATGGTCTGGCGCTCTGCACATTGGGCCTGCTGGGCCATTACGCCGTGGATCGCCAGCAGGTAACCGGCAATACCGAGAGAAAGAGCAAACAGGGTTTTTTGCATTCTGGGTCCTTGTCTTCAGGGTGCAGGAAATGCTGCAAGTTGCGAAAAGGGTGGTCGCCGGCGGGTCCGAACCCTGTTCCAAACCTGCCGCGCAGAGTAAAAAATATGGTTAACAAAGCGTTCGCGCGGTCGGCTCCACCGGAGCAAAGCCGTTGCGTAGCGCCGATTTCTGTGGTTCAAAGTCCGAAATATATCGGGAATGCAATGCGTTTACAGAACCGGCCTCTAAGATCCCTGCTTTTTTCGCCCGCGTCGAAACCGAGGGTGCTGGACAAGGTAAAAACCCTGTCCTGCGATGGTGTCATCGTCGATCTGGAGGACGCCGTGGGTGCCCATCAGAAAGAAGACGCCCGCGAAAACCTGATCCGCTTCGGCGGCGCGCGCGGCGCGGGTGGGCGCCTGTTTCTGGTTCGCGTTAATGCTGTCGGAACGCCCTGGTTTGCCGATGACTTACAGGCTGCCCTGAGCGCGGGAGCGGAGGGGGTCGTCCTGCCCAAAGTCGAGACCGTGGCCGACATCGCAACACTCGCCTGCGCGCTGGACCAGATTGGCGAGGCCGATCTGATGATACTGGCCATGGTGGAATCGCCGCTGGGCGTGTTGAACCTGCGGGAGATTGCCGCCGCAAGCCCGCGCATGGCCGGGCTGATATTGGGGTCGAACGACCTGCTCAAGGACTTGGGCGGGATCGCGACGCCGGGCAGGGAAGCTGTTACAACCACGATCGGGATGACTTTGCTGGCCGCGCGGGCGTATGGTCTGGCCTGTCTCGACTCGGTTTACAACGCATTTAGCGACTCTGACGGCTTCAGGAGCGAATGCGAACAGGGCCGGATGATGGGATTCGACGGAAAGACCCTGATCCATCCGAACCAGATCGATGCTGCGAATGCAACCTTCGGCCCGACCGCGGCCGAGATTGATCTGGCGAGGCGCAAGATCGCGGCCTTTGAACAGGCGCGCGCGGAAGGTGCCGGCATTACCGTCTTCGAGGGCGAGATGCTGGAAGAATTGCATATAAATGTCGCGAAGGCAGTGCTGGAAAAAGCCGAAATGATCGCGACCGTGACACAGGATAGGACAGGGACATGACGCTACTATATCTGGGTATCGCGCTCTGGTGCGCGGCGCATCTTTTCAAGCGGGTCTTGCCCGCGGGACGCGCGGCGCTGACTGAACGTCTGGGCGAAGGTCCGGCAAAGGGCGTCGTGGCCGTGTTGCTGGTTCTGTCGCTGGTTCTGATGGTGGTGGGCTATCGCGGCGCGGAGTTTTCGCCCGTCTACACGCCGATGGCGGGGGCCGGCCATCTGAACAACCTGCTGATGCTTGTCGCTGTCGTCCTGCTGGGCGCGGGTTCCTCCAAGGGACGCATGCGCAGCTGGCTGCGCCATCCCATGCTGACCGGCGTGATCGTCTGGTCGGTGGCCCATCTGCTGGTCAACGGCGACTATGCGTCGGTCGTCCTGTTCGGCGCAATGGCCGTCTGGGCGGTGGTCGAGATGACCATGATAAATTATGCCGAGGGCGAGTGGGAACGACCGGAGCCGGGGCCGGCCAAGGGCGATATTCGCCTGATGGTGATCAGCGTCGTGGTCTATGCGGTCATTGCCGGAATTCATATTGCGCTGGGTTATAACCCCTTTCTGGGAACCTACGGATGAAGGCCTATCGTTTGCTAACCGCCGAAGATTCTTCGGCTTTTTGCCATAAGGTTACCGAAGCCCTGTCAAAAGGCTGGGAGCTGTATGGCGATCCGGTGATGACTTTCGACGCAGCCGTTGGCGGCGTTGTCTGCGGGCAGGCGGTGACCAAGGAAGTCGAGGCCGACTATGATCCAAGTATGAAACTGGGACAGTTGTAAGGGTCCCGGCCTGCAAGAAATCGAAAGTATGCGATTGTATGCGCTTGCCGTTTGCCAAACCACTGGGTAAGCAGAGGGGATGCGGCGTTGCGGATGCGGAGCGCCTTGGCTACCTTTAATTTCCCTCCGATGCGACACAGTTCGCGTAGCGGAGGTTTAAAAAATGGTTTAACAGAGACTCAGCAATAAGCTGACCGCGAGGGAGACAAATGTCCGATATGAAAAGGGGAAACCGCCCGCTGTCGCCGCATTTGACGATTTATCGTCCGCAAATGAGTTCCATCACTTCCATCTTCGTTCGCATTACCGGTGTCGGCCTGACGCTCGGGTTTCTGTTGATTATTTGGTGGCTGCTTGCCGCCGCAACTGGTCCGGGCTATTTCGCTTTCGTGGATGGATTGCTGACATCATGGCTTGGTGTTTTGATCATGGTCGCCTCGCTGTGGGCGCTTTGGTACCACGCTCTGGGCGGAGTGCGGCACCTGATCTGGGACATGGGGTACGGGTTCGAGCTTAAGACTGCGGATATGATGGGTTACGTGATGATCGGCGGCAGTTTCATCCTGACGTTACTGACCCTCGTGATCATTTAGGGAGACCGGCAATGAGCTATAAAACCGATATGGGCCGCGTCATCGGACTGGGCAGCGCCAAACAGGGCGCGGAGCATTGGTTCGGCGAACGGTTGAAGGCCGTCGCGATGATCCCGCTGACACTTGCGTTTCTGTGCATCGTTGCGCCGCTGATCGGCGAGAGCTATGAGACGGTCGTCGCCACCTTCCAGAATCCGCTGAAGGCGATCCTGGTTATCCTGTTTCTGCTGGTGACTTTCAAACACCTTGAAGAAGGCCTGCAGGTGGTGATCGAAGATTACGTCCACGGTAAAGGCGCGCTGCTGACCCTGTTGATCGTCACCAAACTCGGATGCTGGGCTTTTGGTCTGGCGGGAATTTTCGCTGTCGCAAAAATCGCGTTCAGCGGCTGAACGGAGACTTACATGTCATCTTACGAATTTATCGACCATACCTATGACGTCGTCGTCGTCGGTGCCGGCGGCGCCGGTCTGCGGGCAACACTGGGAATGGCGGAGCAGGGGCTTAAGACCGCCTGCGTCACCAAGGTTTTCCCGACACGTTCCCACACCGTTGCCGCGCAGGGCGGCATTGCCGCCAGCCTTGGCAACATGGACGTGGGTACCGAGATCAACGACCACTGGCAGTGGCACCTTTACGATACGGTCAAGGGTTCCGACTGGCTGGGCGATACTGACGCGATGGAATACCTCGTGCGCGAGGCGCCCAAGGCCGTTTACGAGCTGGACCATTACGGCGTGCCGTTTTCGCGGACCGAGGATGGCAAGATCTATCAGCGTCCGTTCGGCGGACACACTACTCAATACGGCGAAGGCCCGCCGGTGCAGCGCACCTGCGCCGCCGCCGACCGCACCGGCCACGCCATCCTGCACACGCTCTATGGCCAGTCGCTTAAGAATAACGCCGAATTCTACATCGAATATTTCGCGACCGACCTGATCATGTCCGAGGACGGGCGCTGTCAGGGCGTCATGGCGTGGAAACTGGATGACGGCACGCTGCACCGGTTCAACGCCAAGATGGTTGTTCTGGCCACCGGCGGCTATGGCCGCGCGTTCTTCAGCGCCACTTCTGCCCATACCTGCACAGGTGACGGCGGCGGCATGGTGGCGCGTCAGGGCCTTCCGTTGCAAGATATGGAGTTCGTGCAGTTCCACCCGACCGGCATCTACGGGTCCGGCTGCCTGATCACCGAAGGCGCGCGGGGCGAGGGCGGTTACCTCACCAATTCAGAAGGCGAGCGCTTTATGGAGCGCTATGCCCCGACCTACAAGGATCTGGCTTCGCGCGATGTGGTGTCGCGCTGCATGACCATCGAAATCCGCGAGGGCCGCGGTATCGGACCCGAGAAGGACCACATTCACCTGCACCTGAACCACCTGCCGCCCGAAACGCTGGCGTTGCGGCTGCCCGGCATTTCGGAAAGCGCGAGGATTTTCGCGGGTGTCGACCTGACCAAGGAGCCGGTCCCGGTTATTCCGACCGTCCACTACAACATGGGTGGCATCCCGACAAATTACTGGGGCGAGGTTCTGGACCCGACCGCCAAGGACCACAACCGCATTCTGCCCGGCCTGATGGCCGTTGGCGAAGCCGGATGCGCTTCGGTACACGGTGCGAACCGTCTGGGTTCCAACAGCCTGATCGACCTTGTCGTGTTCGGACGCGCGGCCGCCATTCGCGCCGGCGAGATCATCGATCCGAAGACGCCAAACGCTCCGCTGAACCAGAAATCGGTGGATCAGGCGATTGCGCGTTTCGACGGGCTGCGCCATGCCAACGGCTCGATATCGACCGCCGACCTGCGCCTCGAAATGCAAAAGACCATGCAGCGTGATGCCGCCGTTTTCCGCACCGACAAGACGCTGCAGGAAGGCGTAAAGGAAATGACCGACATCGCCAAGAAGATCGCCGACGTGAAGGTGATCGACCGGTCCCTGATCTGGAACAGCGACCTGATGGAGACGCTGGAACTGACCAACCTGATGCCGAACGCGATGGCCACGATCGTCAGCGCCGAGGCGCGCAAGGAAAGCCGGGGCGCGCATGCGCACGAGGATTATCCCGACCGCGACGACAAGAACTGGCGCAAGCATACCCTGGCGCGGGTCAAGGACGAAAAGGTCAAGCTGTCCTATCGCGACGTGCATCTGGAGCCGCTGACCAAACACGAGGACGGCGGTATCGACCTGAAAAAAATTGCCCCGAAAGAAAGGGTTTACTAGGCGTGCTTAAAGCGATTTTCACATCTGTTCTGGGCCTTGTTCTGCTGTCGGCCTGTGCGCCAGCGCCACGGATTTCCGTGGAACAGGCGATGGCTGAATGCCGGGCGCGGGTGTTGAGGCCTGTCGAGACGGAAGTCGGCGTCGGGATCGTGCTGGGCGGTGGCAAGCCGCGCACCGGTGTCTCGCTGGGCGTCGACGTCGATCTGGCCGCGGCGACCAACCCGGAGCAAACCTATTACGATTGCGTCGTGCGAAAATCCGGCATGGCCCCGACCGAACCTTTGTATCCCAAAGGCGCATAAAGGAAATAATATGGTTGAACTGACACTTCCGAAAAACTCCCGCATGACGGTGGGCAAGACCTGGCCCAAGCCGCAAGGGGCGACGAATGTCCGGTCCTTCAAGATTTACCGTTATGATCCCGACAGTGGCGACAACCCGCGGGTCGACACCTATCACGTCGACATGGATACCTGCGGGCCGATGATCCTCGACGCGCTGATCAAGATCAAGAACGAGATCGACCCGACACTGACCTTCCGCCGGTCCTGCCGTGAAGGCATCTGCGGATCCTGCGCCATGAACATCGACGGGATCAACACGCTGGCCTGTATTTACGGGCTCGACGAGGTCAAAGGCGATGTGAAAATCTATCCGCTGCCGCATATGCCGGTGATCAAAGACCTGATCCCCGACCTGACGCATTTCTATGCCCAGCATGCCTCCATCATGCCATGGCTGGAAACCAAGACCAACACGCCGGAAAAGGAATGGCGGCAGTCGATCGAGGACCGGGCCAAGCTGGACGGGCTGTACGAATGCGTCATGTGCGCCTGTTGTTCGACGTCTTGCCCAAGCTACTGGTGGAACGGCGATCGTTATCTGGGACCTGCCGCGCTGCTGCATGCCTACCGCTGGCTGATCGACAGCCGCGATGAGGCCACCGGAGAGCGGTTGGACGGATTGCAGGATCCGTTCAAGCTGTATCGCTGCCATACGATCATGAACTGCGCCAAGACCTGCCCGAAGGAACTGAACCCCGCCAAGGCGATTGCCGAGATCAAGAAGATGATGGTCGAGCGGACGCTTTAGACGCGGCTTGGTCTTTGAGTATTTTTTGGAACTATGAAGGGGCCCGCGTGGCCCCTTTCTTGTAATCCGCGAATAGAATAGCTTTGGGGTATTACCCGTTGAGAGGTCCGTCCCATGAAAACCATCAAGGAATTTACCCTGCCCGCCGATGCAGACGCCCGCCGCGCCGTGGCGCCTGTGATCTGTTATCCGGTCGACACGCTGGCGCAGCCTGATCTGGATGCCTATCGCGTGGCGCGGCAGGGAATGGCGCTGGTATCGGAAGTTCTCGTGCCGCCGAGAGAGGCGCGCACTGTGCGCATCAATGCCGGACAGTTTTTCCGCATTGTTTCCATTGAAGGCCCGCAGGTCGGCGACCTGAATTTGCACAACGCGAATGACCTGTCAGAGCGGTTCTATTCGGGCAAGACCCGTGCGCTGCACGGCACGCACCTGTCAACCGGCGACCGGCTCTGGTCCAGCTTCCCGAATATGCGCCCGATGGCTACGATTACGGCGGATACGCTGGACTGGTACGGGTTCGACGCTTTCGGGGGCGGGGTCCATGATGTCATCGGCACGCGCTGCGATCCCTATACCAACAACCTTTTGTCAGGCGGGCAGTATCACCGTTGCTGCCATTCCAACCTCTCGCGGGCGCTGGCGGAGCATACGGGGCAGACCCCGGCCGAAGCGGAGCATATGGTGCATGACGTGTTGAACGTGTTCATGTGCACAGGCTTCACCCGCGATACGCATCAGTATTTCATGAAGGCGAGCCCGGTGCGCCCAGACGATTATCTCGAGTTCTATGCCGAGATCGACCTGCTTGCCAATTTGTCAGCCTGTCCGGGCGGCGATTGCTCGGCGCAGCATTCCAGCGACGCGGCAGCCTGCTATCCGCTGAAAATCGAGGTCTTTGATGCGCCGCCGGTGGCAGGGTGGCAAGCACCCGCGCCGAACGGTTATGACCGGAGCCACGGGCTTTAGGCGTCGGCTTTCGGTTTCGCCGGTTTCTCCATCGAAAAGCGCTGGAACAGCCATGCGATCCCCGCCAGGGTCAGGCCGAGGGCGATAAAAGACGTGGCGCGCCCGAGGCCTTGAAGGTCGGACATATCCCAGAGAAAGACTTTCAGCGCGGTAACACCGACCAGCAACAGACCCCATTTTCGCAAGCCGGGGTCTTTGCGCCACAAGGCCAACAGGATGCACGTGACGGTCGCGATCAACAGAGCGACTGTGTAGCTGTAGAGTTCGGGCGTCAGGATGTCGTGGCCGCGGATGTCGTTGCCATGCCAGAAACGCCGGATTTCCAGAATGATCGTCCATGTGGCGAGAGCCCCTGCGATGGGCAGGCCGATGCTTCGGGGCAGGGGCGCCGGCAAGGATTTCACCCTGTGGCAGGCAAAAAGGATAAGTGCGGGCATGGTATAGGCTATCACGATGCTGTCGAGCGGGAAGAAACCCGCGACCGGTTCAGCTGCCAGTCCCAGAACCGGGTCGAGCATGAAGGAACCAAGGACAAATGCCAGTGACGACAGGGTGAAATAGCCCCAGCCGAAGATGCGGCGCAGGCGCGTGAAGCCGTCGGTCTGTTGGGCGCGCTTGAACTGCACCAGCGACAGGATCAGCCAGACCGAGACATAGAGCCCGAGCAGCGCGTGATCGGGCAGGTTGTAGCCGGCCTCGGCCGCCCGGCCCAGAAGGACGCTGATCAGGATGCCGAGGCCCGCGACGGCTGCGGTTTCGAACTGAACCAGACGGGCAGGGGATTTGACCTGCATCGCCCACCATGCGCCGCCGTAAAACAGCGAGGTGGCGACGGCGATATAGACGGGTCCTTCGAGGAATTCGCCATAAATGCCGCCGCTGATGCCCGGATCGAGAACGATGCGGCCGAAGGCGAGCGAGGTATATCCAAGGCTGACCAGTCCGACGAGGCGCAGGGCGTGGCGCGCCTCAAGCACGAAGGCGAGTACCGCGAGCGCGGCAAACCCGACGATCTGCTCCTCCGGCGACAGGATGCGCAGGGCGAAAAAGCCGAGGCCGAAGAATGCGCCGCAACTCAGGATGTCGGCACTGGACAACATTTCCGCGCCGCGCCGCAGATGCAGGATCGCCAGACCGGCCAGCAGCGCGGTCAGCAGCAGAATGAGTGTCAGCCAGTTGCCGTTGGTCAGGACATCGGTGCGGTGCCACTTGTTCCACAGTACGACCAGTGCGAGCAGGGGAAGCAGGGCAGTCAGCGCGTTCCAGTAAAACGGCCGCACGCTGCGCGTGCTGCGCCAGAGGCTACCCAGCGCGAAGATCAGCGTCAGCCCCAACAAGGACAGCGCCGCGAAGGGGAAATAGCGCCGGATCACCTGATCGTATTCGGCACCGTAGAGCCAGGCGCCCTCGCTTCCCGGAAGCAGGGCGACACCCGTGACTACGCCGATCATGCCGAGGCCTGAGATGGCCGCGATCTGGTCGAGGTTCTGCGCCTTTGCAAACAGGAAGACGGCCGCCGCAAGAATTGCCAGCAGAGCGAGCAGGGAAGATTGCCAGAACACCAGGCTGTCGGGCGAGGATAGAACCAGCAGAACGGTCGCGACCAACGCGGTGACCACGGTCAGAACGGTCGGATAATAGAACGAGATTCTAGCGAAGCTCGCTGGCGTGACCCATCCGTTTTCGCGGGATCGCGGCGGTATCCCGAAGGCCGGAATGCTCACCGCTGTCAGGATGACGCCAAGGAAATAGGCGGCCAGGTAGGGTTGGTTCGGGATCGACCAGTGCAGCAGCACGCCCCAGATCAATGCACCCGCAACGGAGAGCGTCGACAGCCAGATCCAGCGCTGCCAGCGCTCGACCGCCAGCGAGGCCATCAGGACCATCAGGAAATACAGATACATCAGCGGCGAGGGACCTTCGCTGGCCACCAGAAATGGCGAGATATAAGCCCCCAGCAGGCCTATCACGGCCAGAACCGGCCCGTAGATCAGGCCTCCTGCCAGTGCAAGCCACGACACCAGCGCCATGGAGGCAAAACCGACGAGGGCGTTCGTCAGGCCATAAAGCACATGCGCCGCCACGACGCCCGCAAACAGCGAGGCTATTCCGCCCGCCGCGAGGGCCACATGGGCGGAGAAATAATTGACCGCCTGATCGGGGTTCTTGCGCCGGACGTATTCGGCGACCGCGATCAGTATCGTGCCGAAGCAGAGCGCGGCGACTACGCGCGCCACCGGCCCGAGGTATCCGCGCTCGATGCCGTATTGCACGATAAATACGCCGCCCAACCCCAACGAAAGTGCTGCCAGCCAGATCACCCAGTTGGCGATGATATTGTCCATCGCGCGGTCGACGAAACTCGGAGCAGGCGGCGGTGGCGGCGCGGGTGGCGGGGAAGGTTTCCCGAACTGTTCCTTTTGCGGAGGCTTTGCCGGAGCGGATTTTTTCGCCGGTTCGCGGGCCGCCGCGGCGGCGGCAACGGCGGCCGGCTTCGGTTTGGCTTTGCCTTCGGGTTCCTTCGCCGGTTCGGGCGGAGCCTCTTTTTCCTGATCGGATCGAAGGAGAAGTATTGCCAGTTGCCGCTCGAGATGGGCAATTCTCTTGTTTTGTAACCCAATCCGGATCAGCGCCACGACGGCCAGTATGAAGGCCGCTATCGGCAACAGCACAAACAGAAAAAGGATTTCGTCGTTCATATCGTCCCTTTGCGAAGCAAGGTCCTAATGCCCCACTGTCATACGCAACAAGCGATGCGTCAAGTTAACAGTAACGTTCCGGCCCATTGTTCTGCGCAACGGAATACCGGTCGCCATAGGCAAATCCGACCGGCAACAGGCGCGCGATCTCGGTGCGATCGGCTTCTGTCAGAGACAGTTCGCAGGCGCCGACCCATTCGGCCAGATGCTCCGCCGTACGGGTGCCTGGGATCGGAACCAGATGTTCTCCCTGGTCGAGAACCCAGGCCAGAGCCGCAGTCGGTACGGACCAGCCGCGATCTCTGGCATAGGCCTTGAAGGGCTCGATCCATGCGCAGTTGGCCTCGAAATTCGGGCTTTGGAAGCGCGGGTTGCCCGTCAGGAAGTCCTCGGGGCCATAGCCGGTCAGGTCGGGAAAGGACTCTCCGAACATGCCGCGGCCCAGTGGCGAGAATGGCACGAAGGTCGTGCCAAGTTCCTTGCAGGTCCGGATCATTCCGAGTTCGGGCAGGCGGGTCCACAGCGAATATTCGCTCTGGATCGCGGAAACCGGATGCACCGCATGGGCGCGGCGCAAGGTGGCTGGGGCGACCTCTGACAGGCCGTAGCCGCCGATCTTGCCTTCCTTAATGAAACCGGCGAGGGTTTCTGCGACCTCTTCAATCGGACGGTCCTGTTCGCGCCTGTGGATGTAATAGAGGTCGATGTGGTCCGTATTCAGGCGCTTGAGCGAGCCTTCCAGAGCGGTGCGCAGGTAGTCGGCGGAATTGTCGAAACCGCGCTGCCCGTCCCTGAACCTGATGCCTGCCTTGGTGGCGATCGAGAAACGGTTTTTCGATTGCCGCAGATAGTCGCCGATCAGAGTTTCGGATCGACCGTGGCCATAGACCTCTGCCGTATCCAGAAATGTGATGCCGTGGTCGGCCGCCGCGTCGAGACAGCGGAAAGAGGTGCCCTGATCCGATTTCCCATAGAAGCCGCAAAAGTTCATGCAACCGAGGCCGATGCGGCTGATCTTCGTCTCTGTGTGTCCGAGTGTCGTGTATTTCATTTTGTAGTCATCCGTTGGTCCGGCACGGCGGCCTGTTCAGGTTGGTGACCGGCCCTGCGGGGACCGGCGTGGCACCAGACCATAGCCGCTGTTTCGGTCAAGTAAACAAGTGACTGGACCCCTGCCGGTTTTCCCGTCAATCTTGTCCGATGTTCGAAACGGTCGAAATTCCTGTCTGGGCAATCTGGGTGGCTGGCGCTCTGGCGGTTGTCGCATTGCTGGACCGTATCCTGATCCCCTCGGTCCGATGGTACCTGAAGCGCCGGCTGGACCGCGCCATCGAACAGTTGAACAAAAGGCTCCAGACCCGCATTCAGCCGTTCAAACTGACCCGCCGGCAGGTCATGGTCGACCGGCTGGCCCATGATCCGAAAGTCCTTCAGGCGATCGTCGATTTTGCCGAAGCGGAAGGTATCCCGTTCAAGGTCGCAGAGGCCCGGGCCGAGAGATACGCGCGCGAGATCGTCCCGTCGTTTTCGGCCTTCACCTATTTTTCTTTCGGCATCAAGGCATCGCGCTGGTTGTCGGAGGCGCTGTTCAAGGTGCGGCTGGGGCACGAGGACGAGGCCGCCTTGCAGGCGCTCGATCCTAACGACACGGTCGTATTCGTTATGAATCACAAATCCAACATGGATTACATTCTGGTCACTTATCTGGCGGCGTCGCGGTCGGCCTTGTCCTATGCGGTCGGCGAATGGGCGAGCGTCTGGCCCCTGAAACAGTTGATCCGGTCTACGGGCGCCTATTTCATCCGCCGGAAATCGCGCAACGGACTCTATCGCACGGTGCTTGCGCGCTATGTGCAGATGGCGACCGAGGCGGGCGTGGCGCAAGCGATCTTTCCCGAGGGCGGGTTGAGCCGCGACGGAGCGATCCATCCGCCGAAGCTCGGCATCCTGAACTATATCGTGTCAGGTTTTTCTCCCTCCGAGGGACGGGATGTCGTATTCATTCCTGTCGGCCTCAATTACGACCGCGTACTGGAGGACCGGGTTTTGCTGTCCATGGGGCGGAAAGAGAGGGCCACTTTCTGGGCGAAGGTGCGCGGCGGTATACGGGTAGTGTTCAACCATTTGCTGCTGCGCCTGACCGGGCGTTTCCGACGTTTCGGCTATGCCAGCGTCAGCTTCGGCACGCCGATCTCGCTGCGTGAGTTCCTGAAGGGGCAGGATGATGTCAGTCACGAAACCCTGACAAGGAACCTAGGCCGCATCCTGATGCACAACGTCAGCAAGGCGGTTCCGGTCATGCCGGTGCCGGTAATCGCGACCGTGCTGGAACGCCAGATCGACGCGAAAATCTCGCGCGAGGAACTGCACCGAGAGAGCATGTCCAAACTGGACTGGCTCATCCGAAAGGGCGCCAGCCTGCAATTCACGCGCGAGGAAATGGACGCGGCAATCCGTGATGGTATCCGCCTGTTGACCTATCGCGGTATTCTGGAGGTGGAAGGCGACGACGGACCGCTGCACGTCGATCCCGACCAGCGCGATCTGGTGACTTTCTACGCAAACTCGATTGCGCACCTAGGGAAATCGGGAAAAGCGGCAAAGCGTGGGTGACACCGCCAAGTAGGCCGATTATAACGACCGCGATTCCTCCACGTTTGAAAGATGTAACAATATGATCAAGGTTTTCGGTCATCTGGCCCCCGACACCGACGCAACCTGCTCCGCTATTATCTGGTCCTGGTATCTGAACCAGACCGGCCGCAAGGCCGTGCCCTATGTGCTGGGCGAGCCGAATACAGAGGCGAAATTCGTTCTCAAGCGTTGGGGTTTTGACCAACCGGAAATTCTGAAGTCGGTCGCGGCAGGCGACGATGTTGTTGTCGTGGACACCAACAACCCGGGCGAGTTGCCCGAGGGCATCAACGACGCGAATATCCTGCAAGTGATCGACCACCACCTGCTGGTGGGCGGTCTGAAAACCCGCCAGCCGATCGAGATCACCATCAAGCCCGTCGCCTCGACCGCGACGATCATGGCCGGCATCATGGGCGGCGTTCTGTCCACTGCGCCGGTCGGCATCAAGGGTCTGGTGCTGTCGTGCATCCTGTCCGACACGCTGGAATTCCGCAGCCCGACGACCACCGACGTCGACAGGGATCTGGCGAAATCACTGGCCGCGGACCTGGGACTGGACGTGACGGAATACGCAGGCGAAATGTTCGCGGCGAAATCCGATATCTCGCATTTTTCCGACGCCGAGCTTCTGCGTCTGGACAGCAAGAAGTATGACGCCGGCGGTAAATCCTTCCGCGTGTCGGTACTGGAAACCACAAGTCCGGCGGTAGTGCTCGACCGCAAGGCCAGTCTGATGAAGTCGATGCAGGACGTCGCTTCCGAGGATGGCGTCGATCAGGTTCTGCTGTTTGTCGTCGATATTCTGCGCGAAGAGGCGACCCTGCTGGTGCCGAACGATCTGGTCCGCACGGTTGCCGAGAAATCCTTTGGTGCGGCCGCCACAGGCGATGCCGTGGTTCTGCCAGGTGTCGTATCCAGGAAAAAGCAGATCATACCGAACCTGAAAGTCTGACGGCTCTCACCGGTTCTCAAACATCAGGCCCGCGCTGTTTATACGGCGCGGGCCTTTCTGTAAGCGGTCGTCTGGCCTGCAATCTTAGAGAGAGTTCTGGGCGAGATTAATTGGCAAACCGGACAAATATCGTCAATGTTGCCGGATCGAGTTTATTAATAAATGTTCTTTTTTTATTTAAAAATTTATTAAAATCATTGGAAAACAATGGCCTAGTTTGTTAATACTCCCCATTTATAGTTAAATGCACAAGTTGTGAATGACTGGTATTCTAATCGTGTCAAGGTTGTGTTAACCTATCATTAACGAAAATAAATGAGGCTGTTCATGTCGCAAGAATGGATTATTGACGTACTGGTTGATCTGCGGAATTTCGCGGGTAAGAACGATCTCGGCAAGCTCGTCGAGCAACTCGACGACACGATCCACATCGCTGCGGCAGAAATATCGGATATTGGTCAAAAGAGCGATGTAATCGAGCGCCATGGCAATAAGGATAGAAGCGTTTATCGAGCGCATCGGCTCTAGCACCTGTTACGAGGACCTTTTCGCGACGCTTCTGGAAATTCGCGACAACCTGCAAGTCAGCCACATCGTCTATCACTCGATCAACCGCCATGGAGAGCCTTTTGCGCTGGCCAGCTACAGCGCGGAATGGGCCGCTTTTTACGAGGGCGATCAGCTTTTTAAAATCGATCCGGTCGTTCTGGCAGCGTTCCAGAAATTCCACCCCTACAGCTGGAAGAGCCTTGACTGGGGGGCTAAACCGGCGCGGCGTCTTATGTTTGACGCGGTGGACGGCGGTGTTGGTAACCAGGGCCTGTCGCTGCCGGTGCGCGGACCGAGCGGAGAGTTTTCGCTGGTGTCGGTCAGCCATCAATGCACAGATAGCGTCTGGCTGAAATTCATCGATAACCATATGTCCGATCTGTTGTTGCTGGCGCATTACATCCATTACGCGGCGCGCAAGATCGAGTTTCCGGACGGCTCGCAGCTCTATGCCAGCCTGTCGCCGCGGGAACTGGATGCCCTGCAGATGCTGGGCGTGGGCCTTAATCGCGCGCGAATTGCCGAATCCCTGAAGATCTCGGAACACACTTTGCGGGTTTACATTGAATCGGCCCGCCACAAGCTCTCTGCAACCAATACGACCCATGCGGTCGCCAAGGCGGTTTCGAACGGTCTGATCGCCATCTGAGCCGCCGGTCACGGTGCTAATGCACAAGGCCCGCACCGCTTCCCAACCCTTACCCAAACCTTACCCAAACGCACGGCGACCCGCCGTTAACATTTCTGTCCAATCCTCTCGGCTCCAATCATCCGATGCCCACTTGCGAGAGGAGCCGACGCTGTGCTTTCCTATATCTACGCCAACGACCTTGCCCGTTTTCCCGCCCTGCAATCCGAAATGTTCCGCGACCGCGCCGATCAGTTCAGGCGCCGCCTGAACTGGGATGTGAGCGTCGACGAAAACGGATTTGAAACCGATGAATACGACGCCATGAACCCGCTCTATGTGATCTGGCAGACGCAGTCGGGCGGTCATGGCGGCTCGATGCGGGTGCTGCCGACGACGGGTCCCTGCCTAACCAACGACCATTTCATCGATATCGCGGGCGGGGCCATCACCAGCCCCCTGATCTGGGAAAGCACGCGGTTTTGCCTGTCGCCCAAGGCGGGCAGGCAGTCGGCGCGGATTTCTGCGGCGCTGATGCTGGCGGGCTGCGAGATCGGCCTGAATTTCGGCTTGAAACACGCTGTCGGCGTCTTTGATCCGCGCATGGTGCGCATCTATCGGTCGCTGGGATGGGCGCCGGAAATCCTCGGCAGTATGGGCGAAGGGCTTGGCAAGATCTGCGTCGGGTTGTGGGAATTCGATACCGAAACGCGGGACAGGTTGGCGCGAAAGGCGGGGGTTTCGCCGTATCAGTCTGCCGCCTGGTTCCAGACTTCGTTCGGAATGCAGGTTTCCGAGCCTGCATATGCGTAATCCGCTGGCATCGCGCGTCGCTGCTGACTAGGGTGCGGGCAGTAAAACGGAGCGGCCCGAATGAAATTTTCCGAGGATCAGGCACATGCTTTCGACGCCATAAGCACGGTGTTGAAAGCGGCCGGCGTCGATCTGGAAAATTCCATGATTCTGCCCGAGGCGCCCGCCGGACCGCAACTGCTTGCGGTTCTCGGCAAGGCGGGATCGGGCAAGACCATGTTGCTGTCAGAGCTTTACAAGGCGCTGACCGAGGCCGGGGTGAGCACGATTTCGGGCGATTACGAACCGCGAAAGGTCAAGGACCGCCGCACCGTTGCGATCCTCGCGCCCACCAACAAGGCGGCGAGCGTGCTGCGCAACCAGGGCGTTCCGGCCACGACGATCCATCGCATCCTCTATACGCCGGTCTATGATCCGGAATATGAAAAGATTGCCGAATGGTTGCAGGGCAATGGTGACAGGCCCGAGATCGAGGGCCTGTCGGACGTTGGGCTGGACCGGGCCATGCTGTTCTACAAATCCAACAACTCCATTCCCGGAGCGCTGGCCGCCGCAGGCCTGCGAGGGTCGGACTTCATAACAGGATGGAGCCGGCGCGAGGACCCGCTGGATATCGGGTTCGTCGATGAATCCTCCATGCTGGACGACCGGCAGTACGACGATCTGAAAGAGATTTTCACCACGCTGATCCTGTTCGGGGATCCGGCGCAGTTGGCTCCTGTGGGGCAGTCCGGAAACATGGTGTTTGACGGGATCAAGGACAGCAAAAAGCTCGTTCTCAGCCGCGTGCACCGGCAAGAACAAGACAATCCGATCCTCGATCTGGCGCATGCGCTGGGCGACGAGAGTATCGGCTTCGAGGCTTTCGAACGTATGGTCTATGCCGCAGCCGAAAACGACGACCGCGTGGTGATCAGCCCCCGCGTCAGGGCCGACCTGATGGCGCGCTCTCCGGTTTTGGTCTGGCGCAACGCCACGCGTATCCGGCTGATCCACGCCTTCCGCAATGCTTATGGCGCGCCGGAGGACCTGTTGCTGCCCGGTGAGCCGCTGATCTGCGACGGGATCGAGCTGCCCGCAAAGCACCGCAAGAAACGGATCGATCTGGAGGCCCGCGGTCTGATCAAGGGAGCTCAGGTGGTCTATATGGGCGAGGGCCGAAAAGCGGGTTTTTCGCGGCTGCATGTTCTTGGCGCGCCCGATCCGCAGGTATCCGCCGCGACAATCATCAAGATCGAGGCGCCCGGCGAGGAGGAGCCCTTTATCCCTTCGGCGGCGCGTATGGGCGCGGTCTTCGTGCACGGCGCTGCCTGCACGATCCACAAGGCGCAGGGCTCTCAATGGCCGGAGGTGCAGGTCTTTGCGCCGGACCTTTATGCGGCGGCTCGGGCCGGTCGGACCGAGGCGGGCATCCCGCTGTGGAAGCGGCTGGCCTATGTCGCGATTACGCGGGCGGAAGAGCGTCTCTACTGGGTGACGCGCAACATGCTTGCAAGGCCGGATGAGCCGCTGACGCTGGATGACCTGCGCGCGCTGGCACCAACCGAGATGGCACTGACCCCGCCGGAAAACGACATGTTTTCTGAATAGGTTCTAGAAAACCAGGTTCATCATCCCGACCGTCACCACAAGGTAGAGCACCGTCATCATGCCGCCGATGCGGACGAAATCGATGACGCGATAACCGGCAGGTCCCATGATCAGCGCGTTGACCTGGTTGGTCGGAATCAGGAAAGAGTTCGAAGTCGAGATCGCCACCGTCATCGCGAAGACCGCCGGATCGCCGCCCGAAGCGACCGCGATCGAGACAGCGAGGGGTACGAGCAGGACGGTCGCGCCGACATTCGACATGACAAGGGTGAAGATGGTGGACAGCACCGCAACGGCGGTCTGTAGCGCCCAGATCGGCCAGCCTTCCAGAATGCTTACGATCTCGTTTGCGATCCATTCGGCCGTTCCGGTGGCCTGAACAGCTTGTCCCAGCGGGATCAGGCTGGCCAGCATGAAAACGGTGTTCCAACTGACCGCGTCATAGGCCTCGTCCATCGACAAAACGCGGGTGATGATAATTCCGATGGCGCCGGTCATCAGGCAGAGAGCCAGGCGCAGGTCTGTAAACAGCATCAGTCCGAGGGCGAGCAGAAAGAAAAACACGGCCCAGCCGACTTTTTTCGGGCGGATTTCCTCTTGTGGAAAATCGGTGGTGACAACGACCAGATTGCGGTTCTTCTTGACCTGTATCAGGCGCTCCCAAGGCGTGTGGACGACAAGTGTATCGCCGGCCTGAAGCGGTATGACCCCGATACGGGAAGCCTCGTGATCCTCGGTTTCGACATAGCTGAAGGTTTCACCGGTGCGGTGGATCGCCAGCAGGCTGAGCCCGAACGTCTGCCGGAAGTCCATCTTGCGCGCGGTCTTGCCGATGAAGGAACTGTTCGCCGGCACAACGATCTCGGCCACACCGGCCTTGGTGGCGGCGAAATCCTCGGCGAAGACATCAAGGGCAGGCAAAAGCTTCAGGCCGTGGTCATCGACCATTTCTTGCACGGCTTCGCGCTGGCCGAGGATAGCGATCCGGCATTTGCTGGTGATCTTGTTTGTCAGTCTAGGGGCAATGATCCGGTTGCCTGCATCATAATAGCCGATGACATAGAGGTGGTGGGCCTCCATGATCTCTCCGATTTTTTCGCCGAGCAGAAGGCTGCCCTCGGGGATCGCGACCTCGAAGATGTCGGCGTTCAGGCCGTAGAGGCGTTTCAGGTATTCGCGGATAGACTGGCCGGATGTGGCATCCTGCCCATAACGCGATCCGGGCAGAATCCAGCGCCCGAGTAAAACGAAATAGAGGATGCCCGAAGCCGTAAGGGCCAAACCTACCGGCATCACGGAAAACAGACCGAATTCCCGCATTTGCATCGTGTCGGGCAACTTTGCGTTGCTGCTGACGATCAGGTCGTTCAGCAAGATCAGCGGCGATGACCCAACCATCGTTATGGTGCCGCCGAGGATGGTACAGAAGCCCATCGGCATAAGCAGGCGGGCAAGGGGAATGTCGGTGCGTGCCGATATCCGGCTGACCACCGGCAGGAACAGCGCTGCGGCGCCGACGTTCTGGACGAAACTCGAGATAAAACTCACAGATCCGCAGATGATCGGAAGAAGCCGTTTTTCCGTAGAGCCACCGAATTTCAGGATCATCGAGGCTACCCGTGTCATCAGGCCTGTCTTATCCAGCCCCGCACCGAGGATCATCGTCGCGATAATCGCGATGACCGCATTGGAAGCAAAGCCGTCAAACAGGTGCTGAATGTCTGCCAGACCACTCAGTTCCGGAATATTGCTGAGCAGGCCAAGCAGGACCATGATCAGGATGGCTGTGACATCTACGCGCACAACCTCGGTCACGAACAAAACGATCGTCAGGCCGAGGATTCCCAGCACGACCATCATTTCAAATGTCAGTTCTGCGGGCGGCATGACGCGGATTCCTTGTGATCGCGTGGCAATGTAAGCGCATACATATATTTACCCACCAAGGGCAAAGGTCAACTTCCAATATGCGCTCTTTTCGGCGTCTTTTCTTTTACCTCGAAACGTAAGGATAGTCCCGCGCTGCGTTTCCGGGGGCATAGGTCAGAATACGAGGTTCATCATAATAATGGATACCACCAGAAACAGTACTGTCATAATGCCACCGGTGCGGACGAAATCTATCACACGATATCCTGCCGGACCCATGATCAGCGCGTTGACCTGATGCGTCGGGATCAAGAAGGAGTTCGAAGTCGAAATAGCAACGGTAAGGGCAAATATCGCCGGGTCGGCGCCGGCGGCTATCGCGATGGACACCGCTAACGGGACCAGCAGAACCGTCGCGCCCACATTCGACATTACAAGCGTGAAGGCCGTCGAAAGCAGGGCAATGCCGGATTGCAGCGCCCAGTTGGGCCAGCCATGCAATATCGTCAGTATATGGTGTGCTATCCATTCCGCTGTCCCGGTGGTCTGTACCGCATGACCCAGAGGGATCAGGCTGGCCAGCAGGAATACCGTATTCCAGCCGACGGCGTTATAAGCCTCGTCAATTGACAGGACGCGGGTGATCATCATGCCGACCGCGCCGACCAGAAGGCACAGCGACAGGCGCATGTCAGTGGTCAGGATCAGCGTCAGGGCGATCACGAAAAACACCAGTGCCCAGCCAACCTTTTGAGGGCGCAGTTCCTCCTGCGGAAAGTCGGAGGTCACAACGACCAGACTACGGTTCTTCTTGGCCTGTACCAACCGCTCCCACTGGGTGTGAACGACCAGCGTATCGCCTGCCTGAAACGGGATTACCCCGATGCGGGTGCCTTTGTGGTCTTCGGTTTCGACATAGCTAAAAGTTTCGCCGGTGCGGTAAATCGCCAGAAGGCTAAGGCCGAGCGCTTGCCGGAAATCCATTTCGCGGGCGGTTTTGCCGATGAAAGAACTGTCCGGCGGAATCACTATCTCTGCCACGCCGGCCTTGGTGGGGACGAATTCCTCGGCGAAAATTTCATGCTCGTCGAGCACGATCAGGCCGAAATCATCGGCCATTTCCAATACCGCGGTCTTTTTTCCCAAAATAGCCAGGCGGCAATCGTCGCCGATCAGGTGCGTGAGCCTCGGGGCTATGATCCGGTTGCCGGAAGCGTAGTAGCCGATGACATAGAGGTGGTGCGCCTCCATTATCTCGCCGATCTTCTCGCCCAGCAGCAGGTTTCCGGGCGGGACGGAAACCTCGAAGATATCCGCGTCCAGCCCATAGAGGCGCTTCAGATATTCGTGCATGGACTGGCCGGATGTGGTCTGGCGCTCGTGGCGGTGGCCGGGAAGCACGAAGGAACCGAAAAGCACGAAATACAGGATGCCCGTCACCAAAAGCGCCGCGCCGACCGGCGTGACGGAAAACAGGCTGAACGTTTGCATCTTTTGCGACTCGGGCAGCTCGGTATTGGCAGTCATAATCAAGTCGTTCAGCAGGATCAGGGGCGAGGAGCCGACCAGCGTCATCGTGCCGCCGAGGATTGCACAGAACCCCATCGGCATCAGCATCCGGTTGAGCGGTATGTCGGTGCGCGCCGATATCCGGCTGACCACCGGCAGAAACAGCGCGGCGGCTCCGACATTCTGCAGGAAGCTGGAAATGAAACCTACGGTTCCGCAAATCACCGGAACGATGCGCCTCTCGGTCGATCCGCCAAAGCGCAAGATTGTGGCGGCTACCCTGGACATTAGTCCTGTCTTGTCCAGCCCGGCGCCGATGATCATCACCGCGATTATCGATATCACCGCGTTTGAAGCGAAGCCGTCGAACAGGTGTCTTACATCGGCCAGCCCCTGCAACCCCGGGATGTAGCTGAGGGAGCCGAGTACGACCATGACCAGGATGGCCGCGAGATCGACACGAAGTAGTTCCGATACGAACAGGAAGACAGTAAACCCAAGCAGACAGAGGATGGCAATCATTTCCAATGTCAGTGGTATTGGGTCCATTGAATGCTGACCTTTCCTCGGTTACTGATAACGGAAATCAGTTTTTGCTTTCTATAACTTAGGAGTATGCCGAGTAATTTTCCTGCACACAAGGTCGCGGGAGTGCAATTAAACGCCACGACGGGGACCGCGCGGCGGTACAGGCGTCAGGACGGGGAACAACGATGACAAAGACAGCAATCATAACAGGTGCCAGCGGCGGTATCGGGCGCGCGACGGCGGAGCGTTTTCTCGAGGCGGGCTGGAACGTAGGCTTGCTGGCGCGCAGCAAGGACAAGCTGTCGGACGTCGCAAAGGGCCACGCCAACGCCCTGCCGCTGGTCTGCGATGTCAGCGACGAGGACCAGGTGATCGCGGCCTTCGGCGCGGTCGCGGCGCGTTTCGGGCGGATCGACTTCCTGTTCAACAACGCCGGCAACAACGTCCCTGCCGCCCATATCGCCGACATTTCGCTGGCCGACTGGCAAAAGGTCGTCGACGTCAACCTGACCGGAGCATTCCTATGTGCCCGGGAGGCGTTTCGCCATATGCGGGACCAGTCGCCACAGGGCGGGCGGATCGTCAACAACGGTTCTATTTCGGCCCATGCGCCGCGGCCGGGATCGGTGCCATATACAAGTACCAAACATGCGATCACCGGCCTGACCAAGACGCTGTCGCTGGACGGGCGTGGTCTGGATATTTCCTGCGGCCAGATCGATATCGGCAACGCCGGAACCGAAATGACCGAGCGGATGAAGGCCGGTATTACGCAGGCCGACGGCAGTGTGCGCGCCGAACCGACTATGGATGTCGGTCACGTTGCCGACGCCGTGCTGAACATGGCGAACCTGCCGCCGGACGCGAACATCCTGTTCATGACTATCATGGCGAACACGATGCCCTATGTCGGTCGCGGCTAGTCTAGTACGAACCCGCCCGCCAGATAGCGTTTCAGAACCCGCGAAAGTTTTTGCGCGCCGATAGGGGCCATCGCCTTGGTGTGCTCGTGGCTGATGCTTTCGTCGCTCATTCCGGCCGCCATGTTGGTGATGACCGAAATTGCCGCCGCCTTCATGCCGAGGAAACGGGCGAGGATCACTTCGGGCACGGTGGACATGCCGACCGCATCGGCGCCGAGTGTCTGTATGGCAAGGATCTCTGCCGGCGTTTCGAAGCTCGGTCCGGAATACCAGGCATAGACGCCGGACTTGATCGCGATGCCTTCGTCGGCGGCGCAATCCGCGAGTTTCCGGCGGATACCGGGATCATAGGCATCGACCAAATTGACGAAGCGGCGGTCTGTCGGCTCTCCGATCAAGGGATTGAGGCCCGAGAAATTTATGTGGTCGCGGATCAGCATCAGGTCGCCGGGCGGGGTGTGGGGGTGTAACGATCCGGCGGCATTGGTGGCGATCATCTCGCTCGCGCCCAGTTCGGCAAGCACCTCCAGTGGCAGGCGCATGATGTCGGCCTTGCCGTGTTCGTAATAATGCGACCGTCCGCCGAAAATCGCGACCCTCTTGGCCCCGATCTGGCCGATGAACAGAGTCGGGTTGTGCCCTGACACACCCGCGTGCGGAAAACCGTCCAGATCGCTGTAGTCGATCGATACGCCCTCGAACCCGTCGGCAAAGGACGACAGCCCCGAGCCGAGTATCAGGCCGGTGTCGACCGGTTCGGTTCCCGCGCGGTTCCGGATCAGTCCGGCAATATCAGATGCGCTCATTTAGTGTTCCTTTACTTGGGGCCGGCCGTCGGCTGCGGCCAATGCAGTGCCTGCCAAAAATGTGGCAACTACCGCTGCCGGAACGGATTTGGTGATACACATAAAAATACGCCCTTTTTTTCAGGTAACCGGCAACGGGAAGACCCGCTGCTCGTGACTCAATGCGTTGTTGATTGCATCGAATTAAGGACAATGGTGACACATGCGTCAATATTAATCTTGTTCTGAGGTGTCCGGCAAAAGCTTGAATGGCGAAATTGCAGTTTCGTCGCGTCACTCCGGCGCGAGTTCCTTGCGCAGAACCAGACAGGACAGTTTCGAACCCTTAGGGCCGTCGTAATAGTCCTTGCGCATGCCGGCGTCGCGGTAACCTTCGGACCTGTAAAGGTATATGGCGGCGTCGTTTTGGACCGCAACCTCCAAAAACGCTTCGGATGCGCCGCGCCGGATGGCTTCTCCCTCGAATTGCCGGACCAGTTGCCGTCCGATCCCCTGGCCCTGTTCGGCGGGCAGGACAGCGAGAGTCAGCAATTCCGCCTCGGGTCCGGCGACGCGGCCAAGCGCAAATCCCGCAGGCAGGTTGCACTGGAAGATGTTGCGGGATTTCAGAAGGTCGGTGAATTCCTCTGCCGACCAGGGGCGCGGCAAGGTGAAACATTCGGCATGGATTGCAGCCAGCTGTTTCGGTGTCATGGCAGCAGGACCGGTGGCGGTTCCGTCGGAAGGGCCGCATTGGCGGTCCGCACATAGACCGGCGCCGGACGCGGCAGATTCTGACCGAGTTTGCCGGCCGCGATGCGCGCGATGTTCACAACCACCTTTTCCGGCTGAGCACGTGTGCAATGGGGCAGGGCGAGGTCGTCGAGGTCGCCTGACAGGGTGACGTAGGCCGCTCCATCATGCAGGTTTTCAACCGGTATCAGTATTGGGTCGCCAAGGGCATTGGCCTGCTCGAAAGACTGTGCGAAAACATGATCTTGCCTACCGTCCAGCAAGGTCGTGACCGGCTTCATAAAGCCATGGGCCAGAGCCTCCAGCCGCGAGACGCCGATGGCTTGAATGCCCAGCGACAGCGCCAGACCGCGCGCGGCGGCGACAGCTATGCGGATACCGGTGAAATTGCCCGGTCCAGTGCAGACCGAAACTGCAGTCAGGTCGTGCGGCGTCTTGCCGTTTTCAGACAGGATTTCCTCGACCAGCGGCATAAGGCGCTCGGCCTGACCCTTGGCCATCGCCTCGAACCGGTGCGCCAGAATGTGGTCGCCGGACAGCAAAGCGGCCGCACAATGCGCGGCCGTTGTATCAATTGCCAGTATCAGAGGGTCAGACGCCAACCGGACGGACCTCTGTCACTTCGGGGATATAGTGGCGCAGCAGGTTCTCGATGCCCATTTTCAAGGTGATCGTCGAGGACGGACAACCGGCACAGGCGCCTTGCATGTGCAGGTAGACAACGCCGCGGTCAAAACCGTGGAACGTGATGTCGCCGCCGTCCTGGGCAACGGCCGGACGGACGCGGGTATCCAGCAGTTCCTTGATCTGCTCTACGATGTCACTATCCTCGCCGCTGTGCTCGGCATGGCCGCTGTCGTCGTTCGTTCCCTCGATCACGGGCTGGCCGGACTGGTAATGCTCCATGATCGCGCCGAGGATCGACGGCTTGATGTGATTCCAGTCGGTTTCCTCGGTTTTCGTGACTGTCACGAAGTCGGGGCCGAAAAATACCGCGCTGACGCCTTCCACGGTGAAGACACGCTGGGCCAACGGCGAATTTCCGGCGGCTTCCGCTGTCGTGAAATCTGCTGTTCCTGCAGACATGACCGTCTGGCCCGGCAGGAATTTCAACGTGGCCGGGTTCGGCGTGGATTCTGTCTGAATAAACATAGCTGAAAAACCTTTCTGTTCCGTCAGAAGATATGCGTTGCTCTGCCCCGCATGTCAAGTAATCTAGAACTATTCTAAGTTCTATGCCAGAGCCATCACCGAAATTTGTCCACCAGTTTCTGCAGAGCGCTGCGATCGTCTTTCGCTTCGCTTTCGCCATCGGATGCTTGGGACGGAGATTGGGCGGGCTTTGGTTTGGTCGTGGCAGAGGGACGCTGCGGTGACGTACGCAGCCCGACGGCGTTCATGAATTTACCGTCGTCGCCGCGCGCCAGATGCGGAGCGCCATCCGAAATGCCGGTCAGTACGTCCTCCAGCCAGTCCTGATCGGCCTTGGCGAAGTCATGCAGGACAAAGCTCGCGACCTGCTCCTTGCGCCCCGGATGGCCCACGCCGATACGGACGCGGCCGTAAGCATCGCCGATATGCTGGTGCAGGGAGCGCAACCCGTTGTGGCCGGCATGCCCGCCACCGTGTTTCACGCGGCATTTTCCGGGCGCGAGGTCGATCTCGTCATGGAACACGACGATGTCCTGCGGTGTCAGCTTGAAAAACCGCATGGCCTCGCCGACCGACTGGCCGGACAGGTTCATGAAGGTCTGAGGTTTCAGCAGTATGACCTTTTCGCCGTCCAGATTGCCGTCTGTGAACACACCTTGAAACTTGGACTTCCACGGGCCGAAACCATTGTCCTGCGCCAACCTGTCAACGGCCATGAAGCCGATGTTGTGGCGGGTGTTTTCGTATTTGGCGCCCGGATTTCCCAGCCCTACAAACAGTTTCATGTCGCTTCCCGTTCAGGCGGGCCATAGGGCCCCGATAGATCGTTCCAAATGTATGGCGGGCCGTAGCGGATGGCAATGCGGTGAAACGAAAAACGCCCGGGACGCGAAGTCCCGGGCGTTCGAATTTGAACATGGTCGAAGACTACTCTTCGGATGTCTCTTCTTCTTCCACTTCTGCTTCTTCTGCCTCTTCCTCTTCATCGCCTTCGGATTTAAGGCTGCTTGGAGCGGAAATATTGGCAATAACGAAGTCGCGGTCCGTGATCGACGGGCGTGAGCCTTCGGGCAGTGTTACGTCAGAGATGTGGACGATATCGCCGATATCCACATTGGCCAGATCGACAACGATGCTGGTCGGGATGTTGTCGGCAGTAACCACCAGTTCGACTTCCGGACGCACTGTGGTCAGAACGCCACCGCGTTTCAGGCCGACAGAGATGTCCTCGTTGATGAACTCGACGGGGATGTACAGGTTGACCCGCGTGTTGCGGTGCAGGCGCATCAGGTCGAGGTGTGTCGGCAGATCCTTTACAACGTGGCGCTGCACGTTGCGGCAGATAACGCGGACGTCATCGTGGCCTTCGACCTTGAGGTTGAAGAGCGTCGACAGAAAGCGGCCCTCTTTCAGCTTTTTCAGCAACACATTGAATTGGATGTTGATCGGAAGAGGATCTGTGCCTCCGCCATAAACAACTCCTGGTACCAAACCGTCACGGCGAGCTTGACGGGCGGCCCCCTTGCCTGTCCCCGTGCGAACCGTGGCGATCAGATCGGGTATATTCCCAGCCATGTTCTTCTCCTAAAAGATTTAGATTAGTGGCCTCCTCCAAGGGTGTAGAGCCACGCGAAGTGCGCCGTATAGGGCAGAATCCCGATAATGGAAAGGGAAAAATGCGGTTTTAGGCCTATTCCCAGCGGCCGCGGAAACCCTGCGGGATATATAGCTTTTCGCGGTTGAGCTGGTCGATCCTAGTGGCGCCGCACAGGCCCATGGTGGTTTCCAGCTCTTTGTGGATGACTTCCAGCGCCTTTGTTACGCCGGCCTGGCCGTCAGCCCCCAGACCATAAATGTAAGAGCGGCCGATGTAGGTCCCTTTGGCGCCCAGCGCGAGCGCCTTGAGCACGTCCTGACCGGAGCGTATTCCGCTGTCCATATGCACCTCGATCTTGTCGCCGACCGCGTCGACGATATCGGGTAGAACGCGGATCGAGGACAGGGCGCCGTCAAGCTGCCGCCCGCCGTGGTTCGAGACCACTATAGCGTCGGCACCCGCGGATACCGCGTTCTTGGCGTCTTCCACATCCAGAACACCCTTGATGATCAGCGGCCCGCCCCAGCGTTTCTTGATCCAGTCTACGTCGTCCCATGTCAGGGACAGTTCGAACTGGCTGCCGATCCATTTCATCAGGCTGGCCATGTTGGAGCCGGCATCAGGATAGGTTTTCAAGTTGCCGAACCCGCGTTCCTTTGCACCCAGCATGCCCAGCGCCCAGCGCGGTTTGGTCATGATGTTCAGGATGTTTGGAATGGTCAGGCGGGGCGGGGCGGTCATGCCGTTCTTAAGGTCCTTGTGGCGCTGGCCCAGCAATTGCAGGTCGAGCGTCAGCACAAGGGCGGAGCATTTCGCAGCCTTGGCGCGGTCGATCAGTTCGTTGATGAAGCCGCGGTCCTTCATCACGTAGAGCTGGAACCAGAACGGTTTCGTCGTCGCCGCCGCCACATCCTCGATCGAGCCGATCGACATGGTGGAAAGGGTGAAGGGAACACCGAAGGCCTCTGCGGCGCGCGCGGCCTTGATCTCTCCGTCGGCGCATTGCATTCCCGTCAGCCCGACAGGTGCCAACGCGACGGGCATTGTCACATCCTGTCCGATCATCTGCGATGCCGTGGTCCGGTTCGCCATATCGACAGCTACGCGCTGGCGCAGGCGGAGATCGGCAAAGTCGTCGACGTTGTCGCGGAAAGTCTGTTCCGTCCAACTGCCGCTTTCGCAATAGTCGTAGAACATTTTCGGCGCGCGACGTTTGTATTGCGCTTTAAGGTCGGCGATATTCGTGATTACGGGCATGGCAGGTCTCGTATCTTGGGTCGCGGGGTCGGCACAATCTATAGCGCCGTGTCCGCCCCGATCAATCAAAAACAGGCGTGAATTGGTAAGGTAGTTTTACCATTTTGTTGCTTTTTGTAGGGCTCAGGCCCGATGCGCCCCGTCGGACAGTTCCTTCACGAAGCCCAGAACCTGCTCGGGCGATTGTCCGGCCGCCAGCCGTTCGACGATGGCCGAGCCCACCACGGCGCCATCCGCGACGCGGGCCATGTTTTCCGCGTCCTGGGGCGTCTTGATGCCGAAACCGACGCAAACCGGCAGGTTGCCGGCTTTCTGGATGCGGGCGACTTCCGGAGCGACCGTAGCGGCAGTGGCCGAGCCAGAGCCGGTGATGCCCTTGACCGCGACGTAATAGATAAAGCCCGAAGTGTTCTGCAAAACCTTGGGCAGGCGCTTGGCGTCGGTCGTGGGCGTCGCCAGGCGGATGAAATTGAGCCCTGCCTTATTGGCGGGAATGCAAAGCTCCTCGTCCTCTTCGGGGGGCAGGTCCACCACGATCAAGCCGTCGATGCCGGCTGCCTTGGCATCGACCAGAAAGGCGTCGACGCCGTGGTTGTAGATCGGGTTATAATACCCCATCAGGACAATCGGCGTCGTGTCGTCGGTCTTGCGGAACTCGGTGATCATCGCCAGCACCTTGTTCAGCGTCATGCCGGCGGCCAGCGCGCGCTGTCCGGCAAGCTGGATCGCCGGGCCGTCGGCCATCGGGTCGGTAAAGGGTGCGCCAAGCTCGATGATGTCCACACCGGCGGCGGGCAAACCCTTCATTACCGCAAGCGAAGTGTCATAGTCGGGATCGCCCGCCATGATATAGGAAACGAAGGCCGATTTGCCTTGCGCCTTCAGCTCTGCGAATTTCCGGTCGATGCGTGACATGGATGGCCCCCTTGAATTCCGGCTCTTGGTTTGCGTCAAAGAAGGGCGAAAATCAATGGCAAAACGCATGTCCGGCTTGACGTTGGGCCGCCTTGGACCCTACATGCGCCAAAATGCTGTCTGGAAGGTCGGAAAATGGGTTTTAAAACTGGAATCGTAGGTTTGCCGAATGTGGGGAAGTCCACATTGTTCAACGCGCTGACCAGAACCGCTGCGGCTCAGGCGGCAAATTTTCCTTTCTGTACGATCGAGCCCAATATCGGCGAAGTCTCTGTCCCGGACGCGCGGCTCGACAAACTGGCGGAAATCGCGGGTTCGGCCAAGATCATTCCGGCCCGCATGACATTCGTCGATATCGCGGGTCTGGTCAAAGGCGCGTCCAAGGGTGAGGGGCTGGGCAACCAGTTTCTGGCCAACATCCGCGAATGCGACGCCATTGCCCATGTGCTGCGGTGCTTCGAGGATGACGACGTGACCCATGTCGATGGCCGCGTCGATCCGATCGAGGATGCCGAAACCATCGAGACCGAGCTGATGCTGGCCGACCTGGAAAGCATCGAGCGCCGTCAGGCCAACCTGGTGCGCAAGATCAAGGGCGGCGACAAAGAGGCGGCGGCGCAGAACGACCTGCTGGATCGCGCACGCACCGCGATCGAGGCCGGCAAGCCGGCACGCACGGTGGAGATCGCGGCGGACGAGAAAAAGAACTGGGACATGCTGCAACTGCTGTCGGCGAAACCGGTGCTCTATGTTTGCAACGTCGAGGAAGAAAACGCCGCCGAGGGCAACGCCCATTCTGCACGGGTCGCCAAGATGGCGGCCGAACAGGGCGCGGCGGCAGTTGTGATTTCGGCAGCGATCGAAGAAGAGATCAGCCAGCTTGCCCGTGAAGAAGCCGAGATGTTTCTGGACGAGCTCGGTCTGCACGAGGCGGGCTTGGACCGCATCATTAAGGCAGGCTACGAACTGCTTGGTTTACAAACATATTTCACAGTGGGACCGAAAGAGGCTCGCGCTTGGACGATCCGCAAGGGAACATCGGCCCCACAAGCAGCTGGTGTCATTCACGGCGACTTTGAAAAAGGCTTTATTCGAGCTGAAACAATATCTTACGAAGATTACTTGACGTACAATGGCGAGCAGGGCGCGAAAGAAGCCGGCAAGATGCGCGCCGAGGGCAAGACCTACAAGGTCATGGACGGCGACGTTCTGCATTTCCTGTTCAGCAAATAGGGTTTTGAGGCCGCAAGTCTAACTGATCCGGGGCAGTAGTTCCGGTTCAGAATGATCTGCGCCATCCAAGGACCAATCCGGTTGAACCGCTTTCGGCTTCCATAAGCCCGTAGCCGTCCGATCGGTGATGTAGCCGGAAATACAGACTTTCGTCTGGTTGCGGTCGGGTGAATTCAAGCTCCCCCATCCAATAGATCAGAGTTCGTTGGGATTCCCCTTTTCGGTCGATCTCGACCTGGGGAATTTTTGTGGCATAGGATGGGCCGATGCCGAAGGCCACGCTCTTGAACCGGAACCGACGGGGCTGCGTCGGTGTGTAGCGCAGCACCAGCGGAAGGTTGAATTCGAAATGATCCTGCCGTCCGGAATGCCCGACGGCCTGTGCCTCGAACCCGTAGCTGAACCGGCTGTCACCAATCGGACGCTCCCATCCCACGGCTATTCCTATCAGGGCTGAGCCGGCAAATTTCAGCGTGCTCGGGTCAAAGACTTTTTCCCATTCGTTTTCGGTCATGGCGCCGGCAAAGCCGGAACCGTACCATCGGCCCTCGGCGGTTGCCGGCGTGTGTTCCGCTAGGCCGATTGCGAGGGCCAAGATTGCGCAGAATTTGCGAATTTTTGGATTTCCAGTGTCAAACATTCGTACGCCCCATTTGGAAAAAATCATTGGTCCGGACCGGTCCGGCGATCGGCCAAGGCTGGACGTTTCATGAATATTTCCGCTTGGGCACTCACGGCCAAAATTATGCAAGAAACAAAAATTACGGCACTATTCATCGTCTAAACCCCTCAACTATATGCGGTCAGGTTAAAATGAGCGCCCATTTGGCGCCATGATCTTGATCAATATCGAATTACGGGCACCTCTTGGGATTCCAATCCATGTTCAAGACCACGAATTTATTTACTCCGAAACAATTTCTTACTGAGGCGGGAAGAGGTTCGGCGGCGAGCAGGGCCGGCAAGATGTGGGGCGAGGGCAAGACCTATAAGGTTGCCGACGGCGACGTTTTGCATTTTTCTTTGGCAAGTAGAGTAGGAAATCCAAAACGTGGAGGCCCATTCTACTCGGCGATAGTCAGCATGTGGGATGGGCTCAAGGTGGACGCAACACTTTAATCTTTAGACTATGATTTAGGGTTGAGCATTAAGTCTTGAAAAATGCGTCCAGTAATTTTGGCAGGATCGCCTGTGGCTCACGCCTACTGCCACCTTCGGGAAAACAGTCGTTCGATCATTTCAAGGGGATCGAGTTCGTACGCACCCGTTAGGAACACGGCGGTTATGGGAAAGCTTGTGCGCGACTAAATCCCTGCTCAGATCAAAGAAAGCAAGAATCAGGGCGCCACAAAGATCATGCTCGATGCTCAAGTGGAAAAGTTGCCGGAATATCGGTCAGATTGGGCTTATCTACTCCTTCACGTAGGGTTTGCCATCGGCGGCAGGCGGACGAGCCTTGCCGACCAATCCTGCCACAACGATGATTGTGGCAATATAAGGCGACATCGCCAGAAATTCGGAGGGGATCGGAGTCCGCAAAAGTGCGAGTTTCTGTTGGAGTGAATCGGCAAATCCAAAGACCAGGGCGGCGGCAAGTGCACCAACCGGATGCCAGCGGCCAAAGATCATTGCTGCTAGACCGATGAACCCGCGTCCGCCAGTCATATTTTCGTCGAACCGCCCGACCGAACCCAGTGTGAACCAAGCCCCTCCGAAACCTGCAACCATACCCCCCAATGTCACGTGAATATAGCGGGTGCGGTAGACGTTGACACCCAGCGTGTCGGCAGCGCGCGGATGCTCACCGACCGCGCGGGCCCGTAATCCACTGCGGGTGTGGAAAAGGTAGTAGGTCGCAATCGCCACTAATATAAGCGCGCCGTAAACAAAGATGTTCTGATAGAACAGCATCGGCCCGATGACCGGTATATCGCTCAGCACGGGGATCTTCCAAGCCCTGAACACCGGAGCGTTGTTCAGGTGACGCAGATCAGCGAACACCTGCGAACTGACGTAACTAGTTAACCCCAGAACGAAAAGGTTGATCACCACGCCCGCGATGATTTGATCCATTCTGAAGGTCACCACAAGAGCCGCGAGGAAAAAGCCAAAAGCACCGCCGACGGCGACCGCGGCTACAAGCCCGCCCCATCCGCCCAGAAGCGATCCCATTAGCGCGCCGGTGAAGGCACCGGCCAACAGCATGCCCTCGATCGCGATGTTCACGACTGCGACCCGCTCGCACAGCACTCCGGCCAGCCCGCCAAGCGCGATCGGAACCGCACGCACCATAGTTGCCTGCAGCATACCGGTGAGCGAAAACGCCTTGCCCGCGGTGGCCCAGACCAGGAAAGCCATGACCAGAATGGCCAGCCCGAAACCCAGCGAAAGCGAGGTCCAGCGCACTCCCCCTTGCAGGAACTGGCGCGCACCCAGAAAGGCAAGCACCGTGGCAGCGACATAGTTGAACGGACCGGCTGGCACGACAAGGTCGGGCAGCACCCATGTGTCGGTCGGGCGCGAAAGGCGGAAGGTGGCCTGCTCACCACCGTCTACGCCCAGGACGAGCAGCACAAGCAGTGCCAAGCCAATCATAACGGCACCGGTGATCCGGGCCCGACGTTGCTTGCCCACGTCCAGTTTCTGGCCGGAAGCGGTAGCGGTGTTAGTGGTTGCGACGGTCATTTCCCTTTCCCTCCGTGATTGTCACCGGTTCGGCGAAAGCCCCACGGAAAGATCGCCCGCACCAGTAACGGAGCGGCGATGAAGACGATGATCAGCGCCTGGATGATGCCGATGATGTCGATCGACACGCCTGCATCTACCTGCATCTGGCGCCCGCCAGCTTCCAGCCCGCCGAACAATACTCCGGCAAACAGCACGCCCAATGGGTGCGACCTGCCCAGAAGCGCCACCGCGATGGCATCAAAGCCGATTCCGGCTGAAAAACCGGGCGATGCACGATCAAGCACTCCCAGAACCTGGGCGGCCCCGGCAAGTCCGGCGAGCGCGCCGGCCGAGGCCATCGCCGCCACGATGATCAGCCCGGAATGCATCCCCGCATAGCGCGCCGCATCCGGATTTTCACCGCTTGCGCGGAAGGCAAAACCGATTTTTGACCGGAAGAGGATCCAATAGACCACGAAAACTGCGATCAGCATCACGAAGATGCCCGCATGCAGTCGCAGGTTCGGCTCGATCCAGTCCAGCAACCTTGGCAGTTGCGCATTGTCTGGCACGGATTTCGAAATGGGGTCCGACCGGCCCTCCTTCTGGATCCAGGGGCTGCGCAGAAGATAGTCGAGAAGCCGGTAGGAAATGAGGTTGAGCATGATGGTCGAAATGACCTCATGCGCCCCGGTGGCAGCCTTGAGCGCGCCTGCGATTGACGCATAAAACGCACCTGTTAGCGCACCAGCGAGCAAGCATAATGGCATCAGCACCACAAACGGCAGGTCTGGAAAGGAAAAGCCAAAGACCACGGCGGCCACGCCACCCAGCAAGAGCTGACCTTCGGCCCCGATGTTGAAAAGCCCGGCGCGAAAGCCCAGCGCCAGGCCAAGCCCCGCCAGCACCAGAGGGATCGCGGCGGTCAGTGTTTCGGATATCGCGTTAAGCGATCCTACCGAGCCGACAAACAGCGCCACGAAACTTTTTCCGATTGTGGCGAGGTCCACGCCGGTCGCCAGCATAGTAGCTGCTCCGAGGATCAGGGCCACAATAACGGCAAAAACCGGCACGACGACAAGGTCTTCAATATCAGACCGGTCGCGCGTCGCACGCGCCAGCAGCCTGTTCATTTCTGCGTTGATATCGGTCTTTTCGCTCATGCCGCCGCCCCCGCCATAGCCAGTCCGACGGCGTTGCGGTCGACCGGGCCCTTGCTTGCATCAAACTCTGCCACGATCCGGCCCTCGAACATAACGAGGATGCGGTCGGACAGTCCCATGATTTCGTCCAGTTCAGACGAGACGATCAGCACCCCATCACCTTCATCACGAGACGCGATCAGCCGTTCATGGATGTATTCGATTGATCCGACGTCAAGCCCCCGCGTCGGCTGCGCGGCGATCACCAGCCGGGTTTCGCGCTCGAGTTCACGCGCCACAACCATTTTCTGCTGGTTTCCGCCCGACAGGTTGCCCGCGCGCAGGAACACGCTGGGGGTTCGCACGTCGAAATCTACACAGAATTTGGCGGCGGTCTGGTTCACCCTTCGCCAGTCGATTTGCGGGCCGTTGGAAAATGCCGGGGCGTAATACGAGTTAAGCACCATGTTCTCGGCCACGGTAAAGTTTGAAATCATCCCGCTTTTGTGCCGGTCCTCGGGGATATGCGCCATGCCCATCCGGTGGCGCGCGCGCACCGAACTGCGTGTGATATCAGCACCCTGAAACAGAATCTCACCATGCACCGGGCGGGTAAGCCCAGTGATCGCCTCGACCAGCGCCGACTGGCCGTTGCCCTGTACTCCGGCGATACCTACAACCTCGCCCGAACGCACGTTCAGGGACAGGTGGTCGACCGCAATCTCGTCATTGTCGCGCAGCACCACCAGATCGCGCACTTCGAGCATCGACTCGCCAGGCTGGCTGGGTGTCTTGTCGACCTCGAAACTCACCGGGCGACCGACCATCATCTCTGCCAACTCTTCCGTGGTCACCGTCTTGGGATCTCCCTCGCCGGTAATACGCCCGCCGCGCAACACGCTGATCCGATCCGAGATTTCAAGGATCTCATGCAGCTTGTGGGTGATGAAAACAATCGCCTTGCCCGCGTCGCGCAGGCTTTTGACGATCTCGAAAAACTCGTCGACTTCCTGCGGGGTCAGAACTGCTGTCGGTTCGTCCAGAATGAGCACGTCAGCCGACCGGAACAGAACCTTGAGGATTTCCACCCGCTGCTGAATGCCGACTGGCAGATTTTCGATCAGCGCGTCCGGATCGACCTCAAGTCCGTACTCGTCGTTGATCTCGCGCACCTGTTCGCGCGCGGTCTTCAGGTCAAGATAGTCGAGCCGCCCGGTTGGTTCGACTCCGAGAACCACATTTTCGGCCACGGTAAAGACGGGTACGAGCATGAAATGCTGGTGTACCATTCCAATTCCGGCAGAAATCCCGTCGCCGGGCCCTTCAAAAACGACGGCCTTTCCGTTGACAAGAATCTCACCCTCATCCGGCCGGTAAAGTCCGGAGAGAATGTTCATCATTGTCGATTTTCCGGCGCCGTTCTCGCCCAACAGGCCCAGCACCTCGCCACCGCGAATGGTTAGGTTCACGCCATCGTTGGCCACAACTGGACCAAACCGCTTGGTTATGCCTCGAAGCTCGACATCCATCTGGCCGCACCCTCCCGCCACTACTGGTCCCGCGGCACTTTTGTGCGCCGCGGGACTGTTAGTTTGGCTCAACCGCCGACGTTGATCGAACCGTCGATGATGCCTGCACGGATCGCTTCCAGTTCAGCTTTCAATTCGGCCGGCACGGCATCTTCGAAGTCGTGGAGAGGTGCAATACCGACACCGTTATTTTCAAGCGTACCGACAATCAGGCCACCCTCAAACGTTCCCTCCATGGCAGCTTGGATCACTGCCGTCACGGTCGAATCCATGCGCTTTACAATCGATGTCAGGTAGACGTGCTTCTTCGCAGGGTCGGTCAGAAATAGGTCAGCGTCGACCCCAATGATCTTGAGGGCGTCTGTACCAAGTTCATCGGCAAGAGCGGCCGAACCCAGTCCAACCGGACCAGCAACCGGCAGCACGATGTCGGCGCCCTCATCATAAAGATTCTGCGCGAAGGCCCGGCCATCGTCGAGAGAGTCAAAGTTGTTGGTGAAAAGACCTTCGCGGCTGGCCTTATCCCAGCCCAAGACTTTCACACTGGCGCCTTTCTGAGCGTTGTAGTAATTCGCCCCGCTTACGAAACCGTCCATGAAGATGGTCACGGGCGGAATGTTGATTCCGCCAAAAGTTCCCAAAATTCCTGTCTTTGACATACCCGCAGACAGGTAACCCGCCATGAACGCGGCCTGATCGGTCGCATAGACTTGACCCAGCACATTTGGGATCGTCGGATCATAGGCGTAGTCGACGATCGAGAACTTTTGATCCGGGTTCGTTTCGGCGGCATTCTTGGTTGCGTCGCCCAGCAAGAAGCCCACGGTGACAATCACATCACACTGCCCACCCAAGAGTGAGTTGATATTGGCCTCATAGTCTGTTTCAGCTTGGGATTCGAGGAACCGACTATCGATCCCAAACTTTTCCTGCGCGTCTGTAACACCCTTCCAGGCAGTCTGGTTGAAGCCGTTATCGTCGATACCACCAGTGTCAGTGACCTGGCAGGCCGTAAAAGCAGACGCGACGGACACTGATCCCAGAAACAGGGCTGCGGCTATTGCGGTTTTCTTGGTAAAGTTGTTCAAAAAATTCATCCTTCTCCTCCGTTTCGTGCGGCGCGCACTATTGGTAACAAACCTCCACCACAGCCCGAACGGGTGCGAAACCTTGTCTCGCGATCCAATTCTGAGCGCCGCTATCCGAGCAGTATAACGCAATTAAATTCTCGCGCCATAATCGAAATTGGCACTGTCAAAAGAAATTGGTTTGATTGGGTGAGGGTTATAAGCTTGTTATTTTTGGCGCGCGATGTGGCGAGCGTAAGGATTTTTCAGTTACCTGTCTCTTGCCAGCTAAGAGCAATGGTAATCAATTGCTCAAGCCAAACGTCAGCGAACTCAAAAAACCAAATTGCCGAAAATCTGGAAAGTTATATTTTTCAACAATTTAGCTTGTGCCGCTTTCGAGAAGTAAACTAAGGGTTAACGATAGTTAATTTTTTGGAGGTAATTTGATGATAGTTAAGCAACTTGGATTAATAGCTTTTGGTGTTACTCTTCTTGGCGCCTGTGCAAACCCGGAAGTGGTGTCCAAAAGGCAGGCAGGAGACACTGCGTTAACCTGTGATGAAATCAAGAAAGAAATCGCCGAGACTGAAAGCTTTGAAGAGAAGGCGCGTAGCGAAAAGGGAATGACCGGCACAAATGTAGCTGCCGGATTGCTTTTTTGGCCTGCACTTCTGGTGACATATAATAATGTCGGCGAAGCCGTCGATGCAGCAAAAGACCGTCGTGAATACTTGTTCGAGATCGGCGCTGAAAAGGGCTGTAAAGGATTGTAGGTCGCTCTGGACTTTGTTTGATAAGAAAATTGGGGAGCTCCGAATGGGCTCCCCTTTTTATTGCCGCATCTGAAGTCCCTTGCCGGCACTCACCGGTATCGTTGCTCGGCACGGATATCGCCCCGCGCATTGTTGCGCGGGACGTCCAAAACTCTAAGGCGCAAACCTATTCCGCTGCTTCCGCGTAATCCTCCAGCGGCGGGCAGGAGCAGATCAGGTGCCGGTCGCCATAGGCGTTGTCGACGCGGTTGACGGGCGCCCAGTACTTGTCCACCCGGAACGCGCCCGGCGGATAGCAGGCCTGTTCGCGGCTGTAGGGACGGTCCCATTCGCCTACCAGATCTTCAACCGTATGCGGCGCGTTCTTAAGCGGGTTGTTGACGGGATCGGAACGGCCTTCCTCGATATCACGTGCTTCTTCGCGGATCGCCAGCATGGCGTCGCAGAAGCGGTCCAGTTCCGCCTTGGTCTCGGATTCTGTCGGTTCCACCATCAGGGTTCCCGGAACAGGGAAGCTCATGGTGGGCGAGTGGAAACCACAGTCGATCAGGCGCTTGGCCACGTCGTCCACTTCCACCCCGGCGCTGTCTTTCAGCGGTCGAGTGTCGATGATGCATTCATGGGCCACGCGCCCCGTCGGCCCCTTGTAGAGCGTATTGAACGCGCCATCGAGGCGTTTGGAGATATAGTTCGCCGACAGGATCGCGATCTTGGTCGCCTGCGTCAGGCCCTCGCCGCCCATCAGCAGGACATAGGCCCAGCTGATCGGCAGGATCGATGGTGAGCCGAAGGGCGCGGCGGATACCGGACCTTCGGAACCACCGGTTTCAGGATGGCCGGGCAGGAAGGGGATAAGGTGCTTGCGCACGCCGATCGGTCCCATGCCCGGTCCGCCGCCGCCATGCGGAATGCAGAAGGTCTTGTGCAGGTTCAGGTGGCTGACGTCGCCGCCGATCTTGCCCGGTTCGGCCAATCCGACCATGGCGTTCATGTTTGCGCCGTCAATATAGACCTGGCCGCCGTTTTTGTGCGTGATCTCGCAGACCTCGCGAACGGTATTTTCGAAAACGCCGTGGGTCGAGGGGTAGGTGATCATGACGGCAGCCAGCTTGGCAGCGTGTTTTTCGGCCTTTTCCCTGAAATCTTGCAAATCTATGTCACCGTTGGCGGCGGATTTGACCACGACAACGTCATAGCCCACCATATGCGCCGTCGCAGGGTTGGTGCCATGCGCCGAGGTCGGGATCAGGCAGATGTTGCGGTGTGTGTCGTTGCGCGACGCGTGATATGCACGGATTGTCATCAGGCCGGCGTACTCACCCTGCGCGCCCGAGTTCGGCTGCATCGAGATCGCATCGTAGCCGGTGATCTGGCACAGCTTGTCGGACAAGTCGTCTATCATCTCGTGATAGCCCTCGACCTGCTCTTCAGGTGCAAACGGGTGAATATTGGCAAACTCGCGCCAGCTGATCGGGATCATTTCCGCGGCGGCGTTCAACTTCATTGTGCACGAGCCCAGAGGGATCATCGCGCGGTCCAGCGCCAGATCGCGGTCCGACAGGCGCCGCATATAGCGCATGATCTCGGTTTCGGCGCGGTTCATGTGAAAAATCGGGTGGGCCAGATAATCGGTGGTCCGGAGCTGTTCTTCGGGCAGGCGATAGCTGAACTCCGCATCGGTTTTGTGCTTCGGCCCGACAAAGACCGCGACCAACTGGTCGATAATTTCCGGGCGTGTCGCCTCGTCGATGGTGATGCCGATCTGGCCGGTGCCAACCTTGCGCAGGTTGATGCGCTTGTGGCGAGCGCGACGCATGATCCCGGACTGGTGGTTGCCGACATCGACTGTGATCGTGTCAAAGAACGAGTCATTGACCAGCCGGAAGCCGCCGGCCTCCAGATTGGCGGCAAGCCGCGCTGTTTCAAGATGGATGTTCTGGGCAATGGCTCTTAGCCCTTCCGGTCCGTGGAACACCGCATACATCGATGCCATTACAGCCAGCAGAGCCTGTGCCGTACAGACGTTCGAGGTCGCCTTTTCACGGCGGATATGCTGTTCGCGGGTTTGCAGGGCAAGTCGGTAGGCGCGGTTGCCGCGGGCGTCGATCGATACGCCGATCAGACGGCCGGGCATGGCGCGCTTATAGGCCTCTTTTGTCGCCATATAGGCGGCGTGCGGCCCGCCGTAACCCATCGGGACGCCGAAGCGCTGGGTCGAGCCGACGGCGATGTCGGCCCCCATCTGGCCGGGTTCCTTGAGCAGGGTCAGGGCCAGCGGGTCGGCGGTGACGATGCCGATGGCGCCTTCTGCGTGCAGGGCCTCGATCTGCGAGGTGAAGTCGGTCAAGTGGCCATGGGTTCCGGGATACTGGAAAAGGGCGCCGAATACCTTGTGCGCCTTCAGGTCGGTCTCCGGATCGCCTACAATAATCTCGATTTCCAGCGGTTCTGCGCGGGTCTTGACCACGGCGATATTCTGCGGGTGGCAGTTTTTATCGACGAAGAAGGCCAGCGCCTTGGATTTTGCGACCCGCTGCGCCATGGTCATGGCCTCGGCGCAGGCGGTGGCTTCATCCAGCAACGAGGCGTTTGCGATCTCCAGCCCTGTGAGGTCGGTGATCATCGTCTGGTAGTTCAGCAGCGCTTCCAGCCTTCCTTGCGAGATTTCCGGCTGGTAGGGGGTATAGGCCGTGTACCAGGCCGGGTTTTCCAGCAGGTTGCGCTGGATCGCCGGTGGCGTGACCGTGCCGTGATAGCCCTGACCCAGAAGAGAGACGAAAATCTGGTTCTTCTGCGCGACTTGCCGCATGTCATGCAGCATTTGCCGTTCGCTGAGCGCCGGCCCCCAGGCCAGCGGCTTTTCGCGCCGGATCGAGGCAGGTACGGTTTCGTCGATCAACTGGTCGAGGGTCTCGCAGCCAACGACCTTGAGCATCGCATCGATTTCCTCGTTGGAGGGGCCGATGTGACGCCGGTTGGCGAAGTCGAATGGCTTGTAGTCGGTTGGCTTATACGGCATTTGCGGCTCCTGCGCGGCTTTATTCGATAAGGGCTTTGTAGGCGTCTTCGTCAAGCAGATCGTCCATGTCGGACGGGTTGTCGAGCTTGATCCGGAAGAACCATCCCTTGCCGGTCGGGTCGTCGTTGACCAGTGTCACATTATCCACCAGCGGCTCGTTCACCTCGACGATTTCGCCGTCCAGAGGCGCGAGGATTTCAGACGCGGCCTTGACGCTTTCGATAACGGCGACCTCGTCACCCTTGACCACTTTGGTGCCCACTTCCGGCAACTCCAGAAAGACGAGTTCGCCCAAGGCCTCCGCCGCGTGCTCGGTAATGCCGACCGTGACAACACCTTCGTCTTCCGTGGTATCGAGCCATTCATGTTCTTCTGTGAATTTCATTGGTATTCTCCTGTTTTATCTTTTGAAATTGGCCGGAGTAAACGGCAGGTTAACAATAGTTGCGGGCAGGCGTTTGCCGCGCAACTCGGCAAAGATCGTGGTGCCGGTCGCGGCATGCGCGCTGTCGACATAACCCATCGCTACGGGGTGTCCGACCGTCGGGCCGAACCCTCCGGACGTGATGCTGCCCATGGCGTCAGACGCATCCTCGGTCGCGAAGAGGGGGGTTCCGTCCCGCATTGGCGCGCGTCCATCAGGTTTTATGCCGACACGCTTGCGGGCACAGCCGTTGGCGAGTTGGTCCAGAATGACATCCGCGCCCGGAAATCCTCCGGCGCGCTCGCCGCCTGCGCGCCGCGCCTTCTGCATCGCCCAGACAAGGTTTCCTTCGACAGGAGTCGTTTCGGTGTCGATGTCATGGCCGTAAAGGCAAAGCCCTGCCTCCAGGCGGAGGCTGTCGCGGGCGCCAAGGCCGATCGGCTCGACTTCCTCGAAGGCGAGCAGCGCGCGGGTCAGGGCCACGGTGTCTGCCTCGGGCACGGATATTTCGTAGCCGTCCTCGCCGGTATAGCCGGAACGGGATATCCAGCATTCCGACCCGTTCAGGGTGACCGTCGCGACGTCCATGAAGCGCATGTCCGTAACCTCCGGCGCCAGACGCGCCAGCACGGTTTCGGCCTTGGGTCCCTGAAGCGCGATCAGCGCGCGATCCTCTATCATCTCTAGCTTGCAGCTGTCCGACAGGTACTTTTTCATGTGTTCGAAATCGGCGCCCTTGCAGGCGGCATTGACCACGACAAACAGGTGGTCGCCGCGGTTCGCGACCATAAGGTCGTCCAGTATTCCGCCGGTGTCATTGGTAAAAAATGCATATCGCTGGCGGCTCAAACCGAGATCCAGAAGGTTCATCGGAACAAGAGCTTCCAACGCTAGTGCCGCGTCTTTCACGTTGCCGGATTTCGGGGTCAGGCGGACCTGGCCCATGTGGCTGACATCGAACAGGCCGGCCGATTGCCGAGTATGCAGATGTTCCTTGAGAACGCCCAAAGGATACTGCACCGGCATGTCATATCCGGCAAAGGGCACCATTTTTGCACCCAGTTCCAGATGGACTGCATGAAGCGGAGTTTTGAAAAGTTCGGCCAAATTATTCCCCTCGAACATCAAGGCCGGCTTTTTTCCGGCACCGATTGTGCACAGTTATGCTGTGCGTCGATGCCCCTCCTGTTCTTTTGCCTGAGATCGCTATCCCTTCGGCGGACGCTCGGGCGCCTCTCTCCAGAATTTCAAAAGCGTTACGGTCCTTTTGCCTGAGAGTTTCCGGGGCGGTTGCTCCTTCGGCCCTGGTTTTCACCAGCGTCTCCCGTAACGGTTTCACGAAACTAGCCTAGAATTTCGGGGCTGGCAATGTCGCAATTCAGTGGTTGGAGAAACAAGGTGTGTCAGTCGCTATCTCGGCCAAAATGCAGCGGGGCGAATGCGGGTTCGGATGAAAAATGAAGAAGGGTAGTGTTGTCGAAAATCCATGTTTTCCCAATTCCGGAGAATCGGTGCTTTGAGAATCGAGTTTCAGCGGCTAAGGTTTTGATTTGAAGGGCCGTAATGAGGTCTATACATAGGATAATTCGGAAAAACCCGAGGGGTCAGTATTTATGAAGCGGTTAATTTTTGTAGTCGGAGCAATGTTGCTCACATCCTGCAGTGATGTGAATATGGGCGATCTTTCTTCCTTCGGGGACAGCGCGGCGAGCGTGAAGGACACGTCGAGGGCCGATTATTATACAGACGACCAGTTGATCATCAGCGGTAGGCTCCAGTTCCGCGAAGGCAACTACGGCAAGTCCTATTCCCTGTTCAAACAGGCTATTAATGAGCACCCGAGAGATCCGGCCGCCTGGCTCGGATACGCGGCGTCGGCTGATATGCTGCGCCGGTTCGACCAGTCGAAGAAAGCCTACAGCAGGCTGCAACCGGTCATCGGCAACCGGATCGAGTTCCACAACAACCTCGGCTATTCCTATCTGCTGCAAGGCGAACTGGTTGCCGCGCGGCGCTCCTTCCTGAGAGCCTATGATCTGGATCCGTCCAATGAGATAACGGCTAACAATCTGGAATTACTGCGGAACTCCGCCAACTTTCCAAAGCGTGGCTTCGATCAGGCGCGGGGCATCTAGGTCCTGGTGAAAGCGCCGGGCGATGGTGGAAAGCATAGCATTTATTATTGAGAAGGTGGCACTGCTGACAGCGTGCCTCTTTCTGGTTTTTGTGGCGTGGGAAGACTTCCGGAAATTCCGCGTCCGTAATTCCAGTGTTCTTGCGTTGCTTGCAATCTATGTCGTTTTTGCGCTGGCGCGGGGCAACTTCAACCCGGTCATATATGACTTGTACGGCGGTTTGCTGTTGTTTTTGCTGGGCGTGGCATTCTGGTTCGCAAAGTTGATGGGGGCAGGGGATGCAAAGCTGTTTTTCGCCGTTGGCTTTTGGGTGAGTTTGCCGAACCTGTTCGGATGGTCGATCCTGTTACTACTCTGCTCTGTTGTCCTTTTAGCGCTGGTCAGAGTGCCGTTTCCGCTGGGGATGCGGCATCTGGCTGTGATCGACCGGTTGGATGAATTGAGGCGCGGTAAAAAGGTGCCTTACGCCGTGCCGATCTCGGTTGCGACGATAATCACCCTGTTTCCGAACGTGTTTTTATAGACGCGTCCAAGGCAGTGGTGACGAAAAATTGTGTAACGCCGCTACCAAAAGAGCGAAATTACTGATAAACTGAAGTGGTATTTTTAGTTGGCTTCGAATTGACGGTGGACATTTTAAACCTCCTGAGCGCGAAGTCGGGTTGATGATTGACGAGGTTGGAGTCGTAAGATGAAACGATTTGTGCGGGAAGACCGAGGCTATGCTTTGGTTCTGACTCTTTTGTTTATGCCAATATTTATCGGCCTTAGTCTTCTGATTATCGACCTGGGGCGCGGAAACAATGCGCATTCCGATCTCTATGCGGCGGCGGACGCCGTGGCCTTGGCGGCAGCCGGTGAACTGGATGGTGGTCCGGATGCGATTATACGCGCGAAGGCTGCAATGACCGAGGTCGGCAACAGCGTCAGTTTCCTGAGTCTGGAGGACGGTGAGTTCAATGTGACTCTGAACTACGTCGATGAGGCCGGTAACCCGTTCAACGTGATATTCCTGACGGAAATTCCGGATAATGACTGGGAGCCGATCGATCAGGCTTGGGTTGACAATTTCGGGACGACGGACGGCATCGAAGCGAAATTCGTCTATGTCGCGGCGCAGTCCCGGGACCTCGATACAATATTCCCGATCCCGATAAGCTTTACGGATCAGGACGTGCCGGTTCAGGCGAAAGCGGTTGCTGGCCGACGGGAGGCCGCCTGCGGAATCACGCCATTGTTCATCTGCAATCCGTTCGAAGAAGAGGCCGGCTTCTCCAACCTTCAGACTGCGTTTTCCCAAGGCAAGATGCACGGGCGCCTTGTTAAATTGCACCC
>JAHEFH010000179.1 GCA_024640245.1 Paracoccaceae bacterium | reverse complement strand
GCCGCTGGGCAGTACAATGATCTTCGCCGGCGGTACTGAACCGCTGTCGGACTTCGTCCAGTTTGCTCGGTCGACGAAAAACAGCACTGCCACCATGACAGAGGTGGCAATTAGAAAATGCAGAAACGGTCCGACGCCGGCCAAGGATGCCAGAATACCGGTAGCAGCGCCGGTGCCGGCGCCGATGCTCCACGTGCCGTGTAGGCGCGACATGATGGATTTCCTGTAAGTGGCTTCAACCTCGGTTGCAAAGCCGTTCATCGCCATGTCAAGCGCACCGCCGAATGCGCCATAAAGGAACATCACGATGCCAAGCGTCAGTGTGCTCGGAGCCAGCGCCAGCAGCGGGATATTGGCGGCCATCAGCCAGGCCGCGCGCTTCGCGACATAATACTGCCCCAGATGGTCGCACCATCGGCCGGTCAGGGCCATTGCCATGACGGCACCAACGCCCATGCACAACAGCAGCAGGCCGAGTTCCTGCTCGCCCAGAGAGAGCTTGTCGCGGATCGTCGGAATACGGGAGGCCCATACGCCGAAAAGGAAGCCGTTCAGAAAGAAATAGCAGACTGCGGACCGGATGCCCGGCTTAACCTCACCCATGACGGTTACCGTCGGGGAAGGGCGCGACACTTGTCGAGCGCGGTCCGAAGGTCGTCATGCAGGGCAAGCCTTTCCTCACTGCTCAAAAACGCACCCAGTTCGATCTCGCGGTTTTCACCGGTCAGGGTCAGGTAGTTTTCGATTTTGCGGTTCTTGTACAGCGCAAGCTTTACCCAATAAGGATTGGCGTGCCAATACGCATCCTCTGACCTTGGATTATACCGGTGGACCGCTATCCGATCCGGCCAGAGCCAGAGCTCTTCCGACACCGTTCCGTCGTGATAGCTCCTTTGGAAAAAATACCAAAGCATGGCCAGAGCCATGAGCATGAACGGCAGTATTCCCAGGAATGCGAGCGTGCCCAGCAATGGCCAGAGGGGTAGCGTCATAAGCACCGCCGTGGTTGCGATGAGCCAGACGAACCCTTTGACTGGCAGTGACCTATGGGGCCGCAGCACGATCCGGTAAAGCGGCGGATCGTTGCGGTCCATCAAGTCGAAAAAGGCCGATGCGGTTGCATCGGCCTCTGTCTTATCAGCTATTCGATTTGCCATCAGTGATGCGGATTTTTGTCCCACATGTCCTGGGTCGGAAGGATTTCGAACGTATGCTCTGGCGGTGGGTTGGACAGGGTCCATTCCAGCGTATCGGCATGCTCGCCCCAATAGGCGTTCTCGGTTACAGGCTTGCCGTAACGTAGCGTGTAGAAAACGACGCCGATGAAGAACACGAATGAAGCGAACGACAGGAACGCACCGTAGGAAGATATTTCGTTCCAGTAGGCGAACTGTTCCGGATAGTCGATGTAACGGCGTGGCATGCCCTGACGGCCCAGGAAATGCTGGGGGAAGAAGGTCAGGTTCGCGCCGATGAACATCATCCAGAAGTGCAGCTTGCCTGCCCATTCCGGATACTGACGGCCCGACATTTTGCCAATCCAGTAGTAGATGCCGGCGAAGATACAGAACACAGCGCCCAGCGACATCACGTAGTGGAAGTGAGCAACCACATAGTAGGTGTCGTGATAGGCGCGGTCGACGCCCGCCTGTGAGAGAACGATACCAGTAACGCCACCGACGGTGAACAGGAACAGGAAGCCGAAGGCCCAGAGCATTGGTGTTTTCATCTCGATCGAACCGCCCCACATCGTTGCGATCCACGAGAAAATCTTGATCCCTGTCGGAACCGCGATCACCATCGTAGCGAGCATGAAGTAGGACTGTTGCGTCAGCGACATGCCCACTGTGTACATGTGGTGCGCCCAGACGACAAAGCCCAGTGCGCCGATGCCGACCATCGCATAAACCATCGGCAGGTAGCCGAAGATCGGTTTCTTGGAGAAGGTCGAGATCACGTGGCTGATGATGCCGAAGCCGGGAACGATGATCATGTAAACTTCGGGGTGACCGAAGAACCAGAGCAAGTGCTGGTACAGGATCGGATCGCCACCGCCGGCGGCATCAAAGAACGTGGTGCCGAAGTTGCGGTCTGTCAGTAGCATGGTGATCGCGCCTGCCAGAACCGGTAGGGACAGAAGGATCAGGAAGGCTGTGACAAAGATCGACCATGCAAACAAAGGTGTTTTATGCAGAGTCATGCCCGGCGCACGCATGTTCAGGAAGGTTGTGATCATGTTGATCGCGCCAAGGATCGAGGACGCACCCGATACGTGAACCGCGAAAATTGCGAAGTCCATGGACATGCCGGCCTCTTTTGTCGACAGCGGCGCATAAAGCACCCAGCCAACTCCGGAGCCGAGCTGGCCGTTGCCGCCCGGTGTTAAGAGAGACAGAACCGCAAGCGCCGAACCCGTGACATACATCCAGTAGGACAGGTTGTTCATCCGCGGGAACGCCATATCAGGCGCACCAATCATAAGCGGCATGAAATAGTTACCGAAACCGCCGAAAAGCGCCGGAATAACCACGAAGAACATCATCAGAATACCGTGACCGGTAATCAACACGTTCCAGAGGTGGCCGTTCGGTGTACAGTTTTCGACTGCGGCGGCCGCAAGCGAAGCGCCTTCGAGGCACATGTATTGCACGCCTGGGTGCATAAGCTCCATGCGCATATAGACGGTGAAGGCCACCGAAATGAAGCCCAGAAGGCCTGCTGTAAAGATGTAAAGTACGCCGATATCTTTGTGGTTGGTTGACATGAACCAACGGGTAAAGAAGCCCGGTCGGGCGTGATCGTCGTGACCGTGTGTGGCTGCGTCTGCCATATCTGTCTCCTGACACGTCATTTGTGTTGCCGCGAATCCCGTTGCCGGGTCCACGGATCCCCTCGCACTAAGTACCGAAGCCGGGCGTAGAGCACAACTGTTTCAATCGCCGCAGTGGTCAAGCGGGGCGGCGTGTCGCAGTTTGGTGACCGAATGTCTCGAATTTTGCGCTATTCGTGGTAATGTCAGGGGGTTGAGGCTGTCCGGAGAGAGGTAATGCGGCGTCGGATTTTGATTTCTGTGCTTCTGTTGCTCGGGGCTATCGATGCTGCAAGAGCCGATAGCGCGCTTCCTGCCGTATATATTGTGTCTGGAGTTTTCGGCGGTGACGTCCTGAACGTCCGCTCTGGTCCCTCGGCGGACCATACGGTGACCGGCGGTCTGCCGAACGGCGCGGAAGTCGAGGTTACGGCCCGCAGCAACGATGGCTGGGCGCGAATCCTGCAGGGCGAGGGCAACGGCTGGGTGGCCATGCGGTATTTGCAGGCGCAGGCCGCGGTTGAAATTCCAGAAGAATTGTTTTGCGGTGGAACGGAACCGTTCTGGTCGCTAACACTGGGTCGCGACAATTCTTTGACCTTCAACGAGATGGGCGGCGAGCCTTTAAAGATTTCGTCAGATTGGCGGCACAGCGTGACCGGCAGGCAGAAAGGCAGCTTTGCCATCGGGTCCGACAGTGAAATTGCATTGTTCCATCGCCGCGATTGTTCCGACGGGATGAGCGACCGGACCTACGGGTGGGCGCTGGATTTCCTGCTAACCGGCGGGCAGGGCGCTTATTTGCAGGGCTGCTGCCGGATGCTTCGCTAGGCCTCGCCGAATACTTCCATGAAAGAAGTCTTTAACGCGATATCGAGGTCGGTCATACTGACCGGCAGTCCCAGATCGACCAGGCTGGTAACGCCATGTTCATTGATGCCACAAGGAACGATGCCCTCGTAATGGCTCAGGTCCGGCTCCACATTGATCGAGATACCGTGAAAGCTGACCCATTTGCGCAACCGTACGCCGATGGCTGCGATTTTGTCCTCGGGGTAATTGCCCGCAGCCGTGCGTGGTTTGTCCTTGCGCACCACCCAGACCCCGACGCGGCCAGCGCGGCGTTCGCCATCGACATTGAATTCGGCCAGCGTCCGGATGACCCATTCCTCTAGTAAGGTGACGAACTTGCGCACGTCTCTCCCGCGACGGTTCAGGTCCAGCATGGCATAAGCGATGCGCTGTCCCGGCCCGTGATAGGTATATTGCCCGCCGCGAGCGCTGGCGTAGACAGGAAAGCGGTCCGGATCGACCAAATCGGCGATATCGGCGCTGGTACCGGCGGTGTAAAGCGGCGGGTGTTCCAGAATCCAGATGCGTTCGTCCGCCTCGCCGGCGACGATTCTGGCGACATGCGCCTCCATTTCCGCCACGGCGTCGGGATAGGGCACAAAGCCCGGTGATGATATCCATTCTACCATTGCCATTCCATTTCAGAAAAGCACGGAAAGGTCCAGTTCCCTGATCATTTGCCGGAGGTGAAAAAGAACCGATTTCACCTCTTCACAAGCCCCCGACAGTGGGCTATACGCGGCTCACCTTAATGTGCGGCCGTGGCGGAATTGGTAGACGCGCAGCGTTGAGGTCGCTGTTCCTTAACCGGAGTGGAAGTTCGAGTCTTCTCGGCCGCACCAATT
>JAHEFH010000178.1 GCA_024640245.1 Paracoccaceae bacterium | reverse complement strand
GAAAAATGCCGAAAGCATTTACCGCATTGACGCTTTCATCCAGAAATACAAAAGCAAGCACCAAGGACACCAGTATGCTTACCTGCTGGATCGGTGTGGACAGGGTTGCACCCAAGGCTTGTGTGGCGCGGTAGTTTCCGAAGCGGCCAATCACGAAATGAAAGACACCGGCCAGTATCATCCACAACCAGGCAGCGCCGCCCCAGGTACGCAACTGCTCGAAGCCGCCAAAATAAATGGCGAACAACAGGAATAGCGGGACTCCTACGGGCACCGTAATGGCCATGCCCTGCAATACTGTGGAGTTCAGAACTCCACGCCGCACCATGGCATTGTTCAAGCCGAAAAATGCAGCGGAAACCAGCGCGAGTGCGGCACCTATCATCGCACGCCTCGACAGAACAAGTGTGAGCCAACCCAGGCGACACACTCAAAAGTCGCTGAAATGCTATGGTGGCCCAAGTTACCCCGCAGCCTTGAGATAGCTGCGGATTGCCTCCGGCGTTAGAGCCTTGCCCGGATCGTATTCCGGTGCATCTTCGATCTGCTCCAGATCATTCAAGCCGCATTGCTTGAAAATACGGTTGATTGTCGAGATCAGACGCAAGGGCCGATCAGGGTCCGCGTTAAAGTGCTGGTGAATCGTATTTGGCGGAACATAGATGACGTCACCGGCCTCGTACTCGAAACGCTGAATCTTGTCCTGTGGCTTCCAGTGGTAGTCATCGGTGATTTCCACGTCGCAATCCTGATGCAGATCGTAACCGCGGCCCTCCAGCACGTAAAGGCACTCTTCGGCCAGATGGCGGTGCTTGCCGGATTTCGAACCCGGAGGAATGATTTGCATATAGGCGTCAACGGTTTCCATCCGGGTGTTCATGCCCTCATTGATCAGGTGCTTCAACAAGCCCTGACGTGACATTTCCCAGGGCATCTCTTCCGGGTGGACAAGCTTTTTGCGTTCGCCATTACGCGCGGGTGCAGACTCGGCGTCATCCAGCAATTGTTGATATAGGTTCTGGTTCTCCGCACCGGCAATCCAAGCGCTCGTTTCTCCCCATGCCATGTCAGTAGCCCCCCTCTGGGTGGTTGAAGTCTTCCTCTTCTTCGCGAACGATATACCCTTCGCCACCGGGCGCTGGTTCTGTCTGTCGCGACTCGACCGTTTTCTGGAACAGCATGTTCATGAACACGAACATCGGCTTGGTTTTCAGAACCAGTGCACGGGCCGGTTTGGTGTCGGATGCATTGAAATGCTGGTGCACGCAGTTGTTGTGAACGATGGCGACATCGCCCGCCTTCCAGTCATAGCGGATGCCGTCGTGGATTTCGTAACCCTCGCCGTCGAGAATATAGAAAGCGGCCTCGTTCACATGGCCGTGTTTCTGGGATTTTCCACCGGGTCCGTATTCTTCGAGGTGCAAGTGAAACAGCTGGCTGATACCGTCCTTCGGCTCCACGTAATGCCGGCTGTAGGCTTGCGGACCATCAACGAATTTGATCTCGCGCGCTTTGCGGACTCGCGGCATCGCGCGAAGGCGCTCCAACTCTACATTCAGGTTGTATTCGCCCTGAACCGCGCGAACAAAAATCCGGTCTTTCTGGCTGTGATAATAGCCGGCCGGCATTTCATCCTTGGCACTGCCCTGTTTTGCTTTATCGGTCATAAATGCACCTCCTCTGTCCGTTATCTTGTAGCCTGTTTCATTTCGAAGATCAATTTTCACATATGTGGGACAAACTTGCCGCTGGCTTGGAATTCCATGTTTTATTGTTTTTTATCATACTGTTATGCCAAGTGAAAAATCGCCCGCTATTTTTGCGCTGACTAGCTGCAATAAAAACCTTCCCTTTACGGCCACATGTTTCTTGCATACGGAACATGGTTCCGATAAATACAACGGGAAATATTTTATTATGAGGCGAACATGAGCGAGACCGTGAATATCATCGAACTTTGTGCAAAATCAGACATACCTGAAGGCGAGGTGATCAGGGTCGACAAAGGCGAACTTGAACTGGCCGTTTATAATGTAGAAGGCCAGTTCTACGTGACCGACGACGCCTGCACACACGGACCGGGCTCCCTGTCAGAAGGCTATCTGGAAGGCCACGTAATCGAGTGCGACTTCCACAACGGATGCTTCGACATCCGCAACGGCGAAGTCGTCGCCCCGCCCTGCATGATACCGATGCGCACCTACAAGGTTTTGCCCCACGAAACATCCGTGGTTATCGAAGCTCCGAAACCGGAATAGCGTCAACCATTTCTCCCCAAAACGGCCGGCGGTTACGATCTGTAACCGCCGGCCGTTTCAATTTAAGGGCTTCGAAAGCGCAACCGCGTGTTAAGCGGCTTCCTTTTTGCGGTTTGCCAAAATTTTACGGGCGATCGGCAAAAAGAAGGTGAAGATTATAGCGACAATCAGGATGACAGACACAGGTCGGGCCATCATGAATTGCAGCCCGTTGCCGTCCGAGATGAGCTGCACTTGGTGAAAGGATTTCTCGGCTGTTTCCCCGAGAACCAATGCGATTACCAAGGTCAGTCGAGGGTAGTCGAACCGGATCATCAGATAGCCGAGCAGGCCCATTATCACTGTCAGAAACACATCAGCCATCCTGCCGTCCAGCACATAGACGCCAGTCAGCGAAATGGCGATGACCGTCGGAACGACGATGCCCACGTCGACCCTGGTTATCAGAACCAGAAAGCGCGAGAATATCAAGCCCAGAAGGGACGCCCCGAAAGCCGCAAAAGTTATCGCGACGATCAAGCCATAGATTTCCCGTTCATTGTGCAAAAGCATGGTTGGACCCGGATCAATCCCGTGGAGGACAAGAATACCTAGGAACAGGGCGGTTTCCGCGCTGCCTGGAATACCGAAGGCGACGGTCGGGATCAGCGAGCCGCCGTCCTTGGCGTTGTTCGCCGATTCCGGTGCGATAACGCCCCTGATGTTGCCCTTGCCATAGCTGTCAGGATCCTTGTCCGTCTGGACAGTCGAACTGTAGGCCAGAAAAGACGCCACGGTTCCTCCAAGACCCGGAATCGCCCCGATAAGGGTTCCGATCAAGGACCCGCGCAACAGAACATCCCAGTTCTTGAATACTGAAATTACGCCCTCCCAGACGCCGTTGATCTTCATTTTGATCGCCGGCTCAGAGCCGCCTCCCGAAACGGAGCCACCCTTCAGGGCAAGTTCGATCATTTGGGAAATCGCAAACATACCAGTCAGGGTCGGAACCAGCGGAATGCCGTCCCAAAGATAGTTTATACCGCCCGTAAACCGCAAATCTCCGGTGATTGCATCGGACCCGACAAACGCGAAACACAGGCCGATGACGCCGGCTATCAAGCCGCGCAGCAGTTTTCCACGAACGGAAACCGCAATTGCCGTCAGGCCGAGAATGGTAAGAAGAAAGAATTCGGCCGGACCGAAACTCAGAACGATCTCTTTCGCCACGGGGATGAAAATGATCAGCGTGAAAAGCCCGATAAGGCCGCCCATTGCAGAGGCGCAGGCAGATGCTCCAATGGCCATTCCGGCCTTGCCTTGCTGCGCCAGCGGATAACCATCGAAGGTCGTCGCGGCATTGGGCGCGGTGCCAGGCGTATTCAGCAAGATGGCGGTAATCGAACCACCGAAAGACGTGGCACCCATGACCCCGCCTGCCAGATACATGGCGTCGAGCGAGTCCATGCCAAAGGTAACAGGGATCAGCAGGGCCAGCGCCGTGGTTCCCCCCAGTCCCGGAATAACGCCGAAGCAGAGGCCGAACATCACCCCGGCCAGCAAAAAGAGTATACTTCCTCCGTTGGCGACTTCCAACAGTGCACTAAGAAGCGCGTCAAATCCCATTATTTTTCCCCAAAATTAATTGCGCGCCCGAGGTGTCCGGGCGCGCTGTCACGAAAGGCTGCCTACTGGAGCATTTCCTTGTATTGCTCGTAGAAGGATCCCAGATCCTCCATCATGCCCTTGGTCTCGGCGGAGTCCATGAACTTGAGCTCCGTCCCCGAACCTGCTGCCCATTCCGTTACCGCTGCGCTCTCGCTTGCTGCCTTGAATGCGGCCGTCAGCTTGACAACGACATCTTCCGGCAAGTTAGGCGGACCGCCGACAACACGGTTCAGACCGAATTTGGCCAATTCCGGATAACCCAGCTCGGTTGTTGTCGGAACGCCTTCGACGGCCGTCTCTGATGTCATAGTCGCGATCAGGCGAAGATCGCCGGAATCGGTATATTTCTTCAAAGAAGAAATCGGCTTGAGCGTCGCATCGACCTCGCCGCGCATCACTGCGATCATCGTGTCGTTGGAACCGCCGTAGCCTGTGACGTTGACGATCGGACAGTCCATGATGTTGAACGCAATCACCGCAGCAATGGACGAAGTAGAATCCTTGCCGGTGTCAGAGAGTTTGATCGGACGGCCAAGACCGCAAAGATCTTTTACGCTTTGGACAGGCGAGTCCGATTTGACTGCGATGGCATATTTGGACTCGGCCAGGTTCGCGATCCAGGTCACTTCCTTCAGGCTGAAACCAAGGTCACGATCGAGCGTTTCAGCCACGTTCAGACCGGGGA
>JAHEFH010000061.1 GCA_024640245.1 Paracoccaceae bacterium | reverse complement strand
AGATCCTCGAGCCGACCCAAAGCCGCCGGCGGTTTGGTCAGAAGCCCGTTTCGATCCTGCGCTGCGAGCTTTGCCTGAGGGTCCGGTTCTGGTACGTTGGACAATATGGTTTCGAAGTCTTGCAGCGTCTTGAAGGGGGCAACAAACATATGGAACCTCTGCTTGGCGGTGAATTGGCACCTGTTTAGCGGCAACTTCGGAGAACAGTAATCTTAAAAGCGAAGAAGATTCAAAAATGAGCGACACAGAAGACACGACACCTGTAGAGGCACACGATATCTTGGCGGCCTTCAGCCTCCTGACCCGTGTTCCGGTCCCGGTCGATCACGAGCGTGCCGGCGAGCGCGCGGCAGAAGCGACTTGGGCTTATCCGCTGGTCGGAGCCACACTCGGATTCGGGGTCGGTATTTTCGGATTGCTGCTTGGCTGGATCGGCGCACCTGCCGGGATAGCCGCAGCGCTTATGCTGGCTGCCTTCGCTTTTCTGACAGGCGCGATGCACGAGGATGGCCTGGCCGATTGTGCCGACGGGTTTGGCGGCGCGGCGGAACCCGGCCAGCGGCTGGAACTGATGAAAGACAGCCGTATCGGAGCATTCGGCGCCATTGCGCTGGTAATTGTCCTGATCGCCCGCTGGAACGGGCTGGAGGCTCTGCAATCCGGCTGGCTACCGTTCCTTTTGATGGCGGTCGCCGCGGCAAGTCGCGTCCCGATGGTTCTGGCCATGTATCTGATGGACAGCGCCCGCAAAACCGGCCTGTCCGCTTCGGTCGGGCGACCGCCAGCGGTTTCCGTGACGTTGGCGCTTATCATAGGCCTCGTTGCCTGTCTCGCCGGTGCAGGACTCGCGGGCGCTCTGATCTTTTTCTGGGCCTTGCTGGGCGCTGTACCGGTGCTGCTGCTGGCCCGCCGGCTGATCAACGGGCAGACAGGCGACGTGTTGGGCGCTTCGCAGCAATGCGCAGAGGTGGCCGCCCTCGCGGCGGCGCTTGCAATCTTCGGCTAGGGCACAATCCGGTCCAGCAAATCAGCCAGGTTTTCGGGAAAAACGACATCTCTTGTCTGGCGCAACGCATCGCGCGTCCACCACTGGCGGTCTACCAGTATCTTTTTTTCCAGAGGCGTCCATCGGCTGAAATCGAATTCCTGCACATTGCAACGCACCAGAAAATAGCGCTCCTCGGCCAAAACATCCTGACCGTCCGGCATGGTGAAATTAACCAGGCGACGATCGACCTCTGCCCCTATGTCGGTGTCCAGTCCGGTTTCTTCGAACAACTCTCGCCGCGCCGCGGCTTCGAAGGTCTCGCCCGATTTGACACCGCCGCCGGGCGACGCCCAGAATTTCTGGACCAGCCCGTTGGGCAGGCCGAAGCGGAACTTGAACAGAAATACCCGCGCTTCATCGTCCAGCAAGAGAAGTCGGGCAGAAGGCCGTTTTCGCACGAGTGACTCCCTCGGCTATCGGGGCTTAGACATAAAAACCGCGCCAGATCCGGCGCGGTTCAATTTTCTGCAAGGAAGCTTTGAAAAAGCTTAGGCGGCGCGTGACACCAGTACGTCGTCAACGCGTTGCTGCGCCTTGATCTCGTCGATCCCGTCCACAGCGGCCAATTCGCGTGTCAGACGCTCCAGAGCGGCTTCATAGAGTTGACGCTCGGAATAGGATTGCTCGCGCTGCTCATCATTGCGGTGCAGGTCGCGCACGACTTCCGCAATCGAGATCAGGTCACCGGAGTTGATCTTTTGTTCGTATTCCTGCGCCCGACGCGACCACATTGCACGCTTGACCCGCGCCCGTCCCTTGAGCGTATCCATCGCACGCGAAACAACGTCCGGGCTGGACAAGCCGCGCATACCGACCGAAGTCGCCTTGGCGGTCGGAACCCGCAAAGTCATCTTGTCCTTGTCGAACGAGATCACGAACAATTCCATAGTGATGCCGGCGATTTCCTGTTCTTCAACAGAAATGATCTGACCAACACCATGCGCCGGATAGACGACATACTCGTTAGGATGAAAATCCATGCTTTTCTTGGACTTAACCATTACCACTCTTTTCTCTGTTTGTAGTCAGCGCGAATCCGAGAGCCCAAAAAGACCATCCCTAGTAAAGCATATCACTCGGGGCGGGTCGATTTATGTCGGATAGGCAACCCTCGCCAAACGACGTTAATGGCAAGGATGCTGACCTGTTAACTTACTTCATTATAACAGAAAATTACGTCAAATTCCAATATATCATTGCAAACGACGTTTAGGTTTATCAAACAACCACTTACGGACTCTCATATTCCCTTATTCGAGGCGTTCTGACAGTCCCGAATCACTAGCCGCCCTCGCCCGGATTTACCGAGAAATACTTCTCCAGTTTTCCGGTTTCGCCGTCGCGTTCCTCGGCCTCCGGTAGAGGATCTTTCTTGGTGATAATAACCGGCCACTTCTCGGAGTAATCACGGTTGAACTCGACCCAGTTCTCCATATCCGGTTCCGTATCGGGACGGATGGCATCGGCCGGGCACTCCGGTTCGCAGACACCGCAATCGATACATTCGTCGGGATGGATCACCAGCATGTTCTCGCCTTCGTAGAAACAGTCCACGGGGCACACTTCGACGCAGTCGGTGTATTTGCAGGCGATACAGTTGTCGGTAACGACATAGGTCATTTTTCAGGTCCCAATCGAACGGGTGGAGTACAATCCTCAAGACGGACATGTATTATTGTGCTTGGCGGTGTCAATCAAGACGTGTGCGACCAAAAGGGTCAATTTGACGGCGGTCTTTCTTGGTTGGGCGACCTTTTCCCTCGAATTTCGGGTTTTCCGGAAAATCCGTCTGTTTTTTTTCGGGTGGTGACAGGTCGGTATAGAGTGTTGCCGCTTCCGTTGCAGGTCCCCGTCGCTCGCCCAGCGCGTCGATACGGATCACGCGGATGTCCTTCTCTTGCGGGAAGGTCAGCACATCGCCGGGCTTAACCTGATAGGACGGTTTAGCTACAGGCCCCGAATTGACGCGCAGTTTGCCACTGCTGACAAGTTTCGCCGACAGGCCACGCGTTTTGAAAAACCGCGCGTACCAGAGCCACTTGTCGACCCTCAGGGCTGATGCCTGTTCCGTCATACGGTATCCAGGAGGTCAGGATTTCTGTTTTAGTGCCATCAGGGCCGCGAAAGGATTATCCGGATCAATCGGCTTTTCCTTGCGGGGCGGGACCGGTTTCCGGTGGGATGCCTCTTTGGGTTTGTCCTTAGAAGCTTCACGTCTTGGTTTTTTGCCACGGGCCTGACGGTCGGGCTGCTTGGCGGGACGTGGCTTGGACTGCCAGCGGAAGACATAAAACGTCTCGACTTCCGGAGCTTCCGGCGCCGCAGGTTCGGGCTCGGCGGCCTCTTCTGCCACCTGCTCGGGCGAGGCTTCATCAGGTGCATCGGCTTTTTCATCGGTCGCGCCCTGCTCTTTTGCCTCTTCCTTTACGGTTTCCACTACCGGCTCAGGCCGCTGTTTTTCACGCTCGCCCTTCTCGACAGCATAGCCCAAGCCTTCCATCAGGTCGGCGAATTGTTCGAAAGTCATGCCGGTGATCGACAGCATGTCTGCTGTTGCCTCGAATCCGGTGCGGGAGTCCTGTGAGCGGATCATGTCGGCAAGCCGCTCCAGCATGTCGATGCGGATCGCGCGGGAGCCCGCCAAACGATAGCCGGCGCGCGGATAATAGCCCTTGGGTGCATCGACCAGTGCCGGAATGGTAACCAGACCGGCCGGAGGCGCTTCGGGAAACTCGTCGAGGCCTTCCTGCAACGACCACAGCACCAGACGCAGGCGCGTCGGCGCGGGTTTCAGCATCAACTGCTGGTAAACCGTGTACTGGCCGAAACGCACGCCATGCTTGCGCAGCATGCCGCGTGCATCCTGATCCAGATCCTTGACGTCATTGGCGATCACGGAACGCGGAATAACCCCCAGCGACTCAACCAGACGGAACGCAACACCACGTGCGAGACCGTTCACGGCTTCGTCCTTGCCAAGCGCGATCAGCGGTTCGAAGGCCGCGTTGATCTTGCGTTCCATGAAGTGTCCCAGGCGCCGCTGGACTTTCTGGACCACTTCGGCGCCGGCCTCTTCATCGACAAAGACCTCGATCATCGGCGACATGGCGTCGGCACCTGCAACCAGTTTGCCAACGGCGCTTTCGCCCCACATAAGCCCGCCCTGCTCGGTGAAGTCGAATTCCGTATCGGGTGCATTGTACATCCGGTCGGCGCGAAGTCTGAATTCCGGTTGCAGTGCCTGCGTCGCTGCGGCGCGCAATGTACGGGCCTCCTGCTCGCTTGCATTCTTGTCCAGTTGGAACCGGAAACCGTTCAGCCGACCTACGAATTCACCTTCGACTGTTACTTCACCATTACTGTTCACGTCAGCCACAAGGCTCTCCTTCTGCTTCAACCGGCGCATCAAAATAGATGTGCGCCGATCAACAAATCGCTGCGTTAACGCGCCATGCAGCGCGTCCGATAGGCGGTCTTCTACTGCACGCGCTTCGTCTCGCCAATATGTTTCGTTGGAAACCCAGCCATTTCTTTGCGTGACATAGGTCCATGTCCGCACAAACGCCAAACGTTTGGACAAGGCATCTATGTCGCCCTCGACCTTGTCCAGCCGCTTGATATGCTTCGACAGCCAGTCTTCGGGGATGGCTCCCCGACCGTGCAGATATTCGAATATCTGTCCCATCAATGCAACATGGTCGCTGCCGGAAATCTTCCTGAAGTCCGGAATCTGGCAGACATCCCACAAAAGTCGCACCGAAGCGCCATCGTGACAGCGGTCCAGAACGTCGGGCAGGGCCGACAGGGCTTGCAATGTCTGCTGGTCGTCTGCCTCGCGCGCCTTGACGAGGACCGGATCATCGGGCGGACTTTGCAGACTACTCAGCAGCGTATCGGTTGACCGGAAGTCCAGTCGGGAATTTCGCCAGTGCAGATGTTTGATCGGAGTAAACCGGTGGTTTTCGATGGCATCGACCACTAGCGGGTCCAGCGCCGAGGCCTCGCCCGTCACGCCGAATGTGCCGCTGTTCATATAACGGCCGGCACGACCTGCGATCTGCGAGAGTTCATTCGGCATCAACTGTCGCATCCTGCGCCCGTCGAATTTTGAAAGGCCGGAAAAAGCCACGTGTTTCACGTCGAGGTTCAGTCCCATGCCGATCGCATCCGTGGCAACCAGAAAGTCGACATCGCCATTCTGGTACATGTCGACCTGCGCATTCCGCGTCCTCGGCGACAAGGCCCCCATTACTACCGCCGCCCCGCCTTTCTGGCGGCGCAGCAACTCGGCGATGGCATAGACGTGTTCGAGAGAGAACCCGACAATTGCCGAGCGCGCCGGCATCCGCGAGAGTTTCTTCGCGCCGGTATAGCTCAGTTCCGACAAACGGTCGCGGCGGATGAACTCGGTCTTGGGAACCAGCCGCGCGATGGCGCCGCGCATGGTGTCCGATCCAAGGAACACGGTTTCCTGCCGCCCGCGCATGTTCAACAAGCGGTCTGTAAATACGTGGCCGCGTTCGGGGTCGGCGCAAAGCTGGATTTCGTCGATCGCAACGAAATCCGCGCCGATGTCCTGCGGCATCGCCTCGACCGTGCAAACCCAGTATTGCACCCGACCCGGAACGATCCGTTCCTCGCCGGTGACCAGCGCCACGACCGATGGGCCACGCAGGGCGACCAGTTTGTCATACACCTCGCGCGCCAGCAGGCGCAGCGGCAAACCGATCACGCCGGTGCGATAACCGAGCATGCGCTCGATTGCGTAATGGGTTTTTCCGGTATTCGTCGGACCCAGTACCGCGGTGATCCGCGATGGCGAAAGTGACATTACTAAAGCTTCCTTGAAGCTGGCTAGAGCGTGGTTCCGCCAACTTCGGCGCGCAACCTTTCCACAGCCTGCTTAACGCCGGGATGGTGCGGGTGAACCTCTGAGGCTTTAGTATATACGGTCAATGCATCTTTCAACCGGCCGGTCCGCTCAAAAATGCTTCCTAGCCCGATCATTGCCCCGAAATGACGCGGATTCAGCGCCAAAACCTGCTGGATGTCTGAAACAGACAGGCCGTACTGGTCCATCAGGAAAAACGCCGTTGCGCGGGCATTCCATCCTTCGGCAAATTCCGGTGCGTGGTCGATCAGGGCCGACAGATGCTCTACAGCAGCCTCGTAGTCGCCCGCGGCCATCGCATCCCTGCCCCGTTCGAGCAGGAGATCCATGGCCCTGGAACCCGACTTCGACCATTCCCGCCAGATATCGTCCTCGGTCAACTGCCAGTCCTCGTTCGCCGGGTCCTGAAGTTCGGCGAACAGGCTGTCCAGTGTCGCCTTGTCCGTCGCCGACTCGTCTGCAAGGCCGATTAGAGGCATCACGGAAAACACCATCGCAAGCAAAATCCCGCGGGTCAGGATCGCTCCGAGTGTCGATATTTTCGTTATAGTAGCCATATAAGAAAAAGAATAATACGAGAGTGGAAAAAAGCGAGTAATAACTCGCTTCAAAGGCGGAGAATAACACATGAGTGAAGTACTGAAAGCAGCAGTGGACGCAATCAACACGCGTCTCGGCGTTGACGGATTCGACGGTTCGATCAAAGTCGAGATCGAGGGCGAAGGTGCCTTGATCATCGATCACGACGGCGCGCGGGCCAGCGACGACGATGCGGACTGCACGATGTCCGCCAGCGCCGATACGCTCCAGGGCATGCTGGAAGGTGACCTAAATCCCACCGCCGCCTTCATGTCCGGTAAACTGAAAGTCGAAGGCGACATGTCGATGGCCATGAAGCTGGGGGCGGCACTTGCTTGACATAAAAAAGGCACCACTGTTTTCCGACATCACCGAAGTGCCTCCCGAAGGCCAGGTGATGTGGCGCTATACCGTTGACGGCGTCCGGATCAGGGTTGGTGTCTGGACCGGAGGGTCAAAGGGCACGGTTTTCATCCTGACCGGTCGATCAGAATATATCGAAAAATACGGCCCCACAATCGGCAAGCTGCTGTCTGGCGGATACAGTGTGGTCACATGCGACTGGCGCGGTCAGGGTCTGTCTGAAAGACTCGACAACAACGAAACCTTGGGACATGTCGAAAGTTTCAGCGACTACCAACTGGACCTCAAGGAAATGTTCGACGTGGCGCACGAAATGGAACTGCCGCGCGAAAGGCATCTCCTGGCCCACTCGATGGGCGGTTCGATCGCGTTGCGCGCCGTGAACGAGAGCGTGGCCGTACGCAAAATCATATTCTCGGCCCCGTTCTGGGATGTTCATATGTCGGCGGGACTGAAAGCCTATGCAAGCCTCGTTACAGCTTTTGCCCCGACAATCGGCCTTGGCAGCAAGCGAACCCCGACGACGGCGCCAAGCGCCTACATCGCCTGGGCGCCCTACGACAACAATTTTTTGACAAGTGATGAAAAAACCTATGCCTGGTTGCAGCAACAGGTTTTGCGACATCCGGAACTGGTGGTTGGCGGACCCAGCCTGGCCTGGCTGCGCGAGGCGTTTTACGAAATCCGGTATTTTCAAAAGATTGAAAAGCCCCTGCCCGATTGCCTGTGCTTTCTGGGATCGGAAGAAAAAATCGTATCCCCTAGAGCGGTTCATCGCGTCATGGAGAAATGGTCCAACGGAGAGTTGGTGCTCGTGCCGGGTGCCGAACATGAAATCCTGATGGAAACGCCGGAAATTCTTGACATGGTCTGGCCAAAAATCTTTGCGTTCCTGGAAAACTAGGCGCCAGTTCCTGCCAGCGTTTTTTGCAGCACCTCGATTGCCGCCGCATGAATATCGGCATTTCCCGCAGCAATGATCTGTCCGCCGCGCAATGCCGACCCGCCGTCCCAGGATGTGACGATGCCTCCGGCCTGCTCGATCACCGCAATCGGCGCTGCAACGTCATAGGCATTCAGCCCCGCCTCGATCACCAGATCGACCTGCCCGGATGCAACCATGGCATAGGCGTAGCAATCGGTGCCGTAACGGGTGAGTTTGACATTGGAACTGACCGCTTCGAAAGCGCGGCGCTCGGCTTCCGTTCCCACTTCGGGAAATGTGGAAAACAGCACCGCATTGGCAAGAGCACCGCAATTGCGAGTGTCCAGGCTTCGACTGGCGCCCCTGTGGTGCATCACGGCAGATCCGAAGCCGCCGACAAAGCGCTCTCCGGTAAATGGCTGGTCGATGATACCCAGAATCGGACCGGAGGCGTCCGCGACGGCAACAAGGACGCCCCAGGTTGGCATTCCGCAGATAAATCCGCGAGTTCCGTCGATGGGGTCGACGATCCAGGTCAGGCCGGAAGTGCCGGCGGTATTCTCGAACTCTTCGCCCAGCACTGCGTCATCGGGACGTGCCTCTGTCAGTATCTTACGAAAGGCTTGCTCGATCTCGAGGTCAGCGACGGTTACGGGATCGAATCCCGAAGCATGCTTGTTGTCAACGGATGTCGCAGCCTTGCGGAAATGACGCAACGCTATCGGTCGTGCCGCATCGGCCAACCGATATGCGACTGCCATCAATTCGGTTTGCAATTCTGTAGTGGTGTCAGACATGAATATCCCCGTTACGGCCCTCGCCCGTAACGGGGATTTCACATTGGGACCATCAGGTCAACCAAAACGGGGCGATCTGACGACCACCCGCAAGCATTCTTAGGCTGCGTCGCTCAAGACACGCGCGAGATCGAACAATTTGCGCCGCTGGTTTTCCGGCATTGCATAATAGGACCGAACAAGTTCCAGCGCCTCTTTGTCGGCAAGCAGGTCTCCGGATTTTCCGCTTGGCTTTTGAGCCGAGGCAGACGCGTCGGTCTTCCCTTCTTCGTACCCCTCAAAGAAGAAGATGACCGACACGTCCAAGGCATCGGCAATATCCCACAGTCGGGATGCGCTGACACGATTCATTCCGGTTTCGTATTTCTGAATTTGCTGGAACTTGATTCCGACTGCTTCGCCGAGCTGTTGCTGGGTCATGCCCACCATCCAACGGCGGTGACGGATGCGTTTGCCAACGTGGACATCTACTGGATGTTTCATAATTACGATTCCCCGATTGTATTTTTTACCATTATACCTGAGCGCGCATGCAACCTTGAGGGGATAAATATTTTCGCGGCACCCCCACTGCGAGTTCAGCTTACCTTATTGTTTTTATTAAGTTAAAAGCCATCAATCATTCGAACATAGAGCTTTTTTAACGAAAAACCCGCCAACTCCGGAGTGGAATTGGCGGGTTTGATTCCATAACAATTTTGCGTTTTGCAAAGATTTCCCGGCGCTATACCGCTTGACGCGATTGACGCTTGCGCTCGTGCGGGTCCAGAAAACGTTTCCGCATCCGGATGCTTTCAGGTGTTACCTCGACCAGTTCGTCGGTGTCGATATAGGCGATCGCCTGTTCAAGCGACAGCGTAACCGGCGTAGTCAACCGCACCGCCTCGTCCGTACCGGAGGCACGCACGTTGGTGAGCTTCTTGCCCTTCAGCGGGTTCACTTCCAGATCGTTTTCACGGCTGTGCTCGCCGATGATCATGCCCTGGTAAACCGGGGCCTGGGCACCAATAAACATCTTGCCGCGGTCTTCGAGGTTGAACAGCGCATAGGCGACCGAAGTTCCGTTTTCCATCGAAATCAGAACGCCGGCGCGGCGGCCCGGGATCGGGCCCTTGTACGGTGCCCAGTCATGGAACACGCGGTTCAAAACGCCCGAACCGCGTGTGTCGGTCAGGAACTCGCCATGATAGCCGATCAGGCCGCGGGACGGCACATATGCAACGATGCGGGTCTTGCCGGCGCCGGCAGGACGCATTTCGACGAGTTCGCCACGGCGGTTGCCAGTCAGTTTCTCGATCACCGTGCCGGAATATTCGTCATCGACGTCAATCGTGACTTCCTCGATCGGTTCCAGCTTCTCGCCATTCTCTTCCCGCATCAGGACCTGCGGACGCGAAATGGACAGTTCGAAGCCTTCGCGACGCATGTTCTCGATCAGAACACCCATTTGCAACTCTCCACGACCGGCGACGTCGAATGCTTCGCCGCCCGGCGTGTCGGTCACCTTGATCGCGACGTTCGACTCGGCCTCTTTCATCAGGCGGTCGCGGATGACGCGGCTTTGCACTTTCTTGCCTTCGCGACCGGCCAGCGGGCTGTCATTGATTCCGAAGGTGACGGAAATGGTCGGCGGATCGATTGGCTGGGCCGGGATCGCTTTGGTCACGGACGGATCGCAAATTGTGTCTGCCACGGTCGCTTTCGACATGCCAGACAGGGAAATAATGTCACCTGCCTCTGCTTCATCGATCGGTTGCTGGGACAGGCCGCGAAAGGCCAGAATCTTGGCAACGCGGAAACCTTCGATTTTCACGCCATCGCGCGAAAGGGCGTTCACTGTATCACCGGTTTTCAGCGTTCCGGCTTCGATACGACCTGTCAGGATGCGACCCAGAAACGGATCGGCGCCCAGCGTGGTCGCCAGCATCTGAAACGGCTCCGTACGGCGCGAAACCTGCGCCGGCGCATGAACATGCGCGACAACGAGGTCGAAGAGTGCATCGAGGTTCTTGCGGGGTCCGTCGAGTTCGTCGTCGGCCCAGCCGGACCGGCCAGAAGCATAGAGCACCGGGAAGTCCAGTTGTTCGTCATTGGCGCCCAGGTTGGCGAAAAGGTCAAAAACCTCGTCCAGCGCCCGGTCGGGTTCCGCATCCGGCTTGTCGACCTTGTTCAGCACAACGATCGGGCGCAGGCCGAGAGCCAGCGCCTTGGATGTCACGAATTTCGTTTGCGGCATCGGGCCCTCAGCGGCATCCACAAGCAGAACAACGCCATCGACCATCGACAGGATGCGTTCCACTTCACCGCCGAAATCGGCGTGGCCGGGGGTGTCGACGATATTGATGCGCCGGCCCTTCCATTCGACAGACGTACATTTCGCCAGAATGGTGATACCACGCTCGCGTTCCAGATCGTTGCTGTCCATCGCACGTTCGGAAACGGTCTGGTTGTCGCGAAACACGCCGGACTGTTTCAGCAACTCATCCACCAGTGTGGTTTTGCCGTGGTCAACGTGCGCGATAATCGCGATATTTCTAAGGTCCATTGTTTTACGCCTGTGTAGGAGGAATTCGAGCTTCCGCGGCCCATACTAGAGCCTCACGCAAAAGGCCAGTGCCAATCGCTCTCAGCAAGGTTCATGTTGCTACCCGCCAACGCGTTTTCAAGGGGCTTTCATCGTATTTTGACGCTTCAAACGGTACGAAGAGCGCTTAACGGGCGCCCTCTTCCAGTTTTCCGTAGGCGCGGCGCACAACGTCGGCCAGCTTTTCAACCAGCGGCCCGTTTGCCGACCTGTCGGCATACATGTTGATTTCGAAAGCCGGCAGTTCCGGCAATCCCGCCGATTTCGGCACTTCTTTCCAGTATGGCGGTTCGGTGCCCTTCAGGCAGGCATTGACCGCCAGATCAGCGCTGACACTCGCCTCGACGGTGCGGGATGATCGGGTCTCGACGCCGACTTCCCACGGGATGCCTGCCGCATCCAGCGCGCGCTGGGCGATGCCGCGAAACAGGCACTCGGATTCATACGCCATCCGCAACGGCCGCGCGCGCGCGGCCTGGCTGTCTTCGGCCCCGAACCAAGCCATCCGTGCCTCTGCCAGCCGTTCCGCGTCTGGGCCGCCCCTGATCTCGGTCGTCAGGATCAGATCGATCTTGCCGTCCCGATACATATCCTTCAGCCTGCTGGTGAAGGATGAATAGAGTTGGACTTTCACACGCGGATAGTCCGCGGCAAACTGTTTCAAGACATTCGGTACGTGTGGATAAACAATGTCATGCGGCACACCGAACATAATCTCGCCTTCGAAGGCCTGATCCGTCAGCCGCGACCAGACCTCGTCGTTGAGCGCCAGCAGACGTCGGCCATAGCTAAGCAACTGCTCTCCATGCGGTGTCAGGCCGATAGTTCGCGCGGACCTGTCCATCAGGTTGAGACCCAGAGAGTCTTCCAGACGTTTCAACTGCATGGAAACCGCCGACTGGGTCAGGTGCAACCTTCCGGCGGCAACGGTGACACCGCCCGACTCGGCAACGGTTACGAACGACCTGAGGGCATTTAGATCAAGATTTCTAGCCATATCAATTTCCTTGATGTGCGACGTCACAAACATTCGTTTTTAATATACAACACATTCCGGCATTAACATCAATAAACTTGATGCATCCGTCGCATCACATCAAAACCGGAAAGGATCGAACCATGACCTACTTCAACCAAACTTCCATCGAATCCGGTGGTTTTCGCAAATTCTCCCTGCTGAAACTCCTGTTATCTGCTGACCGCGGCTACCGCGAGCGCCAGCACGTCCTGTCGCTTTCGGACGAGGCATTGAAGGATGTCGGCCTGACGAGATCAAACCTGCGGACGTTTTAAAACAGCAAGATTCCTCCGTACCGCGACCTATTTTGATCAGTCCGATGCAACATTCGGACAGGTCACGTCGAATTCATCCGATTTTCGGCGTAAATTACTTGAAAAACGAGCGGTGATAGCCAATATCAATATACAAACCGGCAAATGTGCCGGTTTTCGTAACTGACTATTGAGGAGTTTTAAATGGCCGAATATGAGACAGTCAGACGCGCGGGTGCTGGTGCCCGTCCTGCTGCGCATATCGACGAGGGCCTGCGCGCCCATATGAACAAGGTCTACGGACTTATGTCCACAGGCATGTTCCTGACGGGTATTATCGCTTACGTGGTTGGCAACAATGACGCCATGTTGGCTGCGATCTTTGGATCCCCGCTGAAATGGGTCGTAATGTTTGCTCCGTTGGCTGTGGTGTTCGGACTTAGTGCAGGCATCAACCGCATGTCTGAAAACACCGCCCGCATGGTATTCTATGGTTTTTCCGCCCTGATGGGCCTTTCGATTTCGTCCATCTTTGCGGTCTATACCGGCATTTCGATTGCCAACACGTTCTTCACAACCGCCGTGGCATTCGGAGGTCTCAGCCTTTACGGTTACACAACCAAACGCGATATCTCGGGATGGGGCAGCTTCCTGATCATGGGTGTGATCGGTCTGCTGGTGGCGTCCATCGTGAACATCTGGCTAGGCTCGCCTGCGATTGCTTTCGCAGTCTCCATTCTGGGTGTGCTGATTTTTGCCGGCCTAACCGCCTATGACACGCAGAAAATCAAGAACGAGTACGTGATCCACGCGCAGAATGGCGAAGTCGAATGGCTCGGTAAAGCCGCCATCATGGGCGCGCTGAACCTGTACCTGGACTTCCTGAACATGTTTATGTTCCTGCTCTCGTTCATGGGCAACCGCGAATAAATCAGCGAACAAACTAATATAGAAGCCGGGGATTTTCCCCGGCTTTTTTTGTTCGGGATATCCGATCGCGATTAGGTATCGAAGGCACGTATTGCGAATTGTCCAGGGTAGAAAAATCGCCCCGTCGCGTTAGGCGAAAGGTAATTCCACTGGCCATTTGGCCCAAAAACAAAAAACCGCGCCAAGGCGCGGTTTCGTGAAAATCAAATGCAAGAAGGTCTTACTTGATTTTGCCTTCTTTGTACTCGACGTGCTTGCGCACAACGGGGTCATATTTTTTCACGACCATTTTTTCTGTCATGGTGCGAGAGTTTTTCTTGGTCACATAAAAATGACCTGTATCCGCTGTGGAATTCAGGCGGATTTTGATGGTGGTTGGCTTCGCCATGGTTCATCTCCTACAGCGGTTTCCCGCGAAAACTTGAAGCTGCCTTCTATACCAGCAGTGGGCAGAGTCAAGTGTTACGGGCAGGAAATATCCGTTGAATCCGTTCAAATTTCCTCAGCGCCGTCCCGTTCGATCATAACGCGCCGCATCGCGGGCGGTATCGGTCGCGACTTTTGCGCGCTGTCGTCCACCGCCACCATCAATGCCGTGCTCGAGCATCGAAGTGTTCCGCCCGCCCAAGCTTCCAATACCATATGATAGCTGGAGCGCCCGACCTTGTCCGCGCGGGCCACCGTCACATAGCTGTCATGCATGAACAAAGGCGCTGCGTAGTCGATTGTCGCCTTGCGGACGGCGTGTTTGATCGCCTTCCCGTTATTATAGGTTTGCGACAGCTCGTGCATGTAGAGTTCCCGAAGGTTTTCAAACCAGAGGAAATAGGCGGCGTTATTGACATGACGATAGTCATCGATATCGGTCGAGCGGACAAAATCGTTCAGTCCGATCGGCCAGTTTCCTGGAATTCCCGCTTCTGCGATCTGCTCAGGCGACATCAGATAAGCATTATCTGTCATGATCCTCGTTCCTCTTCGGTCAATCGGCAAGCTCAGGCCAGCCCGTCCGCAATCAGCCGCGCCGCGATCTTCCTGTAGGCTTCGGCATGCGGGCTGTCGGTGGCGGCGATCGGTGTTCCGCTGTCTCCGGCAAGCCGGATATCCAGTTCAAGCGGAATCTCACCCAGAAACGGCAGGTTGTGACGCTCGGCCTCGGCCTTTGCGCCGCCGTGCCCGAATATGTGCGCTTCGGTACCGCATGTCGGGCAGATATAGTGCGACATGTTTTCGATCAGACCAACGACAGGCGTTTTGGTCTTCTCGAACATATTCAGCGCCTTGCGCGCATCCAGCAGGGCGACGTCTTGCGGCGTGCTTACTATGATGGCGCCTGTTACCTCGGATTTCTGGGACAGGGTCAGTTGCACATCGCCCGTTCCCGGCGGCAGATCGACGATCAGCACGTCCAATTCGCCCCATTGCACCTGCTCCAGCATTTGCTGAAGGGCGCCCATCAACATCGGGCCACGCCAGATCACCGCTTCGTCGGCCTTCAGCATCAGGCCGATCGACATTATCGTGACGCCATGCGCCTTTAGCGGGATGATAGTTTTTCCGTCTGGCGAGGCCGGCCGCTGGCTGACCCCCATCATGCGCGGCTGGCTCGGGCCGTGAATATCCGCATCCAGCAGGCCGACCCGACGTCCCTGACGCGCCAGCGCAACCGCAAGATTGCTGGAAACCGTGGATTTTCCGACTCCGCCCTTGCCGGAAGCGATTGCCAGGATACGGTCGATCCCTGCGATTTTCTGGTTATCAGGTGCCGGTTTGGCATGGCCGCCGAATTTCAGGTTCGGCGGAGCGGGTGGCGCCTTTGGTGCGGTGGAATGTGCGGTCAGCAGGGCATTCACGGACGCGACGCCGGGAATTTTCGACACGGCCGTTTCCGCGGCAACGCGCAGAGGCTCCATTCGCGGACCGTCCTTCGGATCGACCTCCAAGAGAAAGCGCACGCGATCGCCCTCGACTGTCAGGGCGCGTACGATGTCGGCCTCAACAATGCTGCGCCCGTCCGGCATTACCAGCCCCGACAGGACTTTCAGGACATCTTCACGGTTCACCGACATAATTTCACACCCTCACGCAGAATTGGTTACACGTCTTTTGACAATGCCACCTAAATTGTGCATCTGGAAAGAAAGGGCAAGGGGAAGCTGGTTAAGGCTGCAGATACGAATGGGAATATTTTCACAAGCCTTGTCCCTGATCACCGGTGGAGACGCCGATCTGTGGCGCATTGTCGGCCTGTCCCTGCGGGTCAGCCTGTCCGCGACACTGATTGCCTCGCTGTTTGCCATTCCGCTGGGCGCGGCTCTGGCGGTCTGGAACTTTCCACTGAAATCCGTTTTGGTGTCCATATCCACCGCGATGATGGCCCTGCCGCCGGTTGTTGTCGGCCTCGCCGTGTATCTTCTGCTGTCGCGCTCCGGGCCATTGGGAGATCTAGGGCTCCTTTTCACCCCCGAAGCGATGGTCATCGCCCAAACCATCTTGATTTTTCCGATAGTCCTGGCGCTGACCCGCGAAGCAATCCTGCCCCTAGACCGTGAATACAACCGGTTGTTCTCTGCTTTCGACCTTTCGCCGGCGCTGCGGATCAAAACACTTGTCTGGGATGCAAGATTTGCGGTGATAACGGCCCTGCTGGCAGGGTTCGGACGAGCGTTGGCCGAGGTCGGAGCAATTATTATCGTCGGCGGGAACATCAATGGCGTGACGCGAATGATGACTACGACCATAGCCCTTGAAACCAGCAAGGGAAATCTGGAGCTTGCGCTCGCGCTGGGACTCATCCTGATCGTGATCGCTTTCCTGATCAATGCGCTGGTGCATTTAATCGGCAGCTTTAACCGCAAATTCCAAAGGACCCGCTGATGCCGGAACTGGTTCTGGACGACACCGCATACGAGGTGGATGCAACAATGCTTCTCGGCCCTGTCGATCTGCGTCACAACAAGACCGGCATTACTGCGGTGCTAGGTCCGAACGGGGCCGGAAAAAGCCTGTTTCTGGGACTGTGTCAGGGCATGATCCGGCCGACATCTGGGTCTATAA
>JAHEFH010000177.1 GCA_024640245.1 Paracoccaceae bacterium | reverse complement strand
CTGTCAGAATCCCCAGCGTGCCGTAGCTGCCCGCCATCAGTTTCACCAGATCGTAGCCGGTGACATTCTTCATCACCCGTCCGCCGTTCTTCAGCACAGTCCCCCGACCGTCGACAAAGCGCACACCAATCAGGCTGTCACGGCACGCACCCGCTTGAATGCGGCGCGGACCGGATATATTGCAGGCCACCACGGACCCGATCGTAGGCTCGCCCTCGCTGCCCAAAAGGCCGCGATGGTCCATCGGTTCGAACGGCAGGCGCTGACCCTCGGCGTTCAGCGTCGCCTTGATCTCGGCCACGGGGGTTCCGGCGGCGGCAACGATGGTCAGCGCGCCGGGTTCATAGAGCGAGATGCCCGTCAGTCCGCCGGTCGAAAGGGTGTCGTCGGCCTTTACCGGCCGGCCAAGGCGCGAACGCGTTCCACCTCCCCGAATGCGCAGGCGACGACCCTTGGCCGCGGCCGCCTTCACAAGCCCGGCAAGCTCCGTTTCGTTGTTGGGGTTCATGCGACCCTCCGGCTTTCCGAGATTTTGAGCGGAAACACCTTGGCAGGGTTCAACAGCCATGCCGGATCGAATGCATCCTTGATTTTCAATTGCGCCTCGAGATCATCGACATTGTACTGGTGCAGCATCAGGTCGCGTTTCTCGACGCCGACACCGTGTTCACCGGTCAGGCAACCGCCTACCTCGACGCAGACTTTCAGAATTTCGGCACCCATTTCCTCGCAGGTTTCCAGATCGCCCGGCTTGTTGGCGTCGAACAGGATCAACGGGTGCATATTGCCGTCGCCCGCATGGAAAACGTTCGCCACGTCCAACCCGTATTGCTTGGACAACTCGCCGATCCGGCGCAATACATAGGGCAGTTCGTTGACCGGAATGGTTCCGTCCAGACACATATAGTCGTTGATCTTGCCCATGGCGCCAAAGGCCGCCTTGCGTCCGGCCCAGATCTTGGCGCTTTCTTCGTCCGACTTGCTGACACGCAACTCGGCCGGACTGTGCATCTCTGCGATCTTCGTGATTCGGCCGAGCATATCCGCTATTTCCTGATCCGATCCCTCGACCTCGACAATCAGCAGCGCCTCGACATCGGGATATCCCGCGCCGCAAAAATCGTCGGTGGCGCGGATACATGGCCGATCCATGAATTCGATAGCCACCGGCAGAATACCGGCCTTGATGATATCGGACACACAGGCGCCCGCGACCTCGTTGCTGTCGAAACCCATCAGGATCGGGCGGGCGGCCTCGGGCTTGCGCAGGATTCGAAGTGTCGCCTCGGTCACGACACCCAGTTGCCCTTCGGAGCCGCAGATCACACCCAGCAGGTCCAGGCCACCGGCATCCAGATGCGCGCCGCCGATTTCGACGATCTCGCCATCCATCATGACCATCGTGACACCCAGCAGGTTGTTCGTCGTGACACCGTATTTCAGGCAATGCGCGCCACCGGAATTCATCGCCACATTGCCCGCAATGGCGCAGGCCAGCTGGCTTGACGGATCGGGGGCATAAAAGAAGGAGTGCTCTTCCACCGCTCCGGTAACACTCAGGTTCGTGCGGCCCGTCTGGACCCGGATAAACCGGTTTTTGTAGTCAGTCTCCAGCACATCGCTCATCCGCGACACGCCTAAAATCACGCTGTCCGCCGTGGGCAGCGAGCCGCCCGCCAGCGAGGTTCCTGCGCCACGCGGCACCACAGGCACACCCTCTTCATGGCAAATCTTCAGCACCGCCGAAACTTCCTCGGTCGTCCCCGGCAGTACTGCCGCCAGCGGCGGGCAACGATAGGCCGTCAGCGCATCGCATTCATAAGCCAGCGTTTCCGCGATTTCGTGAATCACCGCTTCTTCGGGCAGCACAGCCAGAAATCGGCGTACAAGATGCTGTTTTTTTGTGATAATATTTTGGTTTGGAACGGGCATTTCCATTGGGAGGGTCTCACAAAAATTAGTTTAATTGGTAAATTAGTATTACCAATTACAGAGTTAAGCAAGCAAATGCTACGTTTTAAAAAAAATCCCAAACAGAGAATTCAGAAAAAATTTTAGCCTAACGGCTCTCCCTACGCCAAGCTGCGAATGCCAGCAACCCGGTTAAGAGCATCCACGCCCATGTCGGAAACAAGGGGATCAGGCGGATATCCGTGGTGAGCGACGCGTTCCGCGGCGACAGGCCGATCCAGTCCCGCCCGGAGGCAACGCGTCCCTCGCCTACCAGCCGGATTTTCGGGTCGGGCACTTCCTCTATGCGCAACACCCCGCCACGCGTGGCCTTTGTAAGCGGTTTGACAACGGCATCACCGGCGATTGTCTGTTCAAATTCGCGCGGTGCCAGCGGACCCAGCGCCACGACCGATGTCAGTTCGCCGTCGCTAAGACGGTAGAGGCCGTTTTCCTGCCCGTCGAATGTCGCTTGCCAACGTCCGGGCGAGACCTCTGCCGGCGTCAGAACCTGAATCGTGCCATCGGGATTCTGCACTTCGACCGTGCGCGGCTCCACTGAAACCGACCGCCGGGTCAGAACCACTTCGCGACCCGAGACCTCTGCCGACAGGCGCTCCTCTTCCAGTTCCGGTTCCTTCATCATCCAGTGCGCCAGACGCCGCAGCAACTCCAACTGCGGCCCGCCGCCTTCGTATCCGCGAGTCCATAACCAGGCATGGTCGGACATCAGCATCGCAACACGTCCCTCGCCGACCCGATCGAGAACCAGCAACGGGCGGTCCTCGGCTCCGGTCATCACGGTCTGGCCGGAAACGGCGGTCGCGTCGATCTGGCGGAACCAGCGCCCCCATCCGGGGCTACCATCCCCAGCTACCGGACGCGGCGCGAAATTCTCTAGCCCCTCGGTCACCGGATGCCGCCGACCCAGATCGGATATCCGCGGCAGATAGCCATCCTCGACAATACCGGCGGTCGGATGCGCCGGCATGATTTCGGCCAGGGGTGAGCGAAACAGACTCTGGGCACCGGCAAAGGCCGGACCCGGCGCGAACAGCACTGCACCCCCGTTTTTCACATAGTCCACGACGTTTTCCAGATATCGCGCGGTCAGTATGCCACGCCGCCTGTAACGGTCAAAAATTATCAGGTCGAACTCGTCGATCTTTTCCAGAAACAGCTCTCGCGTTGGAAAGGCGATCAGGGACAGTTCGCGGATCGGCACGCCATCAAGTTTGTCAGGCGAGCGCAGAATCGTGAAATGCACCAGATCGACCGCACTGTCGGATTTAAGAAGGTTGCGCCAGGTACGTTCACCCGCATGCGGTTCCCCGGACACCAGCAATACGCGCAAGCGGTCACGCACCCCGTTGATCGATACTACGGCGGCATTGTTACGGTCGGTCAGCTCGCCCCCGACCGGTTCCACGATGAATTGCAGGACGTTTATCCCGGCATGGCGAAGCGTCAGGGGCAGCGCCAGGTCCTGCCCCGGCGCAACAGAGAAGAGTTGGGGTTCATCGCCGTCGATCGAAATCGAAATGCGGGCGCGGCCAGCCTCGTCTTCAGGAACGGCTCCCTGATCCTCGATGCGCAGCGACAGGGTGATCTCTTCATCCACAATCGCGAAGGCCGGCGCGGACTCGACGATCAGCCGCCTGTCCCAATCCCTGTTCCGACCGGTCATGACCAGATGCACCGGGGCGGGAAATCGGTCAAGAATCTCGGCGTCATGAATGCGTCCGTCGGACAGGATGATCGCCCCTGCAATCCGCGCGCTCGCGACTTCTGACGCGGCCTTGGCCAGCGCGGTCATCACCATGGACCCGCTGTCACGATCCGAAATGTCATTCACCACCTCGATCACCCGAAGATCGAAATTCTCCAGCGCACCGATCCGCGCCTCGATCGCCGCCTGCGCCTGCGCCATCTGGGCCGGTCGGTCCGCGACCTTCTGGCTCTCGCTCTTGTCCAGAACGACAAAGACGATATCGCTCAGCGGGTCGGTTTCCTCCTGCTTAAGAACCGGCTCGGCCAATGCCAGCAGAAGAACCGCAGCGGCAGCGGCCCGCAGCCACCAGCCAGGCAGGCGGCGCAACAGCGCGAAGCCGACCGCCAGTGCCGCCAGCACCGCAAGCGCGGCCAGAAACGGCAGCGGCAAGGTCGGCGCGAATTCGAGTGAGAAATCCATCATTGCCCCAACCTGTTCAACAGGGCCGGAACATGCACCTGATCCGACTTATAATTGCCGGTCATGACATGCATGATCAGGTTGACGCCGAAGCGGAATGATATCTCTCTTTGGCGCTCTCCGGCAAATCCACGGCCGACGGGAAACATGAAGTTACCGCGGTTGTCGATAGCCCAAGCAGCGGCCCAGTCGTTGCCGCCGATAATCACCGGCGTAACCCCGTCATTGAGATTGCGGAACGGTACCCCTTCGATCTGTTCAGCATCGGGCGGCGCTGCCTCGACCCAGACCGGCGCGTTGGCAAAGCGTCCCGGAAAATCCTGCAACAGATAAAAGGATCGCGTCAGTACATGATCCGGCGGGACCTGCTCCAGCGGCGGCACGTTCAATCGCCGGGCAATCTGCTGCAGCTTGCGACTATTGGCAGTGCTGCTGCCGCCAAGATTGGCATCGCGAGTATCGAACAT
>JAHEFH010000176.1 GCA_024640245.1 Paracoccaceae bacterium | reverse complement strand
ATCTCGGCAACTCTCTGGCCGAGATTGCCGGTGAAAAAGCCGGTATCCTGAAGCGCGACATCTTCGGTATTATCGCGCCGCAGGAAGAAGTGGCGCTGGAAGTGATTGAGCGGCAAGCGGCCAAGGTAGGCGCGCGTCTGAGAATTCATGGCCAGCACTGGCTGGTCTGGGAAGAACGCGGTCGGCTTGTCTATCAGGACGACTATGGCCTGCTTGACCTTCCGATGCCCGTGCTGATCGGCGGCCATCAGGTGGTCAATGCCGGCACCGCGATTGCGGCCCTGCGCTGTCTTGGCCTGCACAAGCCGAACTACGAGGCCGCCATGACCAAGGCCGAATGGCCGGCGCGGTTGCAGCGCCTGCGCACGGGCCCGCTGGTAGAGGCTGTTCAAAATTGCGAATTGTGGCTCGACGGCGGTCACAATGCCGCCGCAGGGGTGGCTCTGGCAGAGGCCTTGGGCCGTTTGCCTGCCAAGCCGATGCATCTGGTGACCGGCATGCTGAACACCAAAGACATTGCCGGCTATCTGCGTCCGCTCGCTGAAGTGGCGCAAAGTCTGCACGGCGTGTCCATCCCGGGTGAATCCGCCACCCTGCCGGCAGAGGAAACCGTCGCCGCCGCGCGCTCCGTCGGTATGACGGCAGAGGTCGCGCCCGATGTGCTGAGCGCCGTGAAAAGTATCGCAAAGGCGGATCCTGGTGCGCGCATCCTGATTTGCGGTTCGCTCTATCTTGCCGGTAACGTGTTGCGCGACAACGGATAGGCAAAGAAAAAGGCGGCCCAGAGGCCGCCTCTTTCCCGAATAGACTTGCTGATCAGATCGAGTCTTTAATCCAGCCGGACAGAGCCGCTTTCGGGGCCGCGCCTGTCTTGTTGGATACTATCTCGCCGCCCTTGAACATGAACAGCGCCGGAATGCCGCGAACGCCCAGCATGGCTGGCGACTGCGGGTTTTCATCGACGTTTACCTTGGCGATTTTCACCTTGCCGGCGTATTCCTCGGAAAGCTCTTCCAGAGCTGGGCCGATTTGCTTACATGGACCGCACCATTCGGCCCAGAAGTCGACAAGAACCGGAATGTCCGAATTCCTGACCTCTGCGTCAAACGTTGCGTCGGTTACCTTTACGGTTGCCATAATGACTGCTCCTGCATTTCAAATTTTAACTCGCTGGCAACGTAGGAACGCGGCAACGAATGGTCAAGATATAGTGGAACTTTCGCAGGCGGCAATCACCATATCGTGCGGAAGTGTCATAAGTGCTGCAGTTTTCGTCCACAGAATTGCCACCTCGATCCCCCGGTCGGGATAAATCTGGCGCAGCGCCAGAACATAGGCCCCCATCTGCCGAAGCAGGCCGTCAGGAACCTCCGCTGCCGTGTCCGGCACAACTGCGTTGGTCTTGAAATCAACGGCGATGATTCGATCCGGCAAAAGGACTAGACGGTCGATGATCCCGTCAATGACCCGCCCTTCCAGCGCGTCGATCCGCGCCGTTACCGCAACTTCGGCTAACGCTTCGGGTCCGAACAGGTCGGCAAGCGCGGGGGCGGTCAGGACACGCTCCGCCTCTGTCAGGCAGTCCGCGATTTCCGCTTCGGACGCGGGATCGGGACCCGGAGCAAGCAACCGCTCCGCCACCACGGGCCAGTCGGCGCGGCTGCGGGCAGGCAGATGTTCCAGCAGTTTGTGAATCCGGCTGCCGCGCCGCATGGCGGCCTCGCTGTCCAGCCCCTCGTCGCCCGGCATAATTTTGGCTCCGCCCAGATCGGATGGAGATACCGGCCGCGCAGGCCGCTCCGGCGTTGCCGCCGGTACGGTCGCCCAATCGGGCGTTTCGATCTTTTCCGGCTGCCGCCCTGCACCCGCTTCGGGAACCTGGTCGGCCCAGTATTCGTTCCGCAGGCTCAACCCCTCTCCGTTCGACCCGAAATCGCAGGACACCGCGCCCGCCGCGATCATGCCTTCACGGACCAGATTGTACCAGGCCTCGGGTTTTTGCGGCGGCTTTCCCGCCCCGCAAATGACCAGCCGTGTTTCTGCCCGGGTCAGAGCGACATAGAGCAGTCGCAGCGCCTCTTCATCGTCGGTCGCGCGCTTGGCTTCGGTAGCGGCCACTTCCGCGTCAGAAGCATCGTCCGCCCCGGACTTCCACGCCATTGCGCCGCTTTCCAACTCGAACAGTTTCGAGCGGTCATTTGGTTTCTTTTCAAGGGTATCGGGCAGGATCACGATCGGGGCCTCCAGACCCTTGGCGCCATGAACCGTCATGATGCGGACGAGGTTCTCGCCGCCCTCCAACTGTCGCTTCACAACGATATCGCCGTTCTCGAACCAGTCGAGAAAGCCGGTCAGGGTCGGGGTCTCGACCGACTCGTAGCGTAGGGCCTCGCTGAGCAACTGGTCGATGGCCTCCTCGGCCTCATAGCCCAGCCGCGCCAGCAATTTCTTGCGCCCGCCGTGCCGGATCAGGATGCGCTCGATCAGTTCGAACGGGCGCTCGAAATCGGCCCTTTGCAGCATGTCCGACAATATACCCGTCGCCTGCGGGTAACCGTCCTGATGCGCCAGCAGGCTGTTCCACAGTGATCCCTTGCGGCCATGCGCCAACTTGAACAAATCGGCCTCTGACAGACCTATCAGCGGTGAGCGCAGGGCCTCTGCCAGCGACAGGTCGTCCTGATCGGTAACAGCGAATTTCAGCACCGAGATTACATCCTGAACCGCAAGTTCCGAAGCGATATCCAGCCTGTCCTGCCCCGCGATTGGAATGCCCTGCATCTTGAGCTGTTTGATGATCGACTGGAACAGCGATACCTTGCTGCGCTCGCCGCGCCCGCGCACGAGGATCAGGAAGTCACCGAAGTTGGCGGGTCGCAGCTTGCCGTCGTCCGCAACCGGATGCCTGCCGGAGACCTGCGCCCTGATCCACGTAGCGATGTTGGCCGCCAGACGGTTGACAGGATCGTCCGACTGGCCGGAGTTGACCGGTTCATACCACGGCACCTCCTGCGGATCTCGGGTATCCTCGACCACCGGCCACAAGTCGACGCGGCCCGGCTTGGCAAGGTCGGATGCCGCATGGCTGCAACCGCCGTCGAAGCGGGCGACCGGATTGTTCCCGAAAATGTTGTCGACCAGTCGCAGGACCGGATCGGCGGAGCGGAACGAATGGGTCAGCGCCCGATTGGCGAAGGCAAGGCCGGCTTGCGTAAACTGCTGCTGGAAATAGTCACGCATCCGGGCGAATTCGCGCGGGTCCGCACCCTGAAAGGAATAGATCGACTGTTTCTCGTCACCGACGGCAAACACTGTTCTCAGCGTTTCCCGGGCAGACGCGCCGGCGCTGAACTCCGCCACCAGCCTCTTGATCAGTTTCCACTGTTTCGGACTGGTATCCTGCGCTTCGTCCACCAGAACGTGGTCGATGCCGCCGTCAAGCTTGAACAACACCCATTGCGCCACCTTCGGATCGGTCAGTAGCGCTAGAGCCTTGCTGATCAGGTCGTCGAAATCCAGCAGGCCCAGTTGCGATTTGCGGTCTTCGTAGCGGTGCAGGAATGCCTCCGAGAATTCATGCAGAACGCGGCTGTTCCGGTAGGCCTGAATGCGGGTCCGGACGACGCGGGCGTCGGCGACGGAAATTATCAACGAATTGATCGGATCCGCGAACTCCGGATGTTTCTTGATAAAAGCCCGCGTTGGAAACTTGTCGATCTTCGGGCCGAACGGGTTGCCCGCGCCCTTCCCGAACAGGCATGCGGATTCAAGGTGGCGCAGGACCGTATTGGCATCTGTGGATGCGAGTGCGGTGCGGAGCTTCTCGCTGTCCTTTGCGTCGGTGACGCCGGACGTCATGAGCAAGGGCACCATCCGCGCGACGAGGGCCCGTTCATCCTCCCCGAAAACCTGCCCGCACAGCACCTCGACACTTTGATTTTCGACAAGCCCGAATTCCTGCGCGCCGACGCTTCCGCCGAAGGCGTCGCGGTTGCCGGCGATGTCGGAGACCTGCTGGTGAATGTCGAAGCCCGTGAATATTCTGGCAAAACTCCGCAGGGCCGCAACCTCCGCGCCCTCGGCGATCTCCTGCAAGACCTCTGATTGCAGGGTCTTGGCCTGACGGTCGTCCAGCTGCCCGAATCCGGGCGATACGCCTGCCTCCAGCGGAAAGCGACGCAAAAGGGCATCGCAGAAGGCGTGGATGGTCTGGATCTTCAGCCCGCCCGGAGTTTCCAGCGCGCTGGCGAACAGCGTGCGCGCCTCTCGCAGTTTGTCGGTCGTCAGGAAATTGCGGTCCTCGCCCAGATCGATCAGCGCCCTGCGCAGGTCGGGCGTCGGCATCATCGCCCACTGCCCCAGACGTTTGAACAGCCGGTTCTGCATCTCGCCCGCCGCCGCGGTCGTATAGGTCAGGCACAGGATGCGCTGCGGATCGTTGCCATGCAGCAGCAACCGCGCCACGCGGTCGGTCAGCACCCGCGTCTTGCCAGAACCCGCGTTGGCCGAAACCCAGGTCGAGGCCATCGGATCGGCCGCGGCCACCTGCGCCAGTGTGGCATCCTTTATCGCATTCATGCCATATCCTCCGGCACCGGCGGATCGGTGTCCTG
>JAHEFH010000175.1 GCA_024640245.1 Paracoccaceae bacterium | reverse complement strand
CTGTTAAGATCAGGATTGTTAAGGATTTTTCTGGAGTATGCGGAAGGAATCGTAGCCAGAGCCGCTGTTTATTGTCAGCGCGGTCACGAGACCCACGCAAAGGAATGCCGTGCAGGCCTTCCTCCGTACCAAATACGAGCCATGAAACGCCTCTGCCTGATCTTGCCGCGAGGGTGCGTTCGTATTGGAGATGGATACAAACGAGATGCGGTTCAAAGAAGTAATTGGCTGTGCAGGAACCATGGCGGAATCCTGAGCAGTCGGAACAGGCGACACGTGTCGCTTTAAGAATCCTGCCGCCGGAATAGGTCGTAGTATTCCGGTTATTTAGAGTGTCGCCCCGTTCTGTAGGGGGCCGGGGCGACGCGCATTTTGGGAAAAAATTATTGAAAGGAGGGTCCTATGGACCGCCGAGCCTTGCTGTTTGGGGGGGCTGCTTTCGTCAGCAGTGCAGCCGTTGTAGGGGGTGCTTCACTTGCATTTGGTGCCGCATCCGCCGTTAATGAAAGAAATGAGGGCTTCTTGATTACCCGTTCCGATTACGAATGGCGATCGAGGTTGACGAAGCTGGAATACAACGTGATGCGAAAGAAAGGCATGGAACGCGCCGGTTCGAGCCTTTTGACCAGGGAAAAGAGCGGAGGCATCTATCACTGCAAGGGCTGCAACCTGCCTTTGTATTCGTCAGAGGCAAAATACAATAGCGGCACTGGTTGGCCGACCTTTTACGAAAACCTGCCGGATGCGGTCAGAACGAAAGACGACAGCACATTCTTTGTCCAGCGAACGGAAGTCCATTGCCGTCGTTGTGGCAGCCATCTTGGACACGTATTCAACGACGGGCCTGCGCCCACGGGTCTGCGACACAGTCTGAACGGTGTCAGTCTGAATTTTGTTTCGGACTCCGAGGCGGACAATATGCTGCGTAAAGGGTCACGGCGGGTTCTCAGGGTTTAGCAGGCCCCCGGCGTTGCCGGCCTGTGTCGGTCGGTAAAAAATCGCATGTATTTTTTTGAGTCGGCGTTTGCTGCAAGCTCTTGGGCTTGACTTGATGCGCGCAAGCGAACAAGCCTTTCCGGATGTTTGATCTTAGAACTCCAGGATACGTTATCGGTATGCTCATTGTGGCACTGGGTGCTACAATGTTGGTGCCTATGATCGCCGACATCGCTTCGGGCAGCGATCATTGGCCGGTTTTCGGCCTATCGTCGCTGATAACCTGCCTGATAGGATCGCTGATCGCCTTGGGCTGTGCCAATGTCCGGCGCAATAACCTGACCATTCAGCAGACTTTTTTTCTGACCACGGGCGTCTGGGTTATCTTGCCGGTTTTCGGCGCACTGCCCTTTGTTATGGGACATACGGATGCCCGCTTTGTCGATGCTTTTTTCGAGGCGATGTCTGGCCTGACCACCACCGGGGCAACCGTGTTTGCCGACCTGGATGCCTTACCAAGGGGCTTGTTGCTTTGGCGGGGTTTGATGCAGTGGTTCGGCGGTGTCGGGGTGATTGTCGTCGCCATGGTGTTCCTGCCGGTTCTGCGAGTTGGCGGTATGCAAATTTTTCGCACCGAAGCTTTTGATACATTTGGAAAAATCCTGCCTCGCGCGGCTGAAATTTCCCGATCAATCGCGTCGATATACGTGGGACTGACCCTCGCCTGCATGGTTTCCTACAGTCTTGCGGGAATGGATTTGTTCGATGCTTCCGTGCATGCGATGACCACGATCGCGACTGGAGGATTTGCTAACTACGATAGCTCATTCGGCGAAATGGGGGCCGGTGCTGAATATGCGGCAGTATTCTTCATGATAGCCGCAAGTCTACCTTTTGTACGATATGTCCAGCTTGTCGGCGGTTCGTTCACGCCATTGCTCAAGGACAGCCAGATACGGGCTTTTCTGTTAACGATTGGCGCTATCGTGGTATTGCTGATTGCCTGGCAGATGGTGTTCGTCACCGGTTCTTTCGAACTCGCTTTGCGAAAGGCTCTGTTCAACGGCGTTTCGATCCTGACCGGCACCGGCTATGCCAGTGAGGATTATGGCCGCTGGGGCAGTTTTGCCGTTGTTTTCTTTTTCATGATCGGTCTTATCGGCGGTTGCGCCGGTTCGACGACCTGTTCAATCAAGATATTCCGGTTCCAGTTGCTGTTCGCCTCGGTCAAGACCCAGATCCAGCGGATCCATAGCCCAAGCGGGATTTTCGAACCGCGATATGATCACAAGCCGGTATCGCAGGATGTCATTTCCTCTGTCATGAGTTTCTTCGTTTTGTTCCTGATTTCTCTGGCTGTGCTGTCGGTGGCGTTGGGGATGACTGGGCTGGATATGATAACCTCGATTTCCGGCGCTGCGACGGCGCTCGCGAATGTAGGCCCCGGTTTGGGAGCCGAGATCGGTCCGTCCGGGAATTTCGCCAATCTCAACGACGCGGCAAAATGGCTTTTGTCGGCCGGAATGGTGATTGGACGGCTTGAACTTATGGCCGTATTTGTTCTGTTTACCTTTGGTTTCTGGCGTAGTTGATGTGCAATACCGATTTGGAAGGCTTTAACCGATGAATGATGGTCTGGACCCCGAAAACTGGGATGAATTCCGTGCGACTGCCCACAGGATGCTGGATGCTTCGGTCGACCGCCTGGAAACGGCTCGCGAAGGTCGTGTCTGGACGCCGTTTCCGGATAGCAAGAAAGCCGAGTATGCGGCTGCAGTCCCGACAAAGGGCAGCAGCGGTGCCGATGTTCAGACAGCACTGAGCGATCTATTGCCCTACGGCGTTGGAAACACTCATCCCCGGTTTTTTGGTTGGGTTCATGGCAGCGGGTCCGCAGCATCGATGCTGGGCGAGATCGCGGCGGCGGGAATGAACGCCAATCTGGGCGGGCGCGACCATGGCGCGATTTATGTCGAACGTCAGGTGATCGACTGGGCGCGGCAGATCATGGGTTTTCCGGAAGGCAGCAGCGGGCTGATCGTGACAGGCACGTCTATGGCGACCATCGTGGCGATGAAGGTCGCGCGTGACCGGCGTCTGGGGTTCGGAGCGCGAAAGTCAGGTATCGGGGCGCAAAATCTGGTTGGCTATGCCAGTACACAGGCGCATTCCTGCATGCCGCGGGCCTTTGATATGCTGGGTCTTGGGGCGGATGCGATGCGCAAGGTTCGCTGCAACGCCGCGTGTGAAATGGATCTGGATGCCCTGCGCCGGATGATCCGGCAGGACAGGGCTGAGGGTTACGAGCCGTTTTGTGTGGTTGGTACCGCCGGCGCGGTTAATGTCGGCGCGATAGACGACCTGACTGCCATCGCGGATATCGCTGCGACAGAAGACCTGTGGTTCCACGTTGATGGCGCTTTCGGTGCGACTGCGGTTCTAAGCGACCGTGTGCGGCCACTTCTGGCGGGCATGGAGCGTGCGGACAGTCTGGCTTTCGACTTCCACAAATGGCTGCATGTGAATTACTCGGCCGGCTGCGTGCTGATCCGTGACGGCGAGGCGCATCGCTACAGTTTTGCGGACCGCCCGGAATATCTGCACAGCGCCGAGGCGGGGCTGGCCTCCGGCGATTATTGGCCTGTGGATTACGGGCCAGAGTTGTCGCGCGGGTTCCTGTCACTGAAAATCTGGACGCAGTTGAAGCACTATGGCACCGAGCGACTAGGTCAGGCGATCACGAGGAATTGCGAGCAGGCCGCTTATCTGGCGGAGCAGATTCGCCAGAAGCCGGAACTGGAACTGCTGGCGCCGGTGGCGCTGAACATTGTCTGCTATCGGTTTTGCGATGCGGACGGCGATCTGGACGGTCTGAACGACCGAATCGTGATAGAGATGCAGGAGTCCGGCGTTGCTGTACCGTCGACAACGCGTCTGGAAGGTAAGCTGGCGATCCGGGTCAACCTTACCAACCACCGGACGCGAAACAGCGATCTGGACCTGCTACTGGCCGAAACCGTGCGTCTGGGGGCGGAAATGTCGCGTAATGCACCCGCAGGCTGACACCTGTGCAATTGACCCTGCCGGTGGACTTGCCTAAGTAGAGCGAAACAGGAAAACTGGCAAAGGCAGGCCAATGGCTAGCAAAAACCCCCGTTCGTTTCAGGAAATCATACTGCGTTTGCAAAGCTACTGGTCGGACCATGGCTGTGCTATCATGCAGCCTTATGATATGGAAGTCGGCGCCGGCACGTTTCACCCGGCCACGACGCTGCGGTCGTTAGGCCCCAAGCCTTGGGCAGCGGCCTATGTCCAGCCATCTCGGCGCCCGACTGACGGGCGCTACGGCGAAAACCCGAACCGGCTGCAGCATTACTACCAGTATCAGGTTCTGGTGAAGCCCTCTCCTCCCAATCTTCAGGAGCTTTACCTCGGCTCGCTGGAAGCGATCGGCATCGATATGGCCCTGCACGACATCCGCTTTGTCGAGGATGACTGGGAAAGCCCGACGCTGGGCGCATGGGGTTTGGGCTGGGAAGTCTGGTGCGACGGCATGGAAGTCAGCCAGTTTACCTATTTCCAGCAGGTTGGTGGACACGACTGCCATCCTGTTTCCGGCGAACTGACTTACGGTCTGGAACGTCTGGCGATGTATGTTCTGGGCGCGGATCACGTGATGGACAT
>JAHEFH010000174.1 GCA_024640245.1 Paracoccaceae bacterium | reverse complement strand
CGGTTATGCCTACGACAGTGCACAGGCGTCTTTCGAACTGGTGGCGCGGCGTATTCTGGGCGAGTTGCCCCGCTTCTTTGAAATCGACCGCTACCGCGTGACGGTCGAGCGCAAGACCTATGCCTCCGGTCGCCGGGAAACGGTTTCCGAGGCGGTGGTCGTCGCTAGGATCGGCGACGAGCGGGTACTGTCGGTGTCCGAAAGCCTTGATGATATGGGCAGGGACAGCGGGCCGGTGAACGCCCTTTCCAAAGCTCTGGCAAAGGACCTCGGCCCGTATCAGGCGTCGATCGACGACATGAAGCTGGTGGACTTCAAGGTTCGCATCACCAGCGGCGGCACCGAGGCCGTGACCCGTGTCGTGATCGACAGCGAGGACGGGCAAGGGCATCACTGGTCCACCGTCGGTGTGTCGCCGAATATCGTCGATGCCAGTTTCGAGGCGCTGATCGATGCCATCAACTGGAAGCTGCTCAAGGACGGGATGCAGCCGCAATGAGTTTCGAGGCCTGCGCCGAACTGGTACAGCGCGGCGATCCCGACAGGTTCCTGTCGGCAATGACCGCGACGCCTTCGGACCGTCCGGCGCTGGTGGCGCTATACGCGTTCAATCTGGAGGTCGCGCGCGCGCCTTGGGTCACCAAGGAAGAAATGATCGCGGAAATGCGTCTGCAATGGTGGGCCGACGCGATAGACGAGATATTTCACGGGCGCACGCCGCGCAGTCACGAGGTTGTGACGCCTCTGGCCCAAGTGGTCAGAGAGCGCGGTCTGGACAAGGATGCATTGGCCAATCTGGTGCAGGCGCGGCGGTTTGACATCTATCGAGATGCCCATGCCGATCAGGTCTCATTGGAAGGCTATATCGATGCCACGGCAGGCGGCCTGATGTGGCTGGCGGCGCAAGCGTTGGGCGCAGACAGGAGCATGGAGGCGGGATTGCGCCGGATCGGGTTTGCGGCCGGCACGGCCTCCCTTCTTATGGCCACGCCTGCCTTGATTTCCGCGGGCAAGCGACCGTTGCCCGAAACCTCGCCCGTTGCGGTCGCGGAATTGGCCCGGAGGGGTCTGAATGAACTCAAAGACACCGCAAATTTGCACAGGCTTAACAAGAAATTACGCCCGGCAACCTTGGCGGCATGGCGTGCGCGACAAGTCTTGCAGCGCGCCGTTCAGGACCCGGAGTCTGTTCTGCAGGGAGAAGTTCAGATGTCCGAAGCGGGCCGTAAATTATTGTTTATGAAGCGATATATTACCGGAAAGATTTGAACGCAGACTTCCGTTCATGCAGGTACAGCCAAAACAAGCTGCCGCCCGCTATGGTGAGTAGCGGGATCATGGCGGTATTTACGGCGTACCAGCCTTGTTCCGGATTGCCGCCGGAACAGTTCATCAATCCACCTGACGATACGGATGCGACTGTCACTAGTCCGAATACCAGAAAGTCATTCAAGCCCTGCAGTCGCCCGCGCTCTTGCGGTGTGTGCGAGTTTGCCAGCATCGCGGTGGATGCGATGAAGCCGAAATTCCAGCCCATGCCCAACAAGGTCAGAGTGCCGTAGAAATTGAACAACTCGATACCGGCAAGCCCGACCAGACCTCCTGCGCCGAGCAGGACAAGCCCCGCTGTCATGATCTTTGCCGAGCCGAATTTCTCGATCAGATGACCGGTGAAGAAACTCGGGACGAACATCGCCAGAACATGTGCAGTTACGATGTCTGCGGCATTGGACTGTGTGAAGCCGCAACCCACAACTGCCAGCGGGGTTGAGGTCATCACGAGGTTCATCAGCGCATAGGACACCATTGCCACGATCATGGCAACGGCGATGCGGGGTGTCTTCAGCAATTCGACGCGGCTCCGGCCGTTGCCGTCCTGGGTCGGTTTTTCTTCAACGCGGGGGATGTCGATGAAGAAGAACAGCAGCACTCCGACCGCATTGATGGCCAGAACAGTCAGGTACGACCCCAGAAAGGGAACCACCATCGCTTGCGCGGTGAGTTTTACAAGGTTCGGCCCGATCACGGCTGCGACCAGACCACCGGCCATGACATAGGAAATAGCGCGCCCCCTGTATTCATATGGGGCCGTGTCAACGGCTGCGAAGCGGTAAAACCCCTGCGCTGACATGTAAATTCCGGTAAAATAGGATCCGGCCAGAAACAGCGGAAACGAAGATTGTTGCAGTGCATAGGCGCAGACCAATGCCCCAAAACCGCCTGCCGCGCTACCCAGTACGAACCCCATTTGGCGACCGAAACGCTGCATGAATTGCGACATCCAGGGTGCGGTGGTCATGGATCCGAAAACGATCATGGAAATCGGCAACGTCGCAAAGCAGATATTCGATGCCATCGATTGGCCCGCAAGTCCGCCGATCACAAAAATGATCGGTAATTGCGCCCCGAGGAACGCCTGCGCGAGCGCCAGAACAAAGACATTTCGTTTCGCACGGGTGAGGGATAACTGCTGGTCTGCTTGGAACATGGGCTGGCACGCTTTGAACTGGTAAGATACGAAACGATTATTCGCCCGTCACGCCGATGTCTATAATATGCGCGAAACTTCCACAATGATTTCCGTCAAGTAGGCCCATTGAAGGCAATTCCACGCCCGCCGCGTCTGCAGCTGCGAAGAGCGGTGCCCCATCGGCGCGCAGCGTGGTGGCGTAGTGGAACTCGTGCGCTGTCAGCGGTACGGACCAAGGGCCGCCGAGCGGGGTGAGGCTGCGATAGCCAAGGTGCAGTTTACGTTTTTCGAAACTCGTCTCCAGCCGCAACATTCCAAGCAGTTTGTGGCGGTGACCATCTGCGTCTATCAGGCCGTCGCCCATTACCATATAGCCGCCACATTCGCCGTAGACTCTTGGGGCTTTGTGCAGCGCCGCTTTGAAGTTCTCGGCTGCCGCCAATTGGCCGGCATATAGCTCCGGATAACCTCCGGGCAGAAAAATAAGGTCGGCCCTGCTCGGAGCCTCGTCCTGTAGAGGAGAGAAAAAGCTGAGTTCTGCGCCAGCGTCCCGCCAAGCCTGCAATAGGTGCGGATAGGCGAAGGCAAAGGCATCGTCCGCTGCGATCGCTATGGATTGCGCCGGCGGTGGCAGGTTTGCAGGCGTGGAAGCGGGCGGGTTGGCAGGAGTTGCGAGCGCCAGAATCGTCGCAATATCTATCGAACCATCGACAAGGTCGGCGCCGGTTTCGATGAACGCCTCCAGATCGGTCCGCTCGGAGGCCTGCACCAGACCCAGATGTCGAGACGGGGAGTGAAGGCCGGAATTCCGGTGGACCGCGCCGACAACGGGTATACCGGACAGTTCAAGCGCATCACGGATCATGCGCTCGTGTCCGGGGCTTCCCAGTTTGTTAAGGATGACGCCGGCTATTTTCACTTCGGGATCGAAACCGGAAAAACCGGCCAGAACCGCCGCAGCGGATTGCGCCTGAGAGGACACGTCCAGAACCAGCACTACCGGCAGTCCCAAAATGCGCGCCAGATCGGCGGTCGCGCCTTTGCCAAGCGGCGGCGCGCCGTCAAAAAGGCCCATCGCTCCCTCGATCACAAGGGTGCCTTCGCCGGACGCAAGATGCCGTATGCGATCATCGGCCATAGCCCAGGCGTCGAGGTTGAGGCACGTCGCGCCGGAGGCCGCTTCGTGGAATCGGGGATCTATGTAGTCCGGGCCGCTCTTGGCAGATCTGACGTTGATGCCTTTACGCCGCAAGGCGCGGAGCAAGCCAAGTGTGATCGTCGTCTTGCCGCACCCCGATCCGGTCGCCGCGATGATCAATCCGCTCATGACGCGTCGGCCGGAAGGTCACGCCCCAACGGGTTGGTGTTCCGCGGCGCAGTGCCGTCCAGCATCGTCACCCAGTCCAGCGTCTGGCGCATCAGGACGGACCGGCCCACGCAGATGATCGCAGGCGGTTCCAGACCGGCGCCGAGAATATCCGCCTCGATCGTGCCGAGCGTGGTTTCCAGCACCGTCTGTTCCGGTTTGGTGGCGTTGGTGACAACTGCCACCGGCTCGCTTGCGGGGCGACCTGCGCCGATCAACTCCGCCGAAATCCGCGCGATGTGTTTCATGCCCATGTAGATCACGATCACCTGACTGCCGCGCGCGATTGCACCCCAGTCGAGCGATTGCGGGGTGTCGCCGCTCTGGTCGTGGCCGGTCACAAAGGTCACGGCCTGATTGACGTCACGGTGCGTAACTGGGATGCCGGCATAGGCCAGCCCGCCGATGCCGGCGGAAATACCCGGAATGATACGGATGGGGATGCCATGCTGAACCAGCGTCTGGGCTTCTTCGCCGCCGCGGCCGAACACGAAAGGATCACCGCCCTTCAGGCGTAGAACGCGTTTGCCCTGTCGAGCCAGTTCAACCAGTCGCAAGGAAATATCGCGCTGTTTGGAGGATGGCTTGCCGCCGCGCTTTCCTGCGTAGATGGCTTCGGCTGCGGGCGCGGCCCAATCCAGAATCCGTTGGTCGACGAGCGCGTCATAAATTATCACGTCCGCCTGCCGCAGTGCGTTCAGCGCATGCAGTGTCAGCAGCCCCGGATCGCCCGGACCCGCACCGCACAACCAGACCCAGCCTGGTTTCAGTTCCGGCCAGTCATTCGAGGGGAGTGGATTCTGTTCTCTCATAT
>JAHEFH010000060.1 GCA_024640245.1 Paracoccaceae bacterium | reverse complement strand
GAGCGCCGGGTAAATAATTCGAATGATAATGCCGAATATTGGTCCCATGGCGGCGCTTATACCCCTGCTGCGGGGCAACGTCCAGCCTTGGGATTTCAATGCGTCAAGTTGACGGGCAATTAAAGCGTGGTCGCCGCCTACTTACCGAAAAACCCCGTCAGCGCGCGTTTCATGATCGCACTGATCGAGGGGCGCTTCTGCGCGTTGAACGGCATGGGGCGACAGACCTCCAGCGCGGCAATGCCGACGCGGGCCGTCAGCGCCCCGTTCACAACGCCTTCGCCAAACCGCCGGCTGACCTTGGACAGCACGCCACCGCCGGCGATCGTTCCGATCAGATCGTCGCTGATCGCCACCGCGCCTGTCGCCACCAGATGCGTGGCAACCGCCCGCAGCAAACGCCATGACCCGAACCGACCGGAACGCCCGCCATAGATTTCCGATATGCGGCGCACCATCCGGACGTTTGCAAACAGCGCGATCACCACATCGGCCATGGCCAGCGGCACGACGGCCGTCGCTGTTGCAACCTGCCTTGCAGCGGACTCGATTTCCTTGCGGGCCAGTTCATCCAGTGGCGCAAGCAGCCCCGTCTCGGCCACGTGCAGCACGTCGGCGGACGTCAGCGCATCCTGTATCTGGCCGGTCATCCTGTCACTATCCCAGCGCAGTTCCGGGCGGTCCTTATAGAAGTCCCGCAAAGTGCTGGCGAAACCCAGCGCATCGCTGCGCGTACCCGACTGACAGTCGGCATAGGCCCGTTTTAGCGCGTCTACTTTGCGCAGGCGCAGCATCGCGGCCAATTCTCCGGCGGCAAAGACTAGCAATCCGGTCAGCAGGATAGCGATCAGCGCGATCACTCCGCGTCCGATCCAGATATTCCGCTCCAACAATCCGGTGGCGAAATCCCAGAAGGCGACACTAACCATCACGCCAAGCAGCAGGGAAAGCGCGCTCCAGAACAACCGAGCGAGCAGCGAGGGCTTGCGAGCCGTCATCGCGGCGACGGTTTCCATTGCCCGTCCACGCGGCATCGGCAGATCAGGTTCAGGCACAGGCGGAGCCTCTGCCGGACCGGACTTGTCAGAAACCGTGTCCTCGAGTTCGATAACAACCGGTTTTTTCAGTTCTGGCTTCGTCATTTCAGCCTGTCTCCAATAAGGAATTCCGCCGCCTGATCCAGCCGGATATGCGGCGGGCCGTCGCCGGGTTTCAAGGCTATTCTGGCAGGCCGGAACGACATCACCGCATAGTCGCCGTTCAGCCATTTCGAAACCTCGCCATTGGCACTGGAAACCATTTCCCTCGGGTCGGCCGGCAACTCTCCGGCATACATGGCGGCCTCTTTACCGCTGTCCAGCAGGGTTCCGCGGACACAATCCAGCGCGTGGCCGTCATGTTGAACGGTTTTCTCGACCGTGGTCCTGAGGCCGGCGATCGCCATGCTGGCCGTCGTGGCACCCGAGAATTCGGCACGATCCTTGGCCTGCCGCAAAAGCGTCTGCATGAAGCCGTTCAGCGCCGCGTGCTGGTTGTGATGCAGGTGGTCGGCCTTGGTGGCGGCGAACAGGATGCGCTCCACCCGCTTGCCCAGGATTGTCGAAAGCCATGTGTTCCTGCCCGGCCTGAAGCAGCGCAACACATCGGTCATCGCGTCGCGCAAATCGGCGATGGCGGCAGGGCCGGCATGAAGGGCGCCCAGCGCATCTACCAGGACAATCTGGCGATCTATGCGGGAAAAGTGATCGGTGAAGAAAGGTTTTACAACCTTGGATTTGTAGGCCTCGAACCGCCTTTCGAACTCCCGCATGGTGGAGTTGCGTGCGCCGCGACTCCCCGCAGGTAATGGGCTGAACGTAAGCGCCGGGGATCCCTCCAGATCGCCCGGCATCAGAAACCGGCCCGGCGCGCAGGCCGAAAGGCCGGCCTCGCGGCACGCCCGCAAATAGCCGGTAAAGGCAGAGGCCAGACGCTGGGCCATCACCTCGTCCAGTTCGGCCTCGCCCTTCACCTGATCAAGTAGGGACAACCACTCCTGCGCCATGGGCGCGCGGCTTTTTCTCTGCGCTTTTTGAATGGCATCTTTGGAAAACTCCGCGAAAGTCTGCTTCATCAGCGGCAGATCGAGCAGCCACTCACCCGGATAGTCGACGATATCAAGATGCACGGTCCGCGGCCCCCATACACCGGACAGCATGCCACTGGGCTGCACGCGGAAGGACAGGCGCAACTGGCTGATCGACCGCGTCGAGGTCGGCCATTCCGGCGCGGGCCCGATCATTTTCGCCAGATGGGTTTCATAGTCGAAGCGGGGAACAAGGTCGTCTGGCTGCGGTTGCAGATATGCCGACAGGATGCGGCCCTCAGCCTCTGACGACAACCGCAGCATGCGGCCGCGATCCAGCAGGTTGGCAACCAGCGATGTGATGAAGACGGTCTTGCCTGACCGCGACAGGCCGGTCACTCCCAGCCGGATGACAGGTTCGAACAAGGTCTCGTTCACCTCATCTACGGTTTTCTCCGCCTGACGGACAATCCCGTCAACTATGCTTCCGATGCCCAAATCCAGCGTCCTTTTCCGTATCGGCAACTATGTAGGTAATCCGTGGCCGGATTTATAGGGGATTGGCAAAATGCTTCCCGTTCGATAGTGCGGAACCATGCCACGCTATGCACTAAAAATCGAATACAAGGGAACGCCCTTTGCCGGCTGGCAGCGCCAGAAAGAGCATCCCTCTGTGCAACAGGCCATCGAAGAGGCGCTTGCGAAAATGGATGCGGAGGCCCCCTTGATACAGGGCGCGGGCCGGACCGATGCCGGAGTTCATGCAACGGGACAAGTGGCGCATTTCGACCTGATCAAGGACTGGGATGCCTACCGGCTGTCCGAGGGGCTGAATTATCATCTGCGGCCCGCGCCGGTCGCCATTGTTGCCGCCGCAAAGGTTTCCGACAACTTCCACGCCCGCTTTTCGGCCCTGAAGCGACGCTATCTTTTCCGATTGGTCAGCCGCCGCGCACCGATGGTTCTGGAAAACGATCTGGTCTGGCATGTTCGCCACGAACTGGACGCAGGCGCCATGCAAGAGGCCGCAAATCACCTGCTGGGCAACCACGATTTCACAACATTCCGTTCGACAATATGTCAGGCCAAGAGCCCAATAAAGACGCTCGATCGGCTAGAGGTCGAGACCGTCTCACTGGAACACGGCACAGAATACCGCTTCCACGTCGAGGCCCGCAGCTTCCTGCACAATCAGGTGCGCAGTTTCGTCGGAACACTGGAACGCGTCGGGGCCGGTTCCTGGGAGCCGGACGATGTCAGGGACGCGCTTCTGGCGCGCAACCGCGCCGCCTGTGGACCTGTCTGTCCGCCACAAGGCTTGTACTTGGCAGAGGTAGGTTATCCGGAAGAACCCTTTTAGAACGCCGCTCCCCCTTGACCGGTGATTTGAGTGTTTGACAACCTTCCCTAAGGCGATACCTTTTGACTCACATTTCAACAGGTTCAAGGAATTATAAGATGGGAAAAGCTGCTATTGCATCAATTACTGCCGGTCTGGGCGCTGTGATCCTCGCATCCGCGCCCGCATTCGCACAAAACGTCAAGGTCACGCCTCTGGGCGGAATTACCGGAGAGTTCTGCCGTCTGGACCGCGCCATGGTTTTTGAAGATCCTGACGGAACACGCATTCTTTACGATGCCGGAATGACTGTCGCAGGCGCAGATGACCCGCGTCTCGGCAATATCGACGCGCTGCTGGTCACCCATATGCACGGCGATCATGTTGGGAGCCGTCATAACAGCGCGGTTGACGCCGGAGAATGCGGAGCGCCCGATCTATCGGTAGACGCCTCGCCGGAAACAAACATAGTCAAGATCGCTAAAGCGAAGAGCGCCAAGATCGTTACCGGAAGCGAAATGCCACCCTTCTTCGCGGCCAAACTCGGCAGTGTCGGCGGCGATCCGAAGAACTCAGTCCTGACCCGCTTCGGTGGTTCTTACAAGGTTGGCGGTGTAAGCATTTCAACCGTTCCCGCGGTGCACAGCAATGGTCTGGTACCGGAACTGATCGGCGGAGAGTTGGGCGATGCCATGAAAGCAGCCGGATTCGCCGGATATGTCGGCCCACCGACCGGCTATGTCCTGCGCTTTTCCAACGGGCTCGCCGCCTATCTTTCGGGCGACACGGGCATGACGGCAGAGCAGAAACTCGTTGTCCAGGGATTCTATGACGCAAAACTTGTTGTCATCAATATCGGCGACACATTCACTACAGGGCCGACTGAGGCGGCCTACGTGGTGAATGAACTGGTCAATCCGGCGTCGGTCATCCCTTCGCACGCCAACGAAGAAGCCACGAAAGGTGGGGTCGTAATAGAGGGCACCAGAACAGATACGTTCGCAAAAGCGGTGAATGTTCCCGTTCACCTGCCGCTCAGCGGCAGAACGATGGAGTTTGATTCCGGCGGCAACTGTGTTGCCGGATGCTGATATCAACGATGAGTACACTTGGCTTTCTTGAATAGACAAACCATGGCCGCGCAAAGAATCTGCGCGGTCATCCTTTCTACGATACATTTTAAAAATCTAGAAATTTGAAAATCGTGATATAAGTTCCCTTAATTGAAATGAGGGATCAAAAAATGCTTTATGTTCTGAAATTCATCCATATTTTCGCGCTGGTTTTCGGTGCCGGATCCGGCATTACAAACGGAATCCTTGCATCAAGAATAATCAGGAACCCGAACCCGGGACCACCACCTGAAATGGTGGTAGCCCTGATGAAAACCATGGGCAAGATCGGACCGATCGCGATGATCCTGCTTTGGCTCAGCGGCCTCGGACTGGTTTTCGTGGAATACGGAACCCTCGACATAGGACTTTTGTTTTACCTGAAACTCGCTGGCGCGACCCTTGCCCTGGTAACGGTATTGTATATTGCCAGAATGGCCATGCAGGCAGAGGCAGCGGGCGTGCCGCCTGATCTTAAAAAAATCAAAAGGCTGTCACATGTGGTTTGGCTCGGCGTCATTACTGCGGTCACCTTCGCAATTGTGATGTTCAACTAGATTGGCGCTATTCAAGATCATAGTTCTTCAATATCCGTGCTGTTTCGCGGCCTTTGGCAACACCGCGCTTCAAGGCGCAGGAAGACGAGATAGGTGGACAGATTCCATTCTCCGGCAGGAAGCTCGGGGATAGTGTCACATTCCTGCACGACGATTCCGAGCAGCATAAGTTCACACTAGACACTTTGCCAGAAAATATCAGGGAAATGCTCGAAAACGGTCATGGCAATGACGAGATGGAGGAGGGTCTGGCGTCAGTCGGGGCTCCGCGATTGTGACCGTGCAACGAGAAGCATGGCCACAACTGCGCCTGCGGCATTGAATACCAGATCCAGCGCCGTGTTGTAGTAACCGCCGACATTCGTATCCGGCATCATGATGACGGCCGAGAACTCTATCATTTCATTCACAGCCCCCAGACCGATCGAAGCAAGCGCCGCATAGGTATAGATCGACCAGGTGCCGCGCATGACCGGGAAATGACGAGCGAGAAGGTGATATAGCAGCCAGGCGGTGACACCGAACCCATAGGCGTGGACGACTTGATCGTATTTCAGGATACGGAACTCTCCGTCTCCGACTATGTCGATCAGACGGAGCGAATACAGCACGGATTCTCCCACTGGAATGCCGCCACCCGCCATATGCGCCAGACCCCAGAAGGTCAGCGCCCAGAGCATCGGAACCGGCAGTTCGGCCTTTCTGACACTCAGCGCAACGAGCGCGATCAGCCCCAGCATGGTCACGACATAGAGAATGAACTCATAGTTTTCGCGACTGAGAAACCAGACCGTAAAGCCCCCTACATAAACGAGGGTAAAGATCAATACGACCCATTCCGCGGGATAGATTTGACGACGCTCCGGCTTCATGTCTTACCGCCTTTTCTACAATTGATTTCAGCATACCCCACAAACCACTATCCGCGACAGGAGCATTTAAATCAAAGGAAACCGCGACCTCCGATGCTTTTTGAGCATACCCCGGCAGGGACCGAAGTCGAGGCACGCCGCGTCGCAACCCGAAATCCAAGTTTGCCACCGCGAAATTTTCAAGATACTTCGAGGTCGAAGACGGAAATACCGGCGTGGCCATCTTTGCACATTTCAACCAGTTGTAAGCCGAGTTCCACATGTTTCGGGTGCCGTTCGTAGGCAAGATGGGCGGTGCGGTCGCGGAATGTCACGATAAAACCCCAAGCGTAGTCTGCCGATTTCGCTTCGAAATCCAGATTGGGGCCATAGGAATAATCCAGCATCCCGTCGACCTCTCCGACAAGCGTCCCGAAACCGGACAGGACCGCATCGCGTTCTGCGGGGTGCACATCGTCTTTCAAATTGACGAAAACACAGTGCTTCAGCACCTCATGCCTCCGGTGGCTGAATAAGGATCGCGCGAAAATCATTGACGTTCGTCAGGGTGGGACCGGTGACGACCTGATCGCCGAGTGCGCCGAAGAACGTGTGGCTGTCGCTGCGTTTCAGCACATCCGCAGGATCGATATCAATCGCTCTTGCCCGCGACAGGGTGTCGGGTCCTGCAAGGGCGCCTGCGACCTCTGCCGCGCCGTCGACGCCGTCGGTATCACAGGCGATCAAGCGGATGCCCGTCTGGCCGTCGAGTTCCATGGCTGCTGCCAACACAAATTCAGCGTTCGGCCCGCCGACACCGCCTCCCCAGCCCGAAACGGTGCATTCGCCGCCGGACAACAGCAGCACAGGCGGGTCTTCCGGGCCGAGTTCTTGCTGCACCGATTTTGCAAGTGCCGCCTGGCGTTTGCCTTCGTCGCGGGCCTCGCCTTCGATCGCATCGCCAAGAATCCGGACTTGAATGCCTTGGTCTTCGGCCAATTGCCTTGCTGCCTGCAAAGACTGCGACGGCGCCGAGATGACGCGGTTTTCCACATTCGTAAGGCGGAGGTCGTCAGGCTTCACGACGGAACTGCCGCCGGCAAGAACGGCTTTGGCAGCGTCCGGCAGTTTGATTTTGTATTTCCCGATGATCGACAGGGCGTCAGCGACAGTCGACTTCTCGCCGACTGTGACACCGGATGCGATATCGGCGGGATTGTCACCAGGCACATCGGAAATCATCAGCGTTAGCATTTTCGCAGGATATGCAGCAGCAGCCAGTTGTCCGCCCTTCACCCGCGACAGGTGCTTGCGTACGACGTTCATCTGACCGATCGGAGCGCCCGATTCCAGAAGCGCGCGGTTAACCGCCTGCTTGTCCTCCAGTGTCATATCGCCGGCGGGCGCACACAACAGTGCCGAACCTCCACCGGAAATAAGAGCCAACACGAAATCGTCCGGCCCCAGCCCATCCAGCATCGCCAGCATCCGCATTGTCGCCTGCTGGCCCGCAGCGTCCGGCACCGGGTGCGAGGCCTCCACGATCTCGATGCCCCGTGCAGGCCGCGAGTAGCCGTATCGCGTGATTATCAAGCCTTCGCAGGGTCCCCAGACGCTTTCGACGGCCTCGGCCATTCGCGCAGATGCCTTGCCCGCGCCCACGACGACCACCCTGCCCGACGGCTTGGGCGGCAGCGCCAATGGAACGGTTATCATGGGGTCGGCAGCAGCAACGGCTGCATCGAAAAGCGCGCGCAAGAATTCGGTTTCCGCTTGTGACATTGTCTTCCCCAGCTTGAACTCCACGTGATCGGTTCCCCCGCGAAGCCTCCAAGCTATTGGCCACATCGTCGGCGAGTTTCCGCATTTGCTACTAAAGGAAGCCGGACCTCAAGGAAAGACGTTAACAGGCGAATGCCGATCCAGTCCGGAAATCAGGTCGATGACCTGTTATTTAACATTCAGGCCTTTTTTTGTGCGATCAGCAGACGCATCTGGCGGCTGGTGATCGAGGCGGGATGCATATGAAGTTTCATCTTACTTTCTCGCAAGTCGGTTTCAAAAATTCATTCGTAAGGGTTCTTCGGGGTGCGATCTTCGGACAGCGAGCCTTGCCGCCGCTCGACTAGCAATTCGATGGCATCGGCCAGATGTTCTTCCTGGATGTTGTAGTCGCCTTTGGCGACGCGAATTCGGTGCGCCTCTATCATCACATCGGCATAGCTGCATCCCATCGGCGGCTCGAACCGGTAGGAGGCAAGTTCGATCAGCAGACCCATCGGGTCCTTGAAATAGATCGAATCCATGAACCCGCGATCCTTGGGGCCGGAATGTTTGATGCCACGGTCATCCAGACGCTTGACCGTCTGCTTGAAAGTAGCCTGGCTGATGTTGAATGCCAGATGGTGCACCGCGCCCGGATCTGTATTGGTGCGTCTCGGATCGGGCTTACGGTCCTCGTTCGTGAAAACAGTGATCAACCGCCCGTCGCCCGGATCGAAATAGACATGGCCCTCGTTCGGATTGTCCAGATTGGGCTGGTCGAAAATGAATGGCATGCCCAAGAGCCCTTCCCAGAAATCTATCGAGGTCTGCCGGTCGGCACCGATAAGTGTAATGTGGTGCACGCCTTGCGACTGTATCTTCCGCATAAAAACTCTCCTTGTTCAAATTTCTCAGGTTGCCTGTGACCAGTCTACGAGCTTCGACTTATAGTCCGACCGCGGCAGGCTGCCTTGCGGGACGAGGGTCACGGTGGTCGAGGCGATCAGCTTGTCCCGTATGCGCTGCCGTATGCGCTCGGCCAGATCCGCAGGCGTTTCGGCGCCTTCGGAAAGCTCCACTTTCAACGGCAGCGGAGGTTTTTGTTTTACACCTTTTGCCTTTGGCAGGATAGAGATAACGCCGCTGACATGGGGCTGAAATTCGTTGACCACTTGCCGCAGCGCCGTCGGGAACAAATTGACGCCTCGGACGATAAGCATGTCGTCAGTACGCCCGATGCAGCGCACGCGCGGTGCGGTGCGTCCGCAGTCGCAGGGCGATAGACTGACCCGCACATGGTCGCGCGACCGGAACCGCAGCAGCGGGGCGGACCGGTGTTTCAGATGGGTGTAGACCAACTCCCCTTCGGCGCCGTCTTCCAGCGGAACCGTCGCGCCGGTATCGGGGTCAATGAGTTCGAAATGCACAATGCCGCGACCGGAAAAATGCATGCCGTCCTGACGTTCGCACTCGCCCCAGAGCGACACCGAGATATCGCCGATGCCCATCGCCTCGGTGACCTTGGCACCCCATGCCTTTTCCAACTGCTGCCGCAGCGCGGGTTCCCCGCCGCCCGGTTCTCCGGCCACCAGAATACGCTCAACCGTGGAATTCGCGATGTCGATGCCACGATCGACCGCCCATTCCGCAAGATAGAGCGCGTAGGACGGAGTACATCCCAACACCGCAGGCTTCAGCAGTTGCACGGCGGCCATCAGACGCTCGGTGTTGCCTGCGCCGACGGGAATATGGCAGAAGCCCAGCTTGGCAAAGGCGTCCAGCGTCACACCGGCCACGAAGGGTCCGGCGTTGTAGGTCGTGACCATACGGTCGCCCTTGGCAGCGCCTGACGCTCCGTAGGACCGGCAGGAAATCTCGATCCAGTTTTCGAGGTCGGCGGCGGTCAGCGGGATATAGCTCGGTGTTCCGGTGGTGCCGCTGGTGGAATAGATACGGATCACGTCGTCCATCGGCGCGGCCAGATGCGAGCCGACCGGATTGTCCCCGGTCCGTGTCTGCCGCAGTTCATCCTTTTCGGTCATTGGCAGATTGGAGATGTCAGTGAGTCCGCCGACGCTGGAGGCATCGGGGAAACCGGCACCCGTCAACTTCTGACGATAAAATGGCGAATTCTCGAATAAATAGCCAGTCTGGGTCCGATAGGCCGCGTCATCCAGGACAAGCTGATCGGCCCAGGGGCGCGTCTCGACCTGAGGGTTCCAGTGGCTCATTTGTCCTGCGGCTCGTACTTGATGCCCTGCTCCGCGTAATGCGCGAGCGTGAAGCCGATCGGCGTCTCGACTTCTTCGGCCAGATGCGCCAGCAGGCTGCCTGTGCGCGCCAGAATGGGGATAGCCTTGAGCACCGAATGCGGAAAATCCAGATCAAGCAGAACCGCCGGGATCGCCATCGACACATTCATCGTTAGCGGTTTGCCCCAGACCTCGCCAACTGCTTTTTCCGCCGCGCGCGCCAGCCCGACGTAGGTGCCTGCGATGCCCTTTTCCTCGGCTAATGACAGAATACGCTGAGTTCGGGGATCGACCGGCTTGTGGATCGGGTGGCCGAAGCCCGGCAGGCGCTTGCCGCTGTCCCGCGCCTCAATCACGATATCCGACATCGTGATACCTTCGGCCTCTATCCGGTTCTGCGCCCCGTTCAGAAATTCTCCGCAAACCTCGGTGGTTCCCAGAACCACTGTGCCACAGCCCAGAATGCCGGCTGCCACCGCGCCTTGCAGATTACCGGGATCGGCGGCATAGGTCATCCGCGCCACCTGATTGGTCGGAACAAGCCCATGCTCGGCGATGGACACCAGCAGCAGGTCGAGGAAATAAGTCTGTTGCTCGGTCGGCGCGCGACCGGTTGTCAGCAGGAAGAAATATTCGGTGAAGCTGAGGTTCCCCATCAGATCCGAGGTCAGGTCGCGTCCACGCACAGTTATGCTGCTTGCGTCCGCCGTGGATATGGACGTGACCGCCCGCCCTGCCTTGCCGATTTGCATTAAACCCTCCCGCCGCGTGTCGTAAGGGAATAATATGTGGGACATTCCAATAATGTCCAACAATTAGTCCGGATCACGAACGCGCGGGGCGGAGGTAGTTCAGTCTTTCTTGCCGCGTTTCGGAGCGCCGCTGCCGCCCTTGGCAGGTTTCGGCTTTTTCCCGACGGTTGGCTTGCCGCCCTTGCGGTGCGGCTTAGCCCCCGGTTTGGACGCACCCCCCGGCCCTTTCCGGGTTTTCAGCGGAGTCACGACACCTTCGGGGCGGGTGTCTTCGGGTTTCCAGCGCTTGGCAAATGGCTTTTTCGTGGCAAGCGCATCACTTGCCTGGCTTTCGCGTTGGCCGGCGGGTGCATCGCCTTCGGGCCGGTAATCTTTGCGAGGCCCTTTTTTAGGCTTGCCTTCGTATGCCTTCTTGAACCTCTGCGAGGCGGCAAACTTGGTCGGAGGTTTGCGCGCAACCTCTGGCTCGATGTCCAACCGTTTAACCGAGGTCGCGGGATCAATCACCATGTCCTTGCCAATGGCCGCCAGAAATCCAGCGACCGAGGAGCCTTTGATTTCCACATAGGTTTCGTCCTGCTGTACACGGATCGCACCGATGTCCTCGCGGGTCAGGCCACCAGCCTTGCAGAGTTTCGGCAGCAACCGGCCCGGCTCAACATTCTGGTTGCGCCCGCCTGTGACGGTGAACCATACGCCCGGACCGAATTCGGTATGCGCGCGAGGCGCGCCCTCGGCACCGGAGGCCGCAAGCTCTTCGGGAGCCGACTGTTTCGCATGGTAGAGCCGCAGATACGCAGCGGCGATAGCTTCAGGGCTATAGCGCGACAGCAGCTTTTGCGCCGCAATAGCTTCCGCCTCTGTCGTTTCCTGTTCCCAGACCGGATCGGATAGCAGTCGTTCTTCGTCGCGCTCCAGAACCATATCGGCCGATGGCGCGTCGCCCCACTCTGCCGTGAGTTTAGCGCCGCCCAGCAGGCGTTCCGCTTTCTTGCGGACCTTGCCCGGAACGATCAGAACGCTGACGCCCTTGCGCCCCGCCCTGCCGGTACGACCGGACCGGTGCAACAGGGTCTCGGAATTCGATGGCAGGTCGGCGTGGATCACCAGCTCCAAGTTTGGCAGGTCGATGCCGCGGGCCGCGACATCCGTTGCGATACAGACGCGGGCGCGCCCGTCGCGCATGGCCTGAAGCGCATGGCTGCGTTCGTTCTGGCTCAGCTCGCCAGACAGCGCAACGACCGAGAAACCGCGGTTCGAAAACCGCGTCGTCAACCGGTTGACCATTTCGCGCGTGTTGCAAAACACCAGCGCATTGGGGGCCTCGTAATAACGCAAAACGTTGACGATCGCGTTTTCGGCGTCGCGCGGCGCGACGTTCAGCGCGCGGTATTCGATGTCCGCATGTTGAGAGGCCTCTGCTGTCGTCGTCACGCGAACGGCGTCTTTCTGATAGCTCTTGGCCAGATTTGCAATCGCGCGGGGAACAGTCGCAGAGAACATAAGGGTGCGGCGGCCTTCGGGCGCTTCACCCAGAATGAACTCCAGATCTTCGCGAAATCCGAGGTCGAGCATCTCGTCCGCCTCGTCCAGCACCACGGCACGCAGGTCGCCCATGTCGAGCGAACCCCGCTGGATGTGGTCGCGCAGACGGCCCGGTGTCGCGACAACGATATGCGCGCCGCGTTCCAGCGCGCGGCGTTCATCCCGCATGTCCATGCCGCCGACGCAAGAAGCCACCACCGCCCCTGTCTTGGCATAGAGCCACGCCAGTTCGCGTTTGACCTGCAAGGCCAGTTCGCGTGTCGGCGCAATAATCAGCGCCAGCGGCTTGCCGGCCGGTCCGAATTGCAGCGCATCGCCGAGTAGGGTCGGTGCGATGGCCAAACCGAAGCCGACGGTTTTACCGGATCCGGTCTGTGCAGAGACCAGCAGGTCGGCATTTTCGAGCGCAGGATCGGTAACGGCCTGTTGAACCGGCGTCAGGTCTGTATATCCGCGCTGGGCAAGCGCGTCGGCGAGAGTTTGTATCACGATAGAATCTTCTGTTTTTGGGAATGGAGAATAGTCCCCGTCCCTGTTTTCATTATCTGCAAAATATCCGGAATTGCAGACAAGAGCGCAGCTTTGGTGCCACCTAATGGCTTTCGCATGAAATGTATAGGGCCTGCGAAAAAACACGGGCCCCGTCGCATGATTCAGCCACCCGAAATCCCCTTGGAGGCCAGGATTCGGCGGCGGAACACCGAAGCGAGGCCGGAATAGATCGCTTCTCCGTAAATCTTGTCCTCGATTCCGGCATCTATACTCGGGTTGTCATTGACCTCGATGATCACGGCCCGGTCGGCCAGATGTTTCACATCGACGCCATAAAGGCCGTCGCCGATGGTCAGGCTCGCGCGGATGGAAGCTTGCAGTACGGCGGCGGGCACTTCTTCCAGAGTGCAGCACGAGAACCCGCCGGAGCTGACCTGTCCCGAGGATTTATGATGGTAAATCTGCCAGTGACCACGCGACATGAAATACTTGCAGGCAAAAATCGGCTTGCCGTCCAGAATGCCGATACGCCAGTCAAAGTCCGTCGGCAGGAATTCCTGCGCGAGAATGACAAAGCTGTCGACGAGCATGTTCTGCGCACCCGCCAGAAATTCTTCTGGGTTCCTCGCCTTGACCATACCGCGTGAAAACGACCCGTCCGGAATTTTCAGAACGCAGGGATAGGGCAGCGATTTGGCGACAGAGGCGAGGTTGGCGCGGGTCACGAGTCGGGTCTGCGGCGTATCAAGGCCAGCGCGGGTCAGGGCCTCGGCCAGAAAGACCTTGTTGGAACAGCGCAGGATCGATTGCGGATCGTCGATCACCGGCAGACCGAGGTCGGCAGCCTTGCGGGAAAAGCGATAGCTGTAATGGTCGATATTCGTCGTGGTGCGGATATAGAGCGCATCGAAGGCGCTCAGCCGTTTGAAATCCTCCTTGCCGATCAGTTCGGCATGGATTTCCTGTTTGGCCAGCGCCCGAATCGTCAGGGTAAGGGCGCGCGCGTCGGACGGCGGCAGTTTCTCGTCCGGATCGATCAGAATAGCCAGATCGAAGGGATAGTTTTGTCGGCCCGCCGGCCGCGGCAGCGACGGGTTGAGCGCCGCCATCAGCGCCGCAATAAACCGTGGCCTGTCCTTCGCGTCGACCGAAGAGACTGACAGCGGCCAAATATAGTCTATCGCCCATTTGCCTTTACGTTCGACTACCAGAATTTCCAGAACCGGCGCGGCAAAAAGCTGATAGCAGCGCTTGGCGATCTGCCGCGCCCACGGCTGCCCGGTCTGGCCAAAATACAACTCGAGCGAAACATTTCCGGTCTTTGCAGAACGCAGGGGTTCCAGAAACTCGGCGGCCGGCAAGAGGCGGGTCAATTCCTCGAGATACTGCTGGTACAGACGCTTGCTCACCAGCCCTGAAATCGTTTCAATCGACGGCAGAGTGCGGTTACCTCGGGCTTCTGCAATCAGCGAAACATAATAACCGGACGACAAATATTCCTCGCAGGGGCAGAGGTTCAGAACCTTGACGCCCTCGCCCAACATATGGCCCAGCGCCAGAAACTGCTGCGCGGTGACGATCATCGGGCGCTGTTTCGCCCCGCCTGCCGCCTCGATGATCTTGGCGTCCTGTTCCCTTGGCACCACGACGATGATTTGGCGAAGCTCCCGCACCCGCCGGCTGACAGCCTCTGTGTCGAATTCCGCCCCTAATGGACGCGTCATACGGATCGCGTCGGCGCCATCCTCGTAATATCCGGGAAGTTTCTCGACGGCGGAAAATCTCTGGTCAGCATAAAATTGAACAAGACGGCTGTCGGCGGATCGGGCTTCCAGAACCAGCGATGTCTTGCCCTGAGACATTGCGTGATCCGCCGCATTCTCGATCAGCGTACGCGCGATGCCGCGGCCGCGCCAGGCCTCCAGAACCGCAATCGAGTACAGCCTTGCAACATGCGTCTTGCTGTTGAAATGAAGTTGGCAATAGCCCACCGGTGCGCCGGCTTCGTTGACGGCCACCTGAATCCATTGGCTCTGCGAACGGATACCTTGTTGCAAGGCGCGCCGCGACAACAGGTCGGACTTGAAGCTGGCCGCTTCAATAACCTGCAATGCGTTTATGTCATCGAGCCTGGCCGGCCTGTAGGTAATATTATTCATAAGTTTAAAAGCATTCGGGATCACAGACCTCTTCCGGTCACGCCGGGTCGGAGCGCTGTACCCAATTAGCACAAAGCTGGATCTGGCACACGGGAATATTGCGCGAAAGGCGCTTGCCCGCGCCTGGCGCGCACCGGTGCTTCGATACGGTTCCAGCCAGCAAGATACGGCAGGCTAGCCATCAGCCGACGAGGATCTGGCCCAGAGGTTAATCTCTTCCTCGTTGGCATATTCGTCGATCTCGGCCAGTTCCGCATCCGTGAAATGCAGGTTTTTGACCGCGCCCGCGCAATCGACCACCTGCGACGGTTTCGACGCGCCGATCAGCGCGGTCGTGATCCCGCCGCCGCGAAGAACCCAGGCGATCGCCATTTGCGCCAGCGTCTGGCCGCGCCGTTCGGCTATGTCGTTCAGACTGCGGATATTGTCGATTACCTTATCTGTCAGGAATTCGGGTTTGAGGGACTTGCCCATTGCCGCGCGGCTGGTTTCAGGAATGCCACCCAAGTATTTCGTTGTCAGCATACCTTGCGCCAGAGGAGTAAAGGCGATCGAGCCGACCCCCAGGTCGGCCAGAGTATCCTTCAGCCCGTCGGTTTCAACCCAGCGGTTCAGCATGTTGTAGGATGGCTGGTGGATCAGGCACGGCGTTCCCAGATCCTTCAGTATCGCAACAGCCTCGCGGGTTTTCTTTGAATTGTAAGACGAGATTCCGGCGTAGAGCGCCTTGCCCGAGCGTACGATCTGGTCCAGCGCACCCATCGTTTCTTCCAGCGGCGTATTCGGATCGAAGCGGTGCGAATAGAAGATGTCCACATAGTCCAGCCCCATGCGTTTCAACGACTGGTCGCAAGACGATATCAGGTATTTCCTGCTACCCCATTCCCCATAAGGCCCGGGCCACATGTTGTAGCCGGCTTTCGAAGAAATGATCAGCTGGTCACGATAGCCTCGAAAATCGGTCTTCAGAATCTCGCCAAAAGCCGTCTCGGCGCTACCCGGCGGCGGGCCGTAGTTGTTAGCTAGGTCGAAATGGGTGATGCCGTGGTCGAACGCCGTCCGGCATATCTCTCTTTTGGTCCGATGCGGAGTATCTTCACCGAAATTGTGCCACAATCCCAAAGAGACCGCAGGTAACATCAAGCCTGATGCGCCACATTTGCGATATTCCATACGTTCATACCGGTTTTCTGCTGGAACATAGGTCATGGCAATATCCTCTTGAGTATTTGGGCCGGTTGCTCGGAAAAATAGCCTTCAGGGCCTCGAAGATCGCACGTCAGAGCCCAGAATTCAAAGCATTGTTTCAAAGGGCGATAAAAGCTTCCATCACCATTGCATCCACATGTATCCAAGAGTATACAATTCTTGAAAGAGATTTGACCCATGCCGAATAACTCCGAGAAAATATCGCATGGCCAGTTGGCCTACGAAAAGCTCTATCAGGCGATCCGCTCCGGAGCCCTGTTGCCGGGCAGCCGTATCCGTGAAACGGAAGTCGCGGAACTCGTCGGCCTGAGCCGTACTCCGGTCCGAGAGGCAATCCGCCGTCTGGAAGCCGAAGGTGTGATCGAACATCAACCGCGTATCGGCGCGGTCGTCAAATCGCTGTCTCATCTGGAAATTGTAGAACTGTACGAGATGCGCAAGGTACTTGAGAAAACCGCCGCGGCCATGGCGGCAAAACACGCCTCGAAGGCAGAGATCGCCGAATTACGCGACCTGAACGTAGCGATGCTAGCGGCGGTGGACACTCCCCAGGAAGTTTCGCGCCTGAATGCGCATTTCCATCGCATCATCTTCGAGGCGGCACGGAACCGCTATCTGCTTGCTTCGGCGCAAGCGCTATCCAACGCAACGCTAGTCCTCGGCCCGACGACGCTGGAAAACGTGGAACGGGTAACCACTGTGGTGGATCAGCACGACGCGATAATCGACGCCTTGCAGAGGGGCGATGA
>JAHEFH010000059.1 GCA_024640245.1 Paracoccaceae bacterium | reverse complement strand
GTGTTTCCGGCCGAAAGTCCTCTGTACGCCAGCAGGCTCTTGACTTCGGCCTTGTCGACCAGTTCGCAAAGAGGATTGGCAATAAGGGTTCAAGTTGCGACCGCTCCCATTCGCAGGGAACCGAACCCTCCGTAAGTGCCGCGATGGAAGGCATCTGTGGCGCGACCCGGAATGCGCGCGGAAATGGTTGCGGTGGCAAGTCTGGATGCTTAGGCATCGGAGTTTTTTCTCAATCGCCACCCTTGAGACGACACAACGTGCCTTGTGGTGCGCTGCGAACTGCCGGAGAGTTCGGGATTGGCGATTTGGTTTCCGGACCGGGAAAACCCGCCGGCAATACCGACCTCCGCCCCCAACCCATCGGTTTCAAAAGCCGTTCAGTGCAAATTTTCAACGCGAGCATTTCAACAAAACGGCATGACAGAAGCCGCTATTTCACCCGACACATCAATCGTGTTGCTGTCGTGTTCCACGGTGTTGGTGCTTACGACCGCCGCGCATTCCGAACGCAGTTGCGCATAGGCCTCTTCGACGAAAAGGCCATGAACGACGGCACTGACTGGACGCTTATCGAAGCGTGTCCGAAGTAGTTTTGTCAGTTCCAGCAAAGTCCGACCGGACGAGACAACATCGTCGACAATGACCGGCGTCCGGTCGACTGCGCCATCGACTTCAGGCAGATCGATCCTGACTTCGCGGTCACCAATTCTTGTCTTATCAGCAACCAAAAAAGGGACATTCAGACGTTCGGCAACCGCGGCGACCCACGGCCTGCTTTCCTGGTCCGGACCTATTACGACCGGATTCTTTACCGTCTTGCCGATCCATTTGGCAAGCAAGGGCGCCGCATGAATCGACGCGGACGGAATAGTGAATACGTCATTGAGACTGGAAATCCGGTGCAGGTGGGGCTCGACCGTTACCAGCCAGTCGAAATCCGCTGACAGTTGCGCCGCGAACAGTCGTGCGGACACTGCCTCGCCATCATGGAACTGCCGGTCCTGCCGCATGTAGGCCAGATAGGGTGCAACAAGTCCAACGCGTCGCGCGCCTTGGTCTCTTGCCGCACGTGCAGCAAATAATAGCGGAACAAGCTTGGCGTCCGGATGATCCAGCGTGCAAACCAGAACGACGGACCTGCCCGATAGCGGCGAGAGATGGCGAAGATAGGTTTCCCCGTCGGGAAAATGCCGTGTTTCGATCCGCCCCGGATCAAAGCCGCTCTGCTCGGCAATGCGTTGTGCCATCGCTTCGTTGCCCGGCAGTGGCAAGACAACCACGCTCATTCCAAACTTCCAAGGCGGATGATTTCATCCAGTGGCGCCATGTTGGCCAGCGAATAATGCAACCCGCCCGCAGTTTCGGCATGGATTGTGAAAACCGGCTGACCGGCGGAAACCCGGTCACCAATCCGCACATGGATCGTGACACCTGCCGCGACGGCTTCCGGCGCGCCGGCAAGCTTGGCGACCATCGCGAGTTTGCGGTTGTCTATTTCCGTAACGACGCCCGAGGCAAAGGCAGGAACGTCCCTTGAAAGGCCGGGCAACGGCGGTTCGCGCAAGCCACCCTGCGCCTCGCAGATACGTTGGAATTTGGCCCATGCGCGACCGTCGCTGACCGCTGCGTCCGCTTGCGCCGTTCCCTGTCCCACCGCCACGCTCCCGGTGAATTCCAGCAACGCGCCCGCCAGCGCTACCGCGCGGGTACGCAGGTCGTTCGGTGCGTCGGGTTTGCCTTGCAGGACATCCAGCACGTCCCACGCCTCCAGAGCCGGACCAATGCCGCGGCCTACCGGTTGGGTGCCATCGGTCCGGATCGCGCGGACTTCCAGCCCGAAACGCCCGGCGACCGCCTCGATCAGGCCGATCAGGTGGCCGGCATCATTTTCGCTGCGAATCTTGGCTGTCGGACCGACCGGAAAGTCGATAACTACGTGGGTCGCGCCCGCCGCAATCTTCTTGGACAGCACCGAGGCGACAAGCTGGCCGGATCCGTCAATATCGAGCGCCCTTTCGATGCGGATCAACTGATCATCGGCTGGGCTGAGCCGAACGGACCCACCCCAAACAAGACAGCCGGACTCCTGTTCCACAACCTTACGTATCTCTGGCAGCGTCAAGTCGACGGACGTCAGCGTCGCCATCACATCTGCGGTTCCCGCCGGTGACGTGATCGCCCGCGAAGACGTTTTCGGGATCGGCACGCCAAAGGCCGCCACGATCGCCACGACAATCGGTGTCGTGCGGTTTCCCGGCAGGCCACCGACGCAGTGTTTGTCAGCGACCAGCGGGAATTCCCATGTCAGCCTCTCGCCCGCCCCGACCATCGCGCGGGTCAATGCAGCAGTCTCGCCCGGATCCAGCGGTCGCGCCGCACAGGCGGACAGAAAAGCTGCCGAATGAATGTCGGAATAACGCCCTGCCACGATATCGGCAACGATCTCGTCTATGTCGGTTCCCTTCAGGCGCTCGCCATAGATTTTTCCTCGCACGGCGCTCAAGGACGGCAGGGCCGGCGCATGGGCAAGCGTCAGCAGTTCGCCCGGTTTCGGGTCCAAATGACGCCACGCGGACTCAGATAGTGCGATCTCGTCCATTCCGACCATATCGCTATACACATGATGTGCAGTAGCGACGATCTTATGATGGTTGAAGGATAACAATACGCGCGTATGGGCCCGCAACCCTTCGGACCGGCAAACCGGGCAATCGGCATGCATGAACACGACCAGTTCGTTTCCCGTATCGATGCCGCTGCGCCGCGCCTTAAGCTTGTAGGGTAGTTTGACGGGACCGTCCGGTAACATACTCACAATGTGAACCTTTCAAGGTGGTCCGGCGTCTCCGCCTCCCAACCCAGCTTGTCTTTGATTGTCAGCCGCAAAGCGTCGGAGGCCGCATCCTCTCCATGGTTGATGAAGATACGGCCCGGCGGCGAACGGAAACCGCCCAGCCAGCGCAAAAGGTCATCGCGGTCGCCGTGGGCGGACAGCTTGCTGAGGTTCCGTACGGTTGCGCGGACTGGGATATATTCACCGTGAATGCTGACCCTGTCGGCGCCGCCCACCAGCGAGGCGCCACGTGTCCCGCCAGCCTGAAATCCGGCAAACAGGATGGTACTAGTTGGGTTGGGCAGGTAAGCTTTCAGATGATGTAATACGCGGCCGCCAGTCGCCATGCCCGACGCCGAGATTATGATTTTGGGGTGTTTGCTGGCATCGAGCGCCTTGGAAGCGTCTACTGACCGTGTATACTCTGCCGCCGCGCATGTTAGGCGACATTCCTCTTCGGTCAGGCTCTGGTCGCCAAGGTGCGCGCGATAGATATCGCTCGCGTTGATCGCCATCGGACTGTCGAGGTAAACCGGGATGTCCGGTATCCGGCGCGCGCGCTTCAGGCGCATCAGGTAATACATCAGCATTTGCGCCCGACCCACGGCAAAGGACGGGATTACCACGGTGCCACCCCGCGCGGCCGTCTCTGTGATCACCTCGGCCAGTTCGTCCTCTGGATCAGGACCCTCGTGCAACCGGTCACCGTAGGTGGACTCAATCACAAGCACATCCGCCTCTCCGAACGGGCGCGGGTTCGACAACGTCGGAGATTCATAATTGCCAATATCGCCAGAAAAGACCAGCACCCGCCCGTCCATCGTCAACTCGACACTTGCCGCGCCCAGAATATGCCCGGCGCGCCGGAACCGCGCGCTGACACCCGAGGCCACCGTGGCCGGAGTTTCGAACGGATGCGTCTGGAACAGTTTCATGCAGTCCTTGGCGTCCTTCCGGGTATAGAGCGGAAGCGCCGGTTGATGCTTGGTATACCCATAGCGGTTGGCGCGTTCGGCGTCCTTCTCGTTCAGATATGCACTGTCCGCTAACAAAATCTCGCACAGGTCGCGTGTTGCCTCCGTGCAGTGGATCGCCCCCCGAAACCCCTGTTGGAAGAGGCGGGGCAGATTGCCGGAATGATCAATATGGGCATGGGTCAGGACCACTGCGTCGATACTGGCCGGATCCACCGGAAAGGGTTTCCAGTTACGCAGTCGCAGTTTCTTGTAGCCCTGAAACAGGCCACAATCGACCAGTATTCTCTGGCCGCCGGCTTCCAGCAGGTTCCGTGAACCGGTCACTGTGCCGGCAGCGCCTAAAAACGAGAGGTCTATGGACATTGCTTATTCCTTGATACGCCCCGCCATGTTTCAGTTGCAAATTCACAATGATCCACGTCGGGTGAATTGCTTTCCGGCACTATACATGCTCCCAAAAAGGTTGGGCATGATTCATATCAAGTCGCGAAAGACCTTTGCGATTCATTTGGATAGCTTACGGGCCAAATTGCGGACGGTCCGTGATTTGCGCTCTCTTTCCTCTGACCAAAGGAGCCGCTGGACCGTCGCCTTGGATCAACGGATCATCCGTTATTGTCTGGGTCGCGCCACAGCTTGTCTATATCGGGGTTGTCTGCGCCCAGAACGGGTGCGGGTTTGCCCACCGAAAGGTCACTGTCCGAGAAAACCCAAGGGCTTCGAACCCCGGGAATGCCGCCAGGGTTGATAGCCATTCCCCGATCAATGACCTGCGGATCGGCGAAGACATCCTTGATCGTATTGATGGGGCCGGCAGGCACGCCCGCTGCATCCAGTTTTGGCAACAGGTCCTGTTTCGCAAAAGCAGAAGTCGCATCCGAAAGCAAAGACACGAGCACCTCGCGATGAGCAACGCGATCCGCATTTGTCTTGAACCGCAGATCTTCCGAAAGCTCTGCCGCCCCGATTACCGTGCAAAGAGCGCGAAACTGCCGATCATTGCCGGTTGCGATGATGATATAACCGTCCGAGACGGGGAATACCTGATAGGGAACGATGTTCGGATGGCCGTTTCCAAGTCTTCCAGGAGCGTTGCCGGTGACCTGATAATTCATGGCTTGATTGGCCAGAATAGCAGTCGCCGAATCCAGCAGGGACAGGTCGATGTGCTGGCCTCGTCCGGTTACCGCCCTTTGCGCCAAGGCCGCCTGTATACCGATTACCCCGTAAAGTCCGGTAAAAATATCGGTAACCGCCACGCCGACCTTCATTGGCTGGCCGTCGGGCTCACCCGTGATCGACATCAGGCCGGACATTCCCTGGATCAGAAAGTCGTATCCGGCCCGTTCAGCATAGGGTCCGGTCTGCCCGAAGCCGGTTATGGAACAATAGACCAGACGCGGATTCACTTCCGAGAGACTGTCGTAATCAAGGCCGTATTTTGCCAGACCGCCGACCTTGAAGTTCTCGATCAGCACGTCGGCCCTCGATACGAGTTCCAGAACCTGCGCCCTGCCCTGATCTGTCCGGAAGTCCGCCGTGATCGACCTCTTGCCGCGGTTACAACTGTGGAAATAGGCAGCCGACCGGTCACCGTCACGCTCGATGAACGGAGGCCCCCAATGGCGGGTGTCATCGCCCTCGGGCGCCTCGACCTTGATGACATCAGCCCCGAGGTCGGCCAGAGTCTGTCCAATCCATGGACCGGCAAGAATTCGCGCCAACTCTAGAACTCGAAGTCCGGCCAGAGGTTTCATGAGAAGAGCGCCTGCAAAGCGGTGATCGCACGCCCCAAAATCAGCGCATGTACGTCCTGTGTGCTCTCGCAGGTGTTGAATGTTTCCAGATTGACCATGTGGCGCATGACCCGGAACCCCTCAGATATACCGTTTCTACCATGCATGTCGCGCGAAGCACGCGCCGCGTCAAGAGCCTTGCCGCAGTTGTTTCTAAACATCAGACCGATCATTTCCGGCGGCGCGCGGCCCTGTTCCTTCAGGCGTCCGAAGGTTCGAATTTTCTTGCGAAACCAACTGTCATATTTGATACCGATCCAATAGCTGAATATTTTTAATGTGGAACCGATTGATGACCGCACCTGATCCCTACACCCATCACCCTGAATTGCGGGGAAAAATCAAGGACCCCCTTCAATCTTTCTTCCGCTCTTTCAATGCGGTGGATGTGGCGGCCGAGATGCCGGACCCCTCTCTGCTGCTCGACATGCTTCATTCGGATACCGAGCGTGAACAGTCGCGCGCCGAGATTTTAGCCGGGCGTACGAAAAATGACCTTTGGGTGTTCGCTTATGGTTCTCTGATGTGGGACCCGGCGTTCCGGTTCACCGAGGTTCGCAGAGGCCGCGCACCCGATCATGCGCGGCGTTTCATTCTAAAGGACCTTTTTGGCGCAAGGGGTACAAGAGAAATTCCGGGTTTAATGGCCGCTCTTGACGAGGGACCGGGTTGCGAAGGCCTGTTGTTCAGGATTGACCGGGACGATGTCGATACTGAAACGGAAATACTCTGGCGACGCGAAAAGGCCGGCCCTGCCTATGTACCTTGCTTCATCGAGGTCATGGCCGCGGATCAGAGGATTGCCGCGCTGACTTTCGTCGCAGACCACGGGGCTGAGGTGATTGACGCCGACATTACCCGCGAGGAACAGATACATTTCATCGCGACCGGCGCCGGTTTTCTGGGAACCAGCCTGGAATACCTGACGAATATCGAAAGCCAGTTTCAGGCATTGGGGATCGTTGATGAAGAAGTCTCCGCGCTCCTCCAAGAAACCCGAGCATACATTAACTCACTCTGACCACTTCCGTGTTTTTCCGAACACGATAGCGTACTGTTCCGTCCGGGATTCTGCGATTCGGGAAACAGGCTATCTGCGAAACCAGAAAGTCGATTTGTGAACCAGATACAGAATGAGTGAAACGGTCAGATTGGCGGCGCTCAGCGGCGCTATCATGGCCAATCCGTTCCCTTTTGAATAATGAGGATTTCTGGAAATATAATATTGGACGTCCTTGAACGGGCTCTTGCGCCAATTTTCAACTTCGCTCTGGCTGTCCCTCGTTATCCAGCCGACTTTCCGGACCAACGGGTCATTCTGGTCTGCAGAGTCGACCCCGGACGTCTGCGCCAGATCAAGAAGAAGGCTGTGCCATCGCTTCGGTATTTGCCGGTGCGCAAGAGGATAGCAACGCCAGAAATACTTTGAAACCAGATGAAAGCTTGAAGGGTGCACAGGCATCGCAAAAAATACCACGGAACGCTGCGGGTGTATCAGCTTGTACCGAAACGCCTCTTTGGCGCCAAACCACAATGTACTCGCGGTCCCGCGATAGGCGGGCAATAATCCCGCCTCGGCCCGCAAAACGGCGTGGCAAAGCCATTTCGAACGACGCTCGAATACATGCACGGCACAGTAACCCACCAGCACACCCGCTTCGTTACGGTAAATCTGAATTCTTGTCCGGACCGCATCGGGACGCACGAGGTAATATGTGAACTCCTCCATCGAGACGCCCGAAAAGATTTTCTCATGCACGCTGTAAAGGTCACGCAGGAACACGTCACGGTGCTCCGGACGCAGTTCAACCGGATTTACGACCTCCGCTTCTACGAGCATTTTTCGGGGACCTTCAGACATGTCTTGACCCTTTCAAGCCCCTCTTGGACGATACAAATTAAAAGCCGACCTCCATTCGCCATGAACGGGTTTCCATCCGGCACTGGCGGTTGAACAGGTACATTTCTCATGCTCAGGATCATTTTACGCTACAATTTTCCTTGCTGATCGCCACGCCAAAACCGAACGGCGGCATCACTCGCCTTCCGAGCGGTTCCGTTTCGAATTTTTCGGTTTGCCTAATTTCGCAAAGAACTGCTTGTTGAGGGCTATGAATTCCTCGATCAGGTTTGTCAGGCCGCCCAGTTCTTTTCCTTTCAGATAAAAGAACCCGCCCAACGCCGCAAAAGTCCCGCCCAAGCCGTCAACGATCAGATCCCACATCGTATCTTGCAGTCCCGATTTCTGCATGTTCAGGCCGAACAGCCCATCTGCGGCAAATTCCAGAATTTCCCAGGAAACTCCGACCGCCACAGCGCAGCTGAAAGTGATGAACGCGATGGCAATGGGTGGAGCCGAATACCTGTCTCCCTGGAAAAGCATGAACACGAGCAGAAAACTGAACAGCCCGAAACCTACAGCGGATCCACCATGCAGCAAGACATCCCACCACCAGTATTGTTCATAGAAATCAAATGCTTCTCCCAGAAAAATGGTAGCAAAAATAAATATTACGATCATCGAGACAAAGCTTACAGGGAGCTTCACCGCAAATCTTGTACTGAAAAAAACCGGAAGCAGAGTCAGAAGAAAGGTAGTGAAGCCGACAGCCGCCAGTGACCAGTTGGAACTCGCAAGTCCGGTTACCGTCGCGCCTAACAGGACTGTCCAGACCACGTATGTTGCCAGACCTTTATTGGCTAGGGAAAATGGCAATGAATCCGCTTCCTAAACAATGGTGGCATCTCCAGTCCGTGACGCGGACAATTTGTTTCCTTATATCGTTCCGACTGAGCACTCGCCACAAAGACTTGATATAGAATTGTCGCGTTTCGTCACTATATATGCGGTTGATCATAGGACACATGAACCGAAGTGAAAATAGCAAGCTACAACATACGAAAGTGTATCGGGCTGGACCGCAGACGGGATCCACAACGGGTCCTCTCTGTGCTCAGCGAACTCGAGGTGGACATTGTCGCGTTGCAGGAAGCGGATAAACGGCTTGGCCGCCGCCCCTCCTCGCTTCCGATCGACCTCATCGAACGTCACACTGGAATGCTTCCGCTCGAATTAGGCGGCGCCGGGCCCAGCTTGGGTTGGCACGGGAACGCATTGCTGTTGCGGCCGGATTCGAGCTTTGCAGACGTCGAATGTCTCGACTTGCCTGGTTTGGAACCGCGCGGGGCAGTAATTGTGGATATCAGCCTGAAGAACGCGCCTTCGGTGCGTCTGGTTACTGTCCATCTGGGCTTGCTACGCAAAAGCAGAATCCGGCAGATCGCATATATCAGGGATGCAGTCGCCAACCGAACAAGGCGACCCACGGTAATCATGGGCGACTTCAATGAATGGTCTGCATCAAAAGGGCTTGGAAACCTGTCGGAGGATTTCAATATCGTGGCCCCCGGAAAAAGCTTTCATGCGGCGCGTCCGGTCGCAAAGCTGGATCGCTTTGCCCTGTCCAGAGACTTGTATGTCAGGGACGCCGGTGTAATTGACAACATTAGCGCCCGCCGAGCGTCCGACCACCTGCCGATTTGGGCGGATATAGGAACAATTCCGGATTAGCCAGGCCAGAGCGGGTCCGGCCTAAAACGCAACGCTGCTCATCGGTTTTCCACCGCGCAGCGCATAAGCGATCGCCTCCAGGACAATTCCGTTGGTGTTAATGTCGCTGTATCCAAAAGTCGGCTGGTCGGTGGATTTGTAGACACCGACCACGAAACCCAGCCCGGGAAGAACGGTATCTCTGGTTGCGCGATCCACCAGCTTGTCCGAAAACTCGCCGGGCCTTACCGATCCCCACAGGAATGCTGCCTTGGTGCTGAGCAAGCGGTTCGCATAGGTAAAGCCGGGGGTCTTGAACCTTGCCTCATCGGCAATCGAAAACACCTTCCAGGGATCAAGCGCGTCATTGACGTCCAGCCCCTGGTATGTGAACCACGGCTCTCGGTCCAACGGCGTTTCAGAGACCGCCACCAGATCACCTGACCGCCGGTACTCTGCCAACTGTGCACTGTACAAAACATCGGCCAGAATTTTTGACTCGGGCGAAAACCCGAGTTCTACCGCCTCCAGCAAAATTGGCTCTGCGCCATAGGCCGCTCCGATGTTGCCAACTACGTTCAGCAAACGGATGCCTTGGTCGAACTCACCCTCCCCGTCCGGGGTTTTGAAGGGAGAGTCCGACTCAATCCCCCATAGGCGATAACCGATGCCTGCATAGTGCGAGCAATTCGTAAATGAAGCATCGACCATTTTCTGGCGACTGATATCCATAATCTTGCCTTGCCTGACGGTCTGAGCCAGATCCCAACTTGCCACGAGTTTCGCGACCTGATCCTTGAGTTCTGCCACTCGCGAAAGCAGGTGCAGAGAAATGAGAAGCCGGCCGGTATCACAAGAGTTGTAGTCAGAGTTGAGCGGACTGGCGGACGCGAAATGGAACTCTGCAACAGGCAAATTCAAACCGAGGTTCTTGTTCGCCGGCAGTTTCTTCAAGATGCTCTGAACGCGTTCCACCATGTCCTTGCGTGTAATAATTCCCAATTCCGCCGCGCACACGGCTGCGTTCAGATGGCTGGCCACATCCCACATCGTGATGACCTCGTAACTCGACCTGAAGTCAACGGACTTGTAAACGGCACCTGGCGCTAATCCGCTTTTGTTGTGGGTCTCGTTCTCGAAATACTGCCAAGCGAGCTTGGCACGCTCCATCATTTCGGCGTTTTTATCAGAAGCTCCGGCATTTTCTCCGCGGGCTTCCAGATATTGGTCGAATTTGCTCTGCCGGATCAGTTCCAAATGGTTGAAATCCGGCACAACAGTATTGGAGAATCCGTTCAGGGTTTTGAAGGTAGACCATGGCTGGGAAGCAAGTTCCGACAACTCCCGTAATATCAGGCTACGTCCAGACTCGGTCGCAATCGAGCGCGCATCGATCACAACGACTGCATCCCTGTGGTTTCCGATAAGGCCGGGAAGTCTCCCAGCGATATCAATGGACTCTCCATCAAGGCTGGCCGGAATTTTGATGGCGGCGGGAATTCGCAGTATGCCGCTCTCGTCCAGCCCTCTGGCAAGCCCAGACCCCTGCGACACATCCAACAACGTCGACAGACCGATTGAAAACGTCTCGGAAAGGTCCTGTTCGGTATTGTCCGCCATAACCGCACATTTAGGCCGATCAAAGCCGATTGCCGTTTGCTCGGAGCCGGAAATGAGCGGGCCGCCGTCCAGAACCCGGCAGGTCTCAACCGAGTTCTGTCCAGTGTCTGCCTTATCGATCCCGTTTTCGAACAACAAACCCTGCCCAGAAACTATCTGGGTTACCTTGATTGAAAGGCCGCCGAGCGCCGCGACAAACTCCGAATAGGACGCGGGGATATCTTCATCGGCCTTGGCGGTGTCAATGCAGACAGCGATCGCACGATTATAGTCCGAACCGGTCAACCGCAGATGAAAATCCCGCGGCAAGGTCGGTACTATCTGACCCAACGCCTTCCTCCTGGCCACCGCCACGGCCAAATCCGACCCCTGCTGGAAAGCCTGATCGGGGGTCAGGTCCGCCAATCCGGCGAGAGACAGATTTACCAGAATGAAGTCGTCGTCCGCGATTGTTCGATCCAGCAATTTGCGGAAATCGCCTACCGGCAGGGTGACATCCGCGACAATGCCTCCCGAAACGGTCAGAACTCCGTTAGGCTCGGACCGCACCAGGGTCACGTTGGTTTCTTTTCCCGGCGCATAGACCGACCGGAATCCGCTGGAACGGACCCCCGCGATGCCAATACCGTCGGCAAACTCACCCGGACTGAACAGGGACACGGGTTTCAACCCCAATCCCGGTTCGAACGCCGCCTGGAACCGACCGTAGACTTCGAACGCTCTGCGGGCCTGAAAATATGCGATTTCATCATTCAGACTAGCTATGTCCGGCATCAGTTCGAAAAGGCCGGGAAGATTTGACGACAAGTCCCTCATGATTTCGACACACCCGACCGTCGGGCCGTCTCCACTACCGTCTGGTGCGGGCGTTTCCACCGCAAACCCGACAGGGATATTGTGGGACACAATAGGGTCGATCAAGTTAAACAAGACATCGCTGTCTACCTTCGGATTGCAGCCCGAAAGAATCAATACTAATGGCGTAAATCTCGGGTCAGAGGCCCATGACACCCCAAGCAAGGCACTTCCGGCAAAACTCGCCGTCGTCATCCATAGAAACGTTCGCCGGCGAAGTTGCATGCCCCTGTCTTTTTTCAAACCCATACACCCCGAAACATGAAGGACAGAACATTTTCTGCCTACATAAGTAACTTAACAATTGCGGCCGAAAATGGAAGTGACATTGCCCGTTAGCACGCGAAGGAATTGGGCGACCAGAATTTTCCGGAAAATCCGGCTACGATACAAGGATAGCCGTCACACAAAAGGCACAGACCTTCTGTTCCGAGACACTATCGCTCGGGATGGACCCTCAATGGTGTAGAATTATCGCATGAATACCCGGCCAAGCGAATTCTCCGGATAGAAGTGGCTTGAAAAATGCTCTGGTGACAGACACATGGGAAAGTTAGAAATACAACTGTATGGCAGGTGAAAGCGTGTAGATTAAGTGACCAATTCAAGGAACAAAAAACGGGACAGAGACGCAGGGCCTCCAAAGGACACGGGGAAGCGACCGGTATTCCTTGACGTAACCCGGCGCAGGGCCTTTAAGATGAAGTTCCTGCTGCTTGGCATTGTCCTGATGATCTCGATTTTCGGTGCCTCGATTTTCTGGAATTTGGCCTATTTCCCGAAACTTGATTCCGCGGATTTGCGTCCGGTTCAGGTTCTTGCCGCAGATAACCGTCCACAATCACCCGGACTTTTTCAGCAACAAGACGACAACGCCTGTTTTCCCGATGTTGGCTCTGGTCCGGATGACTGTATCGATCCTTCGAAAATGCCCGTTGCAAAGGCTGCCGCAGCACTAAGAGAGCAAGTACAAAGATTGTATGCTTTCCTGCCGTTCCAGCCGGACTGGACACATATATCGCTGCAAAAGAATCTGTCGCAAATAGATGTCCTGATTCCGGAGTGGTATGATTTTAATCCGCGCACGAACGACCTTCAGAGCCTTAATTCCCACTCGGCATACGAAATACAAATCGATGAACTGATAGCCAAGCAGCGAAGTAGCCTAAAGCTCTTGCCCGCAGTTCGCGTAGACGCCTATTTTGGAGCGACCGTCGAAACCACAGGCATGATCGCCGCACGCGCTCAACGCGCCGCGCATCTACTTCTCGAAGAGGCGACCTCGCGGCGCTATGAAGGAATGTGCCTCGATTTCACCAACTCGTGGTCCAACTTGGAACAGCAGGTAGATGTGCTGATCCCTGCCTTTGCGGAAGTCTTCAAGAAAGCCGGCAAGGAAACCTGCCTGTCAATGGGTTTTGACGCGCTCGACGCATTGGATCCGGCGGACACTACACTGCTGGACCATCTGGTTGTCCTTGTAGGCAGACAGGCGTCGAGGATGGGATTTCCGTCGGCGCTTGCTCCACAATCGCTGATCGAAGAGCAGGCACGGCTGATCGCGGGGCGACCCGACGCGGCAAAGATTATCGTGGGGATCGGCACCATGTCGGCGCAGTGGAACTCCGCGAACCCTGTACCGACAAAGTTGAGCTATGTGCAGACGATGGCCACTCTGGCCAACGCGCGGGCCGTGCCGACGACGGGCGGCGACACGCTGAATTCCTATGCCGAGTTCACCGACCCTGACGGGCACTTCAATGCGATCTGGATTCAGGATATTGCGACCGCCTTCAACGAGATTTCGACTTTCAGAGGCACACCTATCCAACGTTTGGCCATTTGGCCGATCGGCGGTGAAGATCCCGCCATCTGGTCGCTGTTCAACCCGGCTCCGGGTGTCGGCGAGGCCTTGGCGTTCACGGATATTTCCGACTATGTCACCTATAGCGGCAAAGGACCTCTGCTCGGCTATTCGGGATACCCTGTCACCGGAATTAGATCACTCACCCTATCCAATGACGGTCGTACCATAGCGGATATCGAACAGATCCGGACGCCCACACCCCATCAGATTGTCCGTTGGGGCAATTTGCCGGACAATTCGGTAGTCCTGACTTTCGACGACGGGCCCGATCCTGTCTACACACCGAAAATTCTGGATATCCTGAAAGAATTAGACGTTAAGGCAACCTTTTTCGTGGTTGGTGACAAGTTGAACGACAATCGCGCCGTCGTTGAGCGGATGATCGAAGAAGGCCACCTGATTGGATCGCACAGTTACACCCATGCCAAACTGTCCGAAACGAGCGTATTGCGAACCCGCTTCGAACTGGCAGCCGTCCAAAAGGCGCTCGAAACCTCTACCGGCAGGAATACGCTGCTCTTCAGGATGCCCTACGGCTGGGGCAATGGCCCCATTGAGGGGGCGACAGCACGTCCCTTTGGCGATGTGACCGCCAGCGGCTACATTCTGGTTTCGAGCGAAATCGTTCCGCCCGACTGGCAGCAGGTGAGCTCCGAAAGTATTTCATCCTTTGTCCAGACAGCGCTCTCAGTCAGCGACGGAAGAATCATTGTCCTGCATGACAGCGGCGGCAACCGCGACAATGTCGTATCCGTCCTGAAACCGATGATCGAACAGCTTCGCAGTCAAGGCTACCGGATCGCTTCGCTCACCGAAGTTGTCGGCGCCTCTCAGGACGAACTCCTGCCGAACATCGAAGCGTCGGCATCGCTGCTTGAACGCGCGTCGTTGCTCTTTCTGCGGTATTTGACGGTCATACTGGAAGGTGTTTTCTGGCTGGTTGTAGGTATGGGTGTTTTCCGGGCATTGGCGATCATTTTATTGTCGCGATTGCGCAAACCCCATCCGACCCGGGTCAAGGTCGCACAACCTGCCGTATCCGTTGTGATTCCGGCTTTTTGCGAAGAAACAGTTATAGAGAAGACCGTTCATGCGGTTCTCGGTTCCGACTACAGGAATTTCGATGTCATCGTGGTCGATGACGGTTCAACCGACAGGACATTTGAAGTCTTGCAGCGGGAATTCGGCAAGAACCCGCGGGTAAAGTTGATACAGAAGGAAAATGAAGGAAAATCCAGCGCGCTGAACCTCGGCGTTGCCAACAGCAATGCTGAGATCGTGGTCGCAATCGATGCGGATACGATGATTATGCCGGACGCTATCGGAAAGCTTGTGCACCACTTCGCCGATCCCCGTATCGGAGCAGTAGCAGGCAATGTCAAAGTCGGTAACCGAAGCGGTATATTGGGCAAATTTCAGGCGCTGGAATATGTCACGGCGCAGAATATCGACCGGCGGGCACAGGAGCTTGTCAACGGCATTCTGGTTGTCCCCGGCTCCATCGGCGCGTGGCGCAAAGAGGCGATCGAGGTCGCCGGATACTACACATCAGAGACGCTGGCCGAAGATGCAGACCTGACCGTGTCGATTATCCGCTCCGGCTATCGCGTGGTGTTCGAACCGGATGCGGTCGCGGTTACAGAAGCTCCCGAAACGGTTCACCAGTTCCTTGTCCAGCGGCTGCGCTGGGTATTGGGAATGATGCAGATGGGCTGGAAACACAAGTCTGCCGTGTTCGATGGAAAGGGCCTCGGCCTGATTTCCATTCCGGACCTGTTTTTCTTTGGGGTTGTCATGCCGGTCCTGGCGCCACTGGCCGATTTTGCTTTTGTTTTCGCGCTTTATAATCTGGTGTCCGATGCGTTCGCGGACGGCGCCGTCCCCTATGATGCGGAGGCCGCCGCCCAGATCGTACTGGCTTATCTGGCCCTTCCGCTACTGGATGTTCTGATAGCAGTTTTGGCATTTCAACTGGAACCTCGCGAGCAGCGCAGGCTTATTGCGCTGGTTCCACTACAGCGGTTCTTCTATCGGCAACTCTTGTACTATTCGGCGCTCCGGGCGCTCAGAAGGGCTTTCACAGGCAGGATTGAGGGCTGGGAAAAACTTACGAGACTGTCCAGCGTCAGCTCTGTTGAAGCCGGCATTGTCAACGCCGGCCAGAAAACTCCGCGGATTGCGGATGCTCCCAGAGCCGCCGACCCGGTGTCTAGCCCCTGAAGACCTTGCAACCACTATCGGCGATTTCGCCCACTTCGACCGGGTAATCCGGCTTCGGGTTTATGATGATCTGTTGTACCGCAGTAATCTTGCGGGCGCAGGAAGTCGATGACGCAGCCTTGCTCTTGCGACCTCCGACGTAGATGTCCAGCCAAGGGTGACCGTTGTATCCGCTATGGCATGGGCCGTTCTGCGGCTTGCGGCCATCGCCACATACATCCTCGACGATCGCGTATTTCCGAAGCCGCTTGATGTAGAATTTCGTGCCCGGCTTGAAATCCAGCGTCTGGCGACTGCCGATAATTGTATGGCCGACCGCTATCGTTATCGGGTCACCAAATTTTCCGGTGCCACCGGCCTTGCGATGGATAACCGGCTTGGAAATCGCCGCGGAACCTGGAGGCGTATTGTCCCAATAACTGTAACCAGTCAGATATGCCGAAAAAGACTTCTCGGCTTGTCTGGAACTCAACGTCGCAAGAACCTTGTCGCTGGGTGACATCGCAACTTCTCCTGTGGAGGATTTGGCCCCAGTTGTAGGGTGGTGTGCGAAGCCGGATTCAGCTGTCATCAAAACGGCAGTCAAAGACACTGCCGCAACGAATGCGGATAGAAACTTTTTCATAAAACCCTCGTTCCAATTTCTTGTATCGTGAAGTTTGAATATTAGGAAAATCCTAAGGAATCAATTTGACCAAAATTTGACCGGCGACATTCTGCCACCGCGAAAATCGGTAAAATTGCAGACCCGCCCCCCCTCAGACCGTGACGAGCACACTAGTAGTCAACGTCAGGCTTCCGTTAATCATCGCAAACGCGGTGAAGAGCGCGACTGAAATGAGAGTGGAGGCAAGGCCGAGTTCAATTGCTTTCGCTCGGGCGCTATCGTTGACGAATTCCAGGGCAATATGGGTCATAGGTGGCCTCCTGAAGGCTATCTCATTAGCATGGAAGGGTTTTTCGGTCTGTTTCAGGAGGTGCCGACCTCGGATGATCCAAGTTTCCGGTGCCACCATGACCCGATACTGCTTGGAATCCGGACCGAATACCATTCGGACGGATGGGTTAGACTTTCGGCACATAGCGGATCGGACAGACGACCTAGACCGGGTTCTTCAGGTGGAAATTCATGCGCGCAATCAAGAATGACCTCTCGGCGCTTTCACGCCCATTTGGACCGACAGTTACCTCAGATAGATTGGATTGGAG
>JAHEFH010000058.1 GCA_024640245.1 Paracoccaceae bacterium | reverse complement strand
CTTCAAATCCGAAAGGCCGCGTGCACCTGAAACGACCAGATCGACGTTCTCGGCTTCAACAAACTCCAGAATCCGGTGTGTAGGATTTCCATCTGCAATTCGTTTATTTACAATTTTAACGCCCTGCTCCCGCGCTGTTTCTGCACCGCGTTTAAGTATCTCTTCACCTAACATATTTAGCACTCTACTCGGCGTCGCTACATCCTGTTTGGTAGACTGTGTGAAGGCCGGAAACTCCGCCGCCGGGTAGGTCGTAGCCGTTGCCGCCCCCGTTTTGGCAAATGCTTCTTTGGACAGGCGGTGGACGTCTATGCCGTACTCAACCTCGGCGAAATGGAGAAGCCCCTCGGATGACTCTTTGTGTAGCAGGACGTGCACAAGCAACACCTCTGCTCCATATTTGGCCGCAATATCCGACCCGAACGCAATGGCCTTTTGAGCGTGCTCAGATCCATCGGTTGCAATAAGTACCTTCTTTATCATCTCACACCTCCCATACCGCCTTTAAATGCCTGATTGTCTAGCACAATCAGAAGTGTTTACTTTGATTTGAGTCAAACCGTGGTGTCTGACGTCAGGCACTTTGAAATCGAAGGCTACGGCCAGGGCGCGTTGCAAGGGCGGAAGGGAACGGCAGCTTCGTCCGCAAGTAAACTACCTCAAAAACCTCCAAGGCCTTTCATTTCAAGGCACGACGCATGCGCGTTATTGCAAACTGAACACTTTACATCGCCCCATCGTTCACCCGCCCCAAATTCTCCCCTTAACCCCCACCGAAAAATAATGCATAACGCCCTCGACCAAATACCCGAGGACAACACCCATGCATGACATCCGCGCCATCCGCGAAAATCCCGCCGCTTTCGACGCCGCCCTTGCCAAGCGGGGCCTGTCGCCGTTGTCTCCGAAAATCCTTGCCCTCGACGAGGCGCGCCGCGCGCGGATCACTGCGTCCGAAACCGCGCAAGCCGATGCCAATGCCGCCGCCAAGCAGGTGGGACAGGCCAAGCACAAAGGCGACCTGGACGAATTCGAACGGCTCCGCGCGCTGATGGCCGACAAGAAGGCAGAGATCGCCGAGCTTGACGCGCAGGCCAAGGCCGAGGACGAGAAACTCCGCGACCTGCTGCTGACCATCCCGAACCTGCCGCATGACGACGTGCCGGTCGGCAAGGACGAGGCAGACAACGTCGAGATTCACCGCCACGGCACCCCGCCCAATTTGGGCTTCGCGCCGAAAGAGCACTTCGACCTGCCCGCAGTGCAGGGCGGCATGGATTTCGAGACCGCCGCCAAGATCAGCGGCTCGCGCTTCGTGATCCTGTCCGGCGGCGTCGCCCGCATCCACCGCGCGCTGGCGCAGTTCATGCTCGACACCCACACCACCGAAAACGGCCTGACCGAGGTCAACACGCCAGTGCTGGTCCGCGACGAGGCCATGCTCGGCACAGGCCAGTTGCCGAAATTCGCCGAAGACAGCTATCAGACCACCAACGGCTGGTGGCTGATCCCGACTTCCGAGGTCACGCTGACCAATATCGTGTCCGACACCATGATCGACGAGGGCTACCTGCCCCGCCGCTACACCGCGCACTCCCTGTGCTTCCGGTCAGAGGCGGGCTCGGCCGGCCGCGACACCTCCGGAATGCTGCGCCAGCACCAGTTCGAAAAGGTCGAGATGGTCAGCATCACGAAACCCGAGGACAGCCGCGCAGAACTCGACCGCATGACCAAATGCGCCGAGGGCATATTGGAACGGCTCGACCTCGCCTACCGCACCATGGCGCTGTGCACCGGCGACATGGGCTTCGGCGCGCAGCGCACCCACGATATCGAGGTCTGGCTACCCGGCCAGAATACCTATCGCGAGATCAGCTCGGTTTCCGTTTGCGGCGATTTCCAGGCGCGGCGCATGAACGCGCGGTTCAAACGCGACGGCGCGAAAAAGCCGGAGTTCGTCCACACTCTGAACGGCTCCGGCCTCGCAGTCGGGCGCTGCCTGATCGCGGTTCTGGAAAACGGCCAGCAGGCCGACGGCTCCGTCAAGCTGCCATCGGCGCTGGTTCCCTATCTGGGCGGCCGCAGTATCTTGACGGCCGAAGGTGTTCTGGCCTGATCACTCGAAGTGGATCAGCACCTGGATACCGATGGTCATCATTGACAGCCAGCCGACCGTAAAGACCAGAGTGCGCGTCCAGAAAACCCTGACGCCGATGATGTGCACCACCGCATGTGCGACGCGCGCGAAGAAATATACTGCCGCCGCGGTGGCCGTCAGTCCCGTGTGCACCCCCGCCAGATGCGCGACGAGCACGATCGCCGTGAACGGCGACAGGTTTTCCAGCGCATTCTGATGCGCGCGGTTGGCGCGTACCACCCAGTTGGGCAGCGGCCCGGCCTGCGGCGCTTCGTAATAGTCCGGCGTCATCAGCCCGTTTGTGTGCACGATCCCCAGAATATAGGGCATCCACAGTACCGCCGTCAGGATGGCGGACATCAACAGGTAAAACAGTTCCGTCGTCATAAAATTTCCCCCATGCAGTTATTTGGTTTCAATGTCTTTTGTAGGGGAAAGCTACCACAAAACCGGAAACCGGAAAAGCAGGCGAAACGCGTTCGCAACAGGCCGCAACCGATCAAACTGGCGCGGGGAGGCTGTTCCCCCTTCACCGCCGCGCTAAATTGCGCTAGCAGGAAGTCCACAACGTCAGGGGAATACAGCGAATGCGCATTCTGATTACAAACGACGACGGTATCGAGGCCCCCGGTCTGGCCGTCCTGCACGACATCGCGACCCAGATCGCCGGCAGCGCCGAGAACGTGTTCACAGTCGCGCCCGCTTACGAACAGTCCGGCGTCGCACATTGCATTTCTTACAGCGACCCGATGAAGATCGCGCGGTTCAGCGCGAACAAGTTCTCGATCGAGGGCTCGCCCGCCGATTGCGTCATGGCCGGCCTTTACGAGGTGCTTGCCGACAAGAAACCCGACCTGATCCTGTCCGGCGTCAACCGCGGCAACAACACGTCGCAGAACACAATGTATTCCGGCACGCTGGGCGCGGCGATCGAAGGCGCGATGCACCATGTCCGCTCCATTGCCCTGTCGCAGTTCATGGGACCGGACAACCCCGAAGACGACAAGTTCTCGGCCGCGCGCGCGCATGGCGTACAGGTCGTCCGGACGCTGCTGGATCACGCGCCGTGGCATGCAGACCCCTACGAGCTGTTCTACAATGTGAACTTTCCCCCCGTGGCCGGCGACAAGGTGCTCGGCACGCGCTCGGTGGTGCAGGGTTATCGCGACGCGATCCCGTTCTCGACCCAGCCGCAAGTGGCCCCGAACGGACGCAAGTTCCTGTGGATCACCGGCGGGCCGCAGCATGCGCCTACCGCTCCCGGTTCCGACACCCATGCCAATCTCGAAGGCTATATCGCGGTGACGCCCATGCGGGCCGACCTGACGGCCTATGACCAGATGCAGACGCTCAAAGGTGTTTTTCCCGCATGATAGATCCGGAAACCCTGATGCAGTATATGTTATCGTTGCGCCATGCCGGCGTGACGAACCGCGACGTGCTGAACGCCATGGAGCGCGTACCGAGGCACCTTTTCGTTACCGGCCATTTCAGGGACCGTGCCTATCAGGACGTGCCGCTGCCGATCGCCAGCGGCCAGACCATCAGCCAGCCCTCGGTCGTCGGGCGGATGACACAGGCGCTGGAGGTTGGCAAACGCCACAAGGTGCTGGAGATCGGAACCGGCACCGGATTTCAGGCCGCGATCCTGTCGCATCTGGCGCGCAGGGTCTATACGATGGAACGGCACCGCATCCTGGCGCGCTCCGCAACGCGGCTTTTTCAGGAAATCGATCTGGTGAATGTCACTGTCATTTCAGGCGACGGAACGCTCGGCCTTCCTGAACAGGCGCCTTTTGATCGCATTCTTTTGACCGCCGCTGCCGAGGATCCGCCGTCAATCCTCTTGGCCCAATTGCGTGTCGGAGGTATCATGGTACTGCCCGTGGGGCAAACCGATGCGGTACAGAGCCTGATAAAGATCGAAAAGACACAGGATGGGCTGGAATACACCGAATTGGACAAGGTTCGGTTCGTGCCTCTGGTACAAGGCATGGCAAACGACTAGATTGGTTCAAAGGCGCCCGAAAACGGGCCGAAAACTATTGGCCGGGCAGCAAGGCCGATGAAAAGGGACAAGGCTATGGCAAAACAGGCACTTCCTATCAATCATGGGTTTCCGATAATCGCGGCAACAGGGTTGCTGTTGCTCTCCGCATGCAGTGACGGCTTCGGTCTGACACAGCTTGGCCGCGCAGTTGACCCTGTGCCCGTCTACAAACCGGTGCAGGAGCGCCTTCAGCCGGACGCCCGCGGCGTTATCACCTATCCGACTTATCAGGTCATCGTCGCAGGCTCGGACGACTCGCTGCCGGCAATGGCTTCCCGCGTCGGGATCAGCGCTTCGCAACTTGCGGAATACAACGGTCTGCCAGTCAACCACCGGATCACCAAGGGTCAGGTGCTGGCCCTGCCGAACACGGTCTCTCGTCCTGACGGAAGCGCCTCTAGCGGTATGTCCATCGAAGAGATCGCCAGCAGCGCCATCGACCGCGCGCCGGGCACCGCGCCCGCCGAGGCCGGCAACGATCCCGCGGAACCGATCCGCCATATCGTGGAACCGGGCGAAACCGCCTATTCGATCGCGCGGCTCTACGACGTGTCCGTCACCTCGCTGGCCAGTTGGAACGGACTTGACCGCGACCTGACCGTGCGTGTCGGACAGCAATTGCTGATCCCGGTTTCGAATGCCGGAACCCGCACCGCAGCGGTCGCACCCGTCGAGGCTCCGGGCCGTGGCAGCGTCACCCCGACGCCACCGAGCGCAAGCAAGCCGCTTCCGGCGCCGGTCGCGGTGGCAAAAATTCCCGAAAGCCCCAATATGGCGGCGACCCGCACCCCTGCAGGTGCATCCGGCAAGCTGTTGACGCCGGTGGATGGCAAGGTTCTACGCGGCTATTCCAAAGGGTCGAAGGGGAGCGAAGGCATCGACATCGCCGCCGATGCCGGCACTCCAGTCAAGGCAGCCGAAGCCGGCGAAGTGGCCCTGATTTCGAAATCCGTCGGGGATACCACGATCCTGCTGATCCGGCATCCGGACAACCTGTATACGGTTTACAGCAACATCACGGACGTATCTCTCAGCAAGGGCCAGAAGGTCAGCCGCGGCCAGATCGTCGGTAAGGTCGCCAAAGGCAGCCCGTCCTTCCTTCATTTTGAAATACGCCGCGGCACCGAGAGCATCGATCCGGCCCCCTACCTCTGAACAGAGCGACACCGGCCCCACAGACTGCTCTGACGGCCGTCAGGCTTTTAGGGCCAATGCTGTGTCCGTGCAGGTTTGGAAGGCGCGACCAGGCAAAATAGCGACCGGGCATAAAAAAGGCCGTCGTACCGCTACGTGCGAGGGGGTGTACGACGGCCTTTATTGGAGACTTACCTAGTTTACTCAGGACCGCCTTGTCGGCCCAGTTACGCTACTCTCTCCTTCGTTAATCACCTTCACTTACGACCTGAAGTAGATTTACTAACGAAGACATAGAGAGTTTATGGCGGCTTTTTGCGGTGGCGGATATAGCCCTAAAGTTTAATCAAAGATTTCCCACCCTCGGTTCTAGACGGGTATAACTTTTGTTTAGAGGCCTCTTGCAGGAGCGCAAGTCTTTGTAAGGAATTCTAAAAATTTCTATATAAGTTCCTGATCGGCATTCACCAGCAAATCCTCGACCAGAACCGACAAAAGCTGCGTACGCCCCGTAACTTCGGCTTTCCGGTAGATTCCGTTACCCTGCGCCTTGACAGTGCCCTCGCTGGTTTTCCGGATTTTGGCGATCTCGGCCGTCGAGAATCCCTTTATCGATAGCCAGGCGACCTCTTTCTCGGCGGGCGTGAGGCCCCAGTTGGCAAAATGCTCTTCGACAACCTCGTTAAAGGCACCGGATGCCGTACGAATCGCCAAGGCGGCTCTTTCCGAATGCTCGCGTGCCTTCAAAACCGCGCGGATACCCAGAAACGCGCCGAGCAACAGACCGATGCTGGCGCCGATTTCCAGAAACTCGCGCGCCTGCCAGTCCACGTAGACGATGGAAATGCCGGTGAAGCTGGAGGTAAGGTCGATCAGGAAGAACAACGCACAGAAAGTTTGCACGAAAACCACCAACCAGATGAAGATGCCTCGCTCAATCATTGAGAGGACAAACCCGCCCCCCTTTCACATTGAACCTTCGCCGAATCCGGCCCGACCGTTCGATACACAACGCTACCACTCCCGCCAATCAGGCATTTTAATTCTTTTGCACCCGTTCGATTCACGGCACGATCTAAACCCACCGATCATCCAAACCGGAGCACTCCTCCGCCAAAACCTAATTGGACTTGCTGTTTTTTGCTTTCCCGTTTCCGGAATTTTCTTTCTGTTCGGACTTACCCTTGCCTTTGCCGGAGTTACCCTTGTCCGGATTGGGCTTTCCGTTCTTTCCATTTCCCTCTTCCGCATCGGAGCGGCCTTTTCTTCCACTGCGGATATCTATGGCAAACATCTCGGTCACGTGTGACAGGAAAGACTCTTCATCAATCTCCAGAATGCGATCCTGCAGGACCTCTCCGGTCACCGGATTATAGACGGTCTGCCTGCGCTTCCTGTTGCTTCGGGAATCAATCTGGATGCGTCGCAGGAAGGTCGTCTTGATCGATTCGATACGGAAGCCTTCGGATTTAATCCTCGCCATCAAGGCTTTACCAAATGGGTCAGCCGGGTCTGCGGATCCAACCGAGGCCCAGAACATCAACGCCAAGAGAGCCATAGCAATTCTGATCATAGCTTTTACTATGCCGAGATTGTGGCAAAAAAACGAAATCCCGCATGATTTTTCGGCGCTGATCAGTCTGGATGAAATTGAGGGGGGCGAACCGGCACGTTCTATGTCGTAGGGGGCTAACGTGCCGGTTCTATTGGGGTTGGCTGTAATTGCCTCGCCTCTTCCGCGTTAGCGGAAACTTTATGCTTCATTCCGGAAACACCCCGAGGGGTACGGGAGTTTCCTTTTGCACCTTGCGGGTGATTCCGAGAACCGAAGTTCCCGTCACTCGCAAATTCACTTTGATTCTGAATAGTGACCGAAACAAGGCAAATATCGATCTTTTAAGCCTTGAGTCCCCTGTCATAAACCAAAGTTTAGAAAACAATACATGAGAGGCACGCGTTTAATCAATCTAATTCCGAGAATCAGTGATTTTATCGGAATATTTCCGCTTATTTTTGCCTGATAGTTTTGAACCGCACGATTTCGGCGCGGGGTTCGTGCCGGCTTTTAGAGTGAAATGCCGTTACGACCCGCAAGATCGACGACATATTGCCATGCCACCCGCCCCGAACGGCTGCCGCGGGTCTGCTGCCACTCGATCGCTTCCGCGCGTAATTCGCCGTCAGAGATTTTTATCCCGTAGGCATCGCAGTAGCCCCGGATCATCGCCAGATACTGATCCTGGCTACAGGGATGGAAGCCCAGCCACAGCCCGAAACGGTCAGACAGAGACACCTTTTCCTCGACGGCCTCCGACGGGTTGATCGCGGTAGAGCGTTCGTTCTCGATCATGTCACGCGGCATCAGGTGGCGGCGATTAGATGTGGCGTAGAACACCACATTGTCCGGCCGGCCCTCGACTCCACCGTCCAGAACCGCCTTCAGCGACTTGTAGTGAGTGTCATCCTGATCGAAGCTCAGGTCATCGCAGAACAGGATGAACCGCGCGTCGGACCGGCGCAGAACGTTCAGCAAGCGCCCGATACTTGGCAGGTCGTCGCGCTGGACCTCAACCAGTTTCAGGTCGGCGTGCTTCTTGACCAGCGCACCGTGCACGGCCTTGACCAGCGAAGATTTTCCCATGCCACGGGAACCCCACAACAGCACATTGTTGGCCGGCAGGCCTGCGGCGAACTGCGCCGTATTGGCGAGTAGAATATCGCGCGGCCGTTCCACGCCCAGCAAAAGGTTCAGATCGACACGATTTACCTTGGCCACCGGATCGAGCCGTTCGGGCGCGACATGCCACACAAAGGCCTCGTGCCGCGACAGGTCAGGGGTCTCGAGAGGTCTGGGGCTGATACGTTCCAGAGCCTCGGCAATGCGGGTCAAAGCGTCTTCGTTCAAGGTATTCTTCCCTATTCGCCGGCTTTGGGGGCCTCTTCCTCATCGTCGTAATAGCCCTCGGCCCGCAAACGCGCTTCGCGCTTGGTTTCGACGGAAGCGACCAGAAAGATAGAAATTTCGTAGAGCAGGTAGACAACACTGAACAGAATCACCTGGGTAATGACATCCGGTGGCGTCACAATCGCCGCCAGCGTCAGAATGCCGACCACTGCGTATTTGCGCATACGCCGCATGGCTTCTGCCGTGATGATACCTGCCATGCCCAGCAACGTCATCAGCACCGGCAACTGAAAGCACAGGCCGAAGGCAAAGATGAATTTCAGCGTGATATCGAGGGATTCGCGTACCGATCCCAAGAAAAATGTCGCCAGTTCCTCATTCTCGACAGACGTCGGATCACTGCTGGTCATCAGGTCGGTGACCGAAGGCAGAAGATCGGAAAATCCGATGAAGAAATTCATCGCAAGCGGCGTCACGACATAATGCGCAAACGCCGCACCGGCCAGAAACAGCATCGGCGAAGCGACGACAAACGGCAGGAAGGCGCGCTTTTCGTTCTTGTAGAGGCCCGGCGCCACAAAGCGCCACATCTGATGCGCGATCACGGGAAACGCCAGAGCCAGACCGCCCAGAACGGAAATCCTGAACAGGACGAAGAATTTTTCCTGCGGCGCGGTAAAGATCAGGCGGGGATCCTGCCCCAGATTGCGCAGTGTCTCTGCAATCGGCTGGACCAGAAAATTCAACAGCGGCTCCGCAACAAAGAAACACGCCATCATCGCGATCACAAAAGCCGCCAGCGACCACATGATCCGCGTCCGCAATTCCGCCAGATGCTCGATCAGCGGCGCAGAGCTGGCGTCCATTTCCTCATCCGATGTCGGGTCGCTCATGTCTCGGCTTTCTTGGTCGCCGGTTTCTTGGCGGCAGGCTTCTTGGCCGGCGCCTTAGCTGCGGGCTTGGCGGCGGCGGATTTGGGCGCGGCCGGTTTTTTCGCAGGGGCAGCCTTTTCCGGCGCTTTGGCCGCAGGTTTTACGTCCTCTTTCGCTCCGCTCGCCGGAGCGCTAGACTTGGACTTTTCCGGCATGGCCTTGTCCCAGTTGTCCATCCCCATGTTCTTGACGCTTGCGGCCTGATCGAAGGATTTCTTGATATCCGACATGCCGCTTTCGTCGGCCGCATCGTTCATCGCGCGCTGGAAGTCCCGGGCCATGCCGCGTGCGCGACCGACCCATTGCCCCAGAGACCGGAACAGTTTCGGCAAATCCTTCGGACCAACGACGATCAACGCGACAACGCCGATCACCAAAAGCTCCGACCAACCGATATCAAGCATGGCTTACCTCTTGGATGACGAAATCAGGCTTCGTCTTTTTCCTTGGACGGCGTAACGTCCTTGGCCGATGCCGAAGCATCTTCCAGTTCTTCCTTGCCTTCGCTCACGCCTTTTTTGAAGGCCGTGATGCCTTTGCCGACTTCGCCCATCAGCGACGATACCTTGCCGCGGCCAAACATGACCAGAACGACAACGGCGATCAGCAACAGGCCCGGCAGGCCGATGTTCTGGATAAACAGGGGCAGAATAGGTGTCATGGAATTCTCCTCAATTCTTGTGCCGACAGCGCGGTCACATCACTTCAGTCAAACATCTATTGGGTTTTGCAACCGTTTCAAAGCCCAATTTAGTCACATACCCGACAATATCAGCGGATTTTGGCTTTTATTGTCGGCACTTGATCCCTCGCCTGCCAGCCCGTGTACCGCGTGCGCTCTTATTTGCGATCGGACCGGAATACAAAACAGCGGTCGCGTCGCACAGATAGCCACATCGGCGTTCCCGGTTTCGGCAGGAAGACACCCGGAACGGTTACCTTTAAGATAGTATCGTCGGCGTCCATTGCAAACTCCACCAGCGAATGTCCACCCATGAACCGCGCGCGGTGCACCTGCGCACGCGCCGGAACGCCGTCGGTCGGCGTCGGCAGGGGCCCGCGGCCGTTCCTGTCGAAATCGATCTTCAGGTGTTGGGGCCGGATGACGATATCGACAGGAGTGCCGTTCGGCTGGCCCGGCGTCAGGAACTGCCCGAAAGGCGTGTCGGTCAGCGCGTCATGCACCACGCCGGGTATCACGTTGATGTCAGAGAAAAAAGCCGCCGCCTTGCGGTCTACCGGAGCGTTGTAAATATTATAGGGCGCGCCCGACTGCACGATCCGCCCGTGGCGCATCAGGGCAATATTGTCCGCCATGCGCATCGCTTCGGCCGGTTCATGGGTCACCAGCAGAACAGCGGTGTCCTCCGCCTTCAGCAACTCCAGCGTCGCGTCGCGAACATCGTCGCGCAAACGGTCGTCAAGGCCGGAAAACGGCTCGTCCATCAGCAACACCTTGGGGCGCGGCGCCAGCGCGCGGGCCAGCGCAACCCGCTGCTGCTCGCCGCCTGACAGCTGGTGCGGATATTTCCTGCCGTAGCCTGACAGCTCAACTTTGCCCAGCAGCTCCTGCACCCGTTTGTCGCGCGCGGCCTTCGACCCTTTCAGGCCAAAGCCGACGTTGCCAGCCACATCCAGATGCGGGAACAGGGCGAAATCCTGAAACATCAGGCCGATATTGCGGGCCTCGGGCGGCATGTGGACATGATCGTCAGACACGACCACGCCGTTAACCAGAACGGCACCGGCATCCTGACGGTCGACCCCGGCGGCAATCCGCAGCGTCGTGGACTTGCCGCAACCCGAAGGCCCCAGCAGGCAGGTGACTTCTCCGGCGTGCAGTTCCAGAGACAGGTGATCGACAACATTGCGCCCGTCGAAGCGGCGCACGATGTCCCTCAGTTCCAGTCTTACTTTAGGTTTCTGCACCGGCGCCTACCTTAAAAACAACCTCTACCCGAGCGATTTGATCAGGTTTAATTGCCCTATCAGGCTCCGGCTCGGCCCGCAAGTTTGCTTTTGCCCGCAACCCCCAGCAGCCCGGCCAGAAATCCGGCAATCAGCACCGCAACACAGATACAGAGAAGCTGGTCGTATTTATGCGCGACGGGCAGCGGTGCCAGCAATGCACCCACCAGTGCGCTGTCCCGATACAGATATGCCGCAGCGCCGGCCATCGCGGCCGCCCAGGCCACAAGGTAGGACCAGCGCGGCATCACCCGTCCGGTGAAAAACGAGATCCCGAGGACCGGCGTCAGGAACATCGAGGCCGTTCCCGTCACGGCAACCGCATCGAACAGCGTCTTGTTGTCCCAAAGCGTCAGCAATGCGCCACCGACCATGAAGGCAACCATGACGATCCGACCGTTCCCGACAGTGCGCGGCACGATCCGGAACTCGTCGACCACCAGCCGCGCAGATGACGCCAGCGCGCTGTCCAGCGTCGAGACGGCAGAGACCAGCAGGCTGGCCGCGATCAGGAAATAGACGGTCGGTCCGAACATCACCGCCCATGTTCCCAGCAACTCGTTCTGGTAAGCGGCCCCCTGCAGTCCCGCCTGAATGCCGAACATGCCAAAGCCGAAAATGCAAAGCGATGAAATCCAGAAGGCATGCAGAAAACTCGCATTGGTCCGCGCACGGTTCGCGATAAAGCCGCGGTCCATCATCACCGGGTCATGCGCCGGATAGGAAAACACCTGCAAAAACGCAACTGCCAGCAGAACCCAGCCCGGCCGCGCACCTTGCTCATGCACGCCCTGCGCGCTGAACACGGCGGAAAAACTGAATTCCGGTCCGGTCACCATCACAACCAGTGCAACGGCAAAGACCACCAGAAACACCGCCATTTGCAATACGTCGGTGCGCAGGCTGGCCCGCAAACCGCCCATAGCCGAATAGACCAGACCGACCGCCGCCAGAACCACGATCGCTCCGGTTCCGGCCCAGTCGGTCGCCGGAAAAGCCGCCGAGAAGATCATCCCCACGACGATCAGATTCGCGAAAACTTCGGACAACAGCCGCAGGGCAACCACTATATTATAGGTTATATGGCCGGTGGCCCCGAAATGCGTACCCAGCCAGTCCTGCACCGACCGCGCGCCGCCGTCGCGCAACCGCGCGATGATGTATCCGCCGGTCAGGAAACTCAGGTAGTAGGCCATATAGGCCAGCGTACCGGCGACACCGTAAAAATAGCCGAGAATGGCCGAATTCATCAGCGAACGCGCGAATATCCACGTTGTGACCTGCGACAGCACCAGCGTCCAGAGCCCCGGTTCATCGCCGTGGCTGTCCGCGCCTTCGTAAAATCCGGCCACCGTGGTCCGGCGTTGCACCATCGACAGGCTGGCTACCAGTATCAGCCCGACAAAAAACACCAACGCCCAAGGGCTTGAAAACAACGACATCGCGCACTCCCGCATTTTTCCTGAGACCGGAGTAACCAGTCCCTGATAGAAATGGTAGCGCTGAAAACGGCTTTGACAGGAAAGTGAAACCGCGTGTCTGTCGGCGTTATTTTCCGGCCCGCCACGCGGGCGGGCCGGCAGTGTGCCGCACGCTAGATCGTGGCGTTGGTAGCCCCGCCGTCCAGCAGAATGTTCTGCCCCACGATGAAGCCCGCATTTTGCGAGCACAGAAAGGCACATGCCGCGCCGAACTCTTCCGCCGTACCGTAACGTCCTGCCGGAATAGTGGCAAAGCGCTGTGCGCGGGCCTCGTCCCGCGAAATTCCCTTGGCCTTCATCACGCCACCGTCCAGCGATGTAGCGCGATCCGTGTCATGAATCCCGGGCAGAAGGTTGTTGATGGTCACGCCTTTGCCCGCCACCTGCCGTGCGGTACCCGCGACATAGCCGGTCAGCCCGGTACGGGCCGCATTCGACAGGCCCAGTGCTGGGATCGGCGCCTTGACCGACTGAGAGGTGATGTTGACGATCCTTCCCCAGCCCCGCTCCATCATTCCGGGCAGAACAGCCTTCATCAGGGTGATCGGCGTCAGCATATTGGCGTCCAGCGCCTTGATGAAATCGTCGCGATCCCAATCGGACCAAAGACCCGGAGGCGGGCCGCCCGCGTTGGTAACCAGAATATCCACATCGCCGGCTGCGGCCAGAACCTCGGCCTGCCCCTCCTGCGTGGTGATATCACACGCCACCGCCGTAACCTTCACGCCAAAGCCGCGCAACCGGTCGGCCGCTTCCTGAAGAGGCCCGTCTGTCCGGGCGCAGATCACCAGATCGACACCGGCCTCGGCCAGTTGCCCGGCACAGCCATATCCCAGCCCTTTGGATGCGGCACAAACCAGTGCCTTCTTGCCTTTGATGCCCAAATCCATTGCATTCCTCCGTTTTGCGTCGTCCGCACCCTACCGCAAGCGGGCCGGATGAAAAGCGCAATTCGTTGCAAATCTTCCGGCCCCCGCCTAGGATGATGCAATCGCGAACCAGGCTGTGGTCACTTGACGAACCGAAACCCCGATGCTCCCGAGATCCTGTTCTACCCGCCTTACCTGTCACTGTTGGCACCGGCGTTGGCGATAGTTCTGGAATGGCTCGCACCGCCCGGATTTCTGCCCGGACGCTTCAGCGCATCGGCGGCGGTTGCCGGTACGGTGCTCCTGATCCTTGCCGGATGGCTGGCGCTGGCTGCCAACCGGTGTTTTGAACGGGCCAGGACCAACGCCGACCCGCGACGACCGGCTCTTGCCGTGGTGCGCGGCGGCCCCTACAGGTTCACTCGAAACCCGATGTATCTGGGCATGATCCTGTTGCAGTTCGGTCTGGCGCTGGCCTTTTCGCTGGACTGGGCCATACCGCTCGGCCTGCTGCTCTGGGCGGCGCTACACTGGGGCGTGGTACTGCGGGAAGAGGCTTATCTGACGGAAAAATTCGGTGACGATTACCGCGCGCTGCTGAAATCGACCCGCCGCTGGTTCTGAGCGCCCCTTAACGGCCGCTTCGTTCCAACAGCGTGACGATGGTGCGCAGGGCCGTCTGTAAATCCAGCAGCAGCGAGTGGCGCTTGAGGTAGAACAGGTCGTATGAAAGCTTGTTCGAGGTGCGCTCCAGGTCGATGCCGCCGCGCGGCGCGTCCTTTTCATTGATCTGCGCCCAGCCAGACAGGCCCGGCTTGATGAAATGCCGCGTCGAATAGAACGGTATCTGCTCGGAATAAACCTTGGCCAGCGCCGGCATTTCCGGCCGCGGCCCGATGAAGGACAGATCGCCCCGCAGCACGTTGATCAGCTGCGGCAACTCGTCGATCCGGCTCTTGCGCAGGAATGCACCTATCCGCGTATCGACCAGCTTGCTTTCCAGCGCCTTGTCGCCGCTGTCCGCGCCGTTCTTGGTGCGATACTTGTACAGGCGGATCACCTTGTTGAACCGGCCCACGCGCTCGGTCCTGTAGAACACCGGCCCGCCGTCCTCCAGCTTGATCGCCAGCGCCACGAAGGGAAAGATCGCCAGACTCGGCACCGCCAGCATCAGGGCCAGAGCCACGTCGATAATCCGCTTGGACGCTTCATAGAACGGCGCCCGCGACTGGGACACGTTGGCCAGAAACCAGTCATGGTTCAGCGACCGGCAGGACACCCTGTCGAATGTCTCTTCGTAGACCTTGTTGAAATCGAAGAATGAAAAGTTGAACCGCATGAAGGCGTGATCGAAAATCGACGGCAACAGGTCCTCGATGTGCGGACTGCCGAGGTCGGCGACGATGACCTTGATATCCTCGTCGCGGATGAATTTCATCAGATGCAGGATCAGATGCTTGTCTTCCTCGATATCCTTGGCGGTGATGACACGCGCGAAATAATAGCCATAGCGCTCCTGGTTGCTGTTCACCTCGGACACCAGTTCGTTTGCCGCCACGCCATCGGCCAGCAGCAGCGCCTTCAGCTGGGTCTTTGTCGTGAGCCCCGGAAACAGGTAGACCCGCCAAATGGTCAGAAGGCCTAGCGAGATGACCATAAAGATCGACAGGATCCACTGCGGCGTGGAACCGCCGGGCAGCAGGAAGAAGAACACCGCGCCAACCAGCAGGTTGATCAGCTGCGTGCGCACGAGTCGCCCCAGAAGGCTCTTTTTCAGAAAGGTCGTGTGCTTGCCGTAGAGCCCGGCCAGATAAAAAACGAAAATCCAGATCATGGACAAAAGGATGAACGGCTCGAGGTATTGTGTGAACTGCTCGGCGTCCGGCCACTGTAGATAGCGCACGAAGGGCGTCGCCAGATAGGCCACGATCAGGATCAGGATATCGCCGGCCAGCAGAAGGGCCAGTTCTCTCGTGCGTTCACCTAGCATTTATTCAAGCACTCCACTGCCCGCGCCTTTCTCGGACGACAAGACAAATGTATAAGAATGAATTAGTCCTATGAAAACCTTAAAATTGAACGGAATTCACCTCCAGCCCCGAATTCCCGATACCTTCGGCGTCAACGCCGCGCTAAGCATTGTTTTTGCCGCCTGACCTGTCGGAATTGGCGGTAAGGGGTTTCGAGCCGTGGCAAACGCACGGCATATTGAATGGTTGTTGGAGGGGGCCGAGGTGTGGAACGCGCGGCGCGAGCGCCAGGATTTCACACCGGACTTTGAGGGGGCGGATATCCGCCTGAATGTAGCCCGCATCGGCCTACGCGTTATGGCCTGCTATGCTGTCTATAAATGTTGATGTCCTCGAAAAGGATGGGACGCTCTTCAATCACCACAGAAACTTCGGTCTTTTCGCGGTCTCTGAGGTAGACGATATTGACTGTGTCGCCGGGCTTCAAAGCAAGTGTCATCGACAGCGCCTCGTCCCGGCTTGTAATCCTGACACCATTCACATGGGTGATGATGTCCCCTCCGAGCAATATTTCCTGTCCACCCCACATTACCGGCCATGTGCCGCCTCTCAGTCCCGCACGGTCCGCGGCACTGCCGGGTTCGACCGTCTCCACCAGAAAGCCCGTCATATCTTCCCAGTCCTCTTCCCGAATGCCAAGCATCAGCAGGATCGGAGGTGTAGCGATTTGGCCATAAAGGCCGTGCCAGGGACGGGAGACCTTGCCCGTCTCTATAATTTCCTTCAGCACGGGTTGAAGCACCGAGACAGGAACTGCGAAGCCAAGGTTTTCTGCACCTGACGCACTGATTGCAGCCGTGACCATTCCGATTAGGCGACCGCAGGAGTCCACCAAAGGGCCCCCTGAATTGCCCGGGCTGATGGCGGCATCCGTTTGTATGAAGGGCGAAAGCCAACTTGATGTTGTCATTGGCAAGACGCGGCTATCCCCGGAAACGATGCCGGCAGAAAGTGTTTTCCCGAGGTGAAATGGAAATCCGATCGCGTAGGCCTTCTGGCCGATCTCGACCGCACCCTCGGCCATCGGAATGCCCGGCTTGTCACCGATCGGGGCCCATGGACGCAAAACGGCGATATCCAAAGATGGGTCAACCCCGACGATATCGAAATAAATCGGGGCGTCCTCGGCAAAAACCGCGATATCTTGAGCCCCGGCGATGACATGAAAATTTGTCACGATATAGCCATCTGATATCAGAAAGCCGGTTCCGCTCCCTAATTTGACCCGCCCGCTGACCCTGAATGGATTGATGCCAATGGCAAAAACCTCGACAACCTTGTCCTCCAGACCTGAATAGATATCAACGGCTTCTTTCTCGCAGCTTGGCTCCCGCGCATTCACCGGTTCCGGCAAAATGACAAAAGCCGCCAATGCTCCCGTAAGGAAACCCGCCGCGACTTTGCTTGTTAGTTTTGACATTTCGTTTCTCCTCTTTGCCCGTCGC
>JAHEFH010000173.1 GCA_024640245.1 Paracoccaceae bacterium | reverse complement strand
GACCGCCACCCAACTGGAGCTCTTCGAGCAGCTCGACATCCCTGCGCCAAAGCCACCAAGATAGGCGCGTTGTGTCATTTTTGGCCATGCAGCGGCCCATTAATCAAAGACTTGCGTCATTAGCTGCGGAACTTGGGAAGATTGCGGGCTGCGTGTCATCCCAAGTTCGACAGAGTTATCCACAATTCGGCCCATCTGCCGGCTTGGCTTGACTGTGAATCAAACACTTATGGTCGGTTTTGGTGGGTTTGAGTGGATTGATGTGTAATGGCACGCTTGTGGATAACCTTATTCTTGATGTTTTGGTATGAGGTAATCTAAAGTAATGGCGTGTTCGTCAAAGTCACCCGCTCCGGACCCCGACGCTACCTCCAGATCGTGGAGGCCTTCCGCGACCCCGACTCCGGCCGCCCCAAACAACGCCACGTCGCCAACCTCGGGCGCCTGGAACAGCTGACCGAGACCGACCTCGACGGCATCATCAACGGCCTGCTGCGCGTCACCGAGCGCCCCACGCTGGAGGCGCTGACCGGCGGCGTGGATGCCGATAACACCCGCTTTGCCCCGGCGCTGGAGCTTGGCGATGTGTGGGCCATCACCCAGATCTGGCAGCAACTCAAGTTCGCCCAAACCATTGCCCGCGCGGTCCGCGGGCGCCAGCGCATCGATGTGGAGCAGCTAGTACGGGTGATGGTGATCAACCGCTTGTCGGACCCGCGCTCGAAGCTGGGTCTGCTGCGCTGGCTGGAGACGGTGTACTTACCCGGCATCGACCGCGAGCAGGTCACGCACCAGAACCTGCTGCGGGCGATGGATGCGTTGATCAAGCACAAGGACGCTCTGGAGGCGCAGCTGGTGGGCACGTTGCTGCCGCTGTTTGACGATGAGCTGGAGGTGGTGTTCTACGATCTGACCACGGTCGGGGTGTCGGCCGAGGGCGTGCTCGAGCGGGATCTGCGGGCTTGGGGCAAGGCCAAGGCCCATGCCGGCACCGAACGGCAGTTTGTGGTCGGGGTGGTACAAACCGCCGACGGGCTGCCCATCACCCACGATGTGTTCGAGGGCAATGTCAGTGAGCCGGAGACGGTCAGGGGCATTGTCGAAGGGTTGGTTGCGCGTTTTGCGCTGCGTCGTCTGATCCTGGTTGCCGACCGGGGGCTGCTCACCGAAGACAACCTGCAGATCCTGGAGCAACTCAAGCTCCCCGGCGGGCGGGCGGTGGAGTATATCGTCGCCGTGCCGGCCCGGCGTTATACGCAGATGACGAAGGTGATCGGCACGCTGCATCCGCAGCTGGTCCAGGCAAGCCGCACCACGGGACAAGAGGCGCTCATCGAGGCCGAACTGGAACACGGCCGACGGCTGGTGGTGGCCCATGATCCGGAGACCGCCACCCAAATGCACCGTGCGCGCCAGCAACAGCTGCGCGGTCTGTGTGCCTTGTCCGATGAGCTCAGATCCAAGCTCGACGCCCAGGACGCTGGTGAGCGCGCCCGCGGTCGGTCGCTGACCGATCATGGCGCCAAGCTCAGATTCCATCAGGCCGTGGCCGAGCGCCGGCTCTCGCGCATCCTGCAGGTCGACGCCGAGGCGGCGCTGTTCAGTTGGTCGTTCAACCTCAAGGCCTACCGGGAGGCCTGGCAGCGCGATGGCAAGCTGGTGCTGATCACCAACGTGCCCAAAGCGGACCTGGACACCGCGGGCGTGGTGCAGCGATACAAGGCGCTTGCCGATATCGAGCGCGGCTTCCGGGTGCTGAAGTCCGAGATCGAGATCGCGCCCTGCTATCACCGTCTGCCCGATCGCATCCGGGCGCACACCTTCATCTGTTTCCTGGCGCTGGTGATCCATCGAGTCATGCGCCTGCGGCTACGGGCCAACCGGCCCGACCTCACGCCGCTGGCCCTGCTGGAGCAACTGAAACGGATTCAATACCACGAGGTGCGCCTTGGCACCGGCAAGCGGCTGCGTGGGCCGACCACGCTCAAGCCCGAGCAGCTGGAATGGTTCGAGGTGCTTGAGGTGGAGGCCCCGACTCACAAGCGCCTGCAACAGGCCGTGTAGTACAATTTTTCGAAACTGATGCCAATTAAATCAGACTCTTACGCACGTAACTGTCGAACCTGGGTGTCATGCGCCTCACCAACGGGCCGGAAACGGCCAGCTCCGGTGGTTGGACGAGGGATCGGAAGGCAGTTTTGAACGGCAGCTTACTGTCTCTGTGCAGAAGTTTGCGTGGCAGCCCCCGCGGGGCGCACGCCAGTGCGCTGCTCTTCTCCCTGGTGGAAACGGCCAAGGTCAATGGGCTGGAGCCCTGGGCATATCTGAACTATCTGTTCGAAAACTATCTGCGGGCGAAGACCAACGAGGACATTCTCGCCCTGCTGCCCCACACCCTCAAACAGAAAAACCTCAAGCTCGCCCCGCCGTCAATCCCGTAGTTCGCCAACCCCTTACACAATTCCGGTGCATCCCCCTTGCGGCTTGGTATGCAACGTCGCCTTCACGATCGTCTCAATCCTGTCCCCACTGATTTCCGGTTTGCGCCCTCGGCCGGGTCGAATACCAATCAGGGCGTTCACGCTTGCCTCGGCAAAGCGCTCGCGCCGATCCAATAGCGTGGGCCGCGTGATTCCAAGCTCAGTGGCGATCTCGCTGTCAGCCACGCCTTGCGAAGCCAGCAAAACGGCCCGCGCCCGCAAAGCGAGCCGCTGGCGGGTGTGATGCTTGCAAACGCGTTCTCCCAGTATTCCCCGATCTGATGACGTTTGTACGACAATACCGACGGCTGGTCGACTGACCATTTCTATCCCATCGGAAGCAAATCTTATGAGTTTCAATACTGTCGGATTGTTTAAAGTGCGCTATACCAGATCTGCTCTTGGCTACATCATTTATCAAGATTTCCCACTCCTTGGATAGTGGCATTTTTTCTGTGCCCGACTCTAGCTTTCTATCGCGAACGACCCCCTGTACTCGGTACCCCCAATTGGGAAAAAGCTTCATCTCGGGTCATTCCGTGGGTGATGTCCTCCCGGTACAAGATCGAGATCAGATTGCGATCCAAATCCGTAAATTCGGAGGTGGCGGTCCAGCCCTGATAAAAAATACTTTGAGGGTAATCATAGGAATCTCTCATCAACCCCAAGCTTTGGGTCAATTCTTCCCTGAGCAGGTGCGAGCGTTCCGATTGTGTCACTCCTGTGGTAGAAATTAAGATATTGACTGCATAGATTCCCTCTGAATCTACTTCTTCCCAAAAAAATCCGAGGTTATTTGCTACGTAATTTTTTTCGTACTTACGGAATTTCGATGCTGGGATAAAATATATCGTGACATTTGGATTTTCGTTTACAATCTCCAGTTTTATTGAATGGCCGATCAATTCATTTAGTTCGTTGATGACAATGTCCAATTGGATCAAGTCAATTGCAGTGGGCGCGCCAAAGTATTGGATTCTCAAATTCTGACGCCATTTTTGAATGACGTCTTCTCCTCCGCCAAATTCTTCTCCGAAGGCAATTTGGCTAAAATAATTTACGTCCACTTCTGGTGGCTGAATCTTTAAGGTTAGGCTGTTGCTCCATGTTTTTGGATTCGCCGCGTCATAACCGGCACGAAATTTCAGTACCCTTGACAAGCTTTCGTTAAATGTAAACCCAACGGAATATGTTCCATCCAACTTGGCCATATCGGCTTCTCTACCATCATCGAAAAGGAATCCAAATTCCTCAATCACGTCTCCCGACTCACTAATCCGCCACAGCGGAATCGGGTATTCCTTTTCATTCTCTGCCAACCATTGCGACCATCGATCGGACGTTAGGGTAAATGTGACGTCTGTACCCATTCCTTGGTTCACTATTTTGGCGCTTGATTCCAATTTGCAACCAAACAATGCTGTGAATATTATCAGCCAGCATGCTAATCGAAAGTGCAAGTTCGGATGGCCAGCACGGATCATTTTGTCTTTGTTCATTGGTTCATACCTAAATCCATGACTTCATCGCAGGAAGCTCATGCCTTCGATCAGAGACTCTCTAGAGCTGTATCCCTCTGTTCCAAATACCGTTTCAGAAGCAGTCAGCGGAATCAACAAAAGCGCCGCGAAGACCATGTTGACTGCCAAAGCAAGAAAGTGTGACAACCGCCGGAATCGAATATCGCCGTGTGACATGAACCCACCCTCCGATTGGTCATGGCGCTTTGAGAATGATCAGCCCGGGAATTTTCTGCAATGATGTGCGTCATCGGACGTCCAAGATTGCCATTAAAGGGAGTGGGCCTGGATATCCGCCGATCGGGGCCTGTGCAGTAGCTGATGTCCGGAGGGCTGGCGTTTGCCCTGTTGGTCAGGCTGCGCTATCCGTGCTTCGCCCGATCGGCGACGCCGATACGTCATACACCTTCAAGGTGGTCTCGATAACCGATGGCGATATCCTCCGCGTTCTTGACCAGAACGGACAGCTCAAGATTAGTCTGGTGGAGATTGATTCATCCCAACGCAAGTAACACTTGGTCAGGCGCGCAAACGCTCGGCCCCCCCGATACTTGAATCTCTCCGACCGTTATGGCTTCAAAATCCGACCTTGCGGGGTGAGAGAAGGCAATGAGAAAGGACGAAGCTTGTCCTTGAGCCGAAGGAAAGATCAGATTGCCCCGCGGCTTGGGCACAAGGGTCGCCAGCCGTGTGATGAAACCAAGCACCTCGCGTAACGGGCTCTTTGCTTG
>JAHEFH010000057.1 GCA_024640245.1 Paracoccaceae bacterium | reverse complement strand
TTGACAACATGTCGATCGAGGAAGCCAAAGCCGAAGTGATCAATCGCATCCACTCAAGGGGTGCGGGCGAGGCGACGACGCAATACCGCCTGCGCGACTGGGGCGTTTCGCGCCAGCGTTATTGGGGCTGCCCGATCCCCGTCGTGCATTGCCCGAAATGCGGCGTGGTGCCCGAAAAGAAGGTCAACCTGCCGGTTGAACTGCCAAAGGACGTCACATTCGACCGTCCGGGCAACCCGCTGGACCGCCACCCGACGTGGCGCGACGTGGCCTGCCCCGCTTGCGGAGAGCCGTCGAAACGCGAAACCGACACGATGGACACCTTCGTGGACAGCAGCTGGTATTACGCCCGCTTCACCGCGCCGCACGCCACCACGCCGACGGTTCCGGGCGAGGTCGATTACTGGATGAATGTCGACCAGTATATCGGCGGCGTCGAGCACGCGATCCTGCACCTGCTTTATTCGCGCTTCTTCGCCCGCGCCATGAACGCCACCGGCCATCTGCCGAAAAAGGCCATCGAGCCGTTCAACGCGCTGTTCACTCAGGGCATGGTCTGCCACGAGACGTACAAATCACCGGACGGCAAATGGCTGATGCCGGACGAGGTGCGGCCTGCGGGCGGCGGCTATGAAACTCTGGATGGGCGTCCGGTGACGGTCGGCCCTTCGATCAAGATGTCGAAGTCAAAAAAGAACGTCGTCGACCCCGAAGACATCATCGACCAGTACGGCGCCGACACCGCGCGCTGGTTCGTCATGTCCGACAGCCCGCCTGAACGCGACGTGGAATGGACCGCATCGGGCGCCGAAGCCGCATGGCGGCACTTGCAGCGCCTGTGGCGGCTGACGGTTGAAATCGGCGAAATGCCGGAAGATGCCGGAACCGATGCCGCGGCGCTGGAACTGGAAAAGCAGATCCACCGCGCCGTGGACGAGGTCACCAAGGGTATCGAGGGTTTTGCCTTCAACAAATCCGTAGCCAAGCTCTATGAATTCACCAACGTCCTGCAGAAGTCGGACGCGGGCAAGTCTGCCAAGACCGAGGCCATGCGGGCCATGGCCCAGCTGCTCAGCCCCATGGTGCCGCATCTGGCCGAGGAAATCTGGGCCGAAACCGGCGGCGACGGGCTGGTATCGCAAGCGCCCTGGCCAGAGGTCGATCCCGCGATGCTGATCGATGACAGCGTCACCCTGCCGATCCAGATCAACGGCAAACGCCGCGACGAGATCGTCGTGGACCGCAATCTGTCCAAGGAAGAGGTTGAAAAACTGGTGCTGGCGAACAAGAGTGTTCAGAAGGCGCTGGCAGGGGCCGCGCCGAAGAAGCTGATCGTGGTTCCCGGACGGATCGTCAATGTGGTTGTGTAACCGAAGAACATTTCTAGGCGGCGCGGGCCTCGGCCTGCTGTCGGCCTGTGGCTTCACGCCGGTTTACAAACAGGGTGGCGCCGCGTCGGGCCTGTTCAACCAGATGACGTTTACAGTTGTCGAAGGCCGATTCGGCTTCGAACTGCGCGAACGTCTGATCGAACGGCTGGGTATGGCCGCGCCCGATGCGCGCTATCGTCTCACATTCGACCTGGATATCGAATCGCGCGATCTGGTGGTCAACGAAACCAAGGATGTCATCCGCTACAACCTGACCGGTGTGGCGAAATATTCCGTTACCGACCGTACGACCAACGCCCTGTTGTTCCGTGACACGGTGAAGTCGCTGACTGCCTATAGCGCCACCTCGGACACCTATCCCACGACTGTGGCCGAACGCGCCGCCAATATCCGGCTTGTCCGTTCGCTGGCAGACCTGATGGTTGCGCGCCTGTCGATCACCGCGCAGGACTGGGCCGCATGAAACTGGCTGCGGCGAGTGCAACTGCCTATTTCGCGAAACCCGACCCGGCACATTCCGGCCTTCTGATCTACGGGCAGGATGCCATGCGCGTCGCCCTGCGCCGCCAGCAGGTGATCAAGGCGCTGGTCGGCGAGAATGGCGAAGAGGAAATGCGACTGACCCGTATTGCCGCCGCCGATCTGCGCAAGGACCCGGCCGCGGTGCTGGACGGGATGAAGGCGCAGGGGTTCTTTCCGGGGCACCGCGTCGTCTTTGTCGAGGATGCCACCGATACCGTCGCGCCGCTTCTGGAAGCCGCGCTGAAGGACTGGCAGGCGGGAGACGCCTCGCTGGTTGTTGTTGCCGGGTCGCTCAATGCGCGATCGAAACTGCGCAAGCTTTTCGAGGCCGGACGGACGACGATGTCCATCGGCATCTACGACGATCCGCCCAGTCGCGGCGAGGTTGATAAATCCCTGTCGGACGCCGGTTTGACCAATATATCGCCGGATGCCATGGCGGGCCTGCTGGCGCTGTCACGTGATCTTGATCCGGGAGATTTCAGCCAGACGGTGGAAAAGCTCTCGCTCTATAAAATCGGCGACGACCAGCCGCTGAGCGTGTCCGACCTGATGGCTTGCGCGCCTGCCACATCTGAGGCGGGCATCGACGATGCAGTAAATCTTATGGCAGATGGCGAAGCGCATGACCTCGCCATGATGCTCAAGCGCTTGTCCGGTCAAGGTGTCAATCCGACGACGCTCTGTATTATCGCCAGCCGTCATTTCCGCACGTTGCATGCCGCAGCCAGCGACAATCAGGGGCCGGATGCCGCCCTGTCCCGAGCCCGCCCGCCGGTTTTCGGCCCGCGTAAGGACCGCATGGTGCGGCAAGCCCGCAGATTGGGCGTTGCGCGGCTGGAAAAGGCTCTGTCCGAATTAATGGACACCGATCTTGCGCTCCGGTCGTCGCAGCAAGCCCCAGCAATGGCATTGCTGGAGCGTACTTTTATCCGGATCGCGATGTTGTGTCGGAAATAGCCGCCAAATTATTTTAATGGCGGCTTTCCCTTGAAAACGGGGCATTCGATTTTATTAATAAGTTATTAGCCAAAATAAATGGGAGCCATTTAATGAAGACGTCCGCTCATCCAAAAACCGGACCGGTCGCGACACCGGACACCTCTCCAACTCCCGCAGTTTTTCCCACCGTGACGCCGGACAAGATTCGGCAGGCATTCGAAACCGGCAAATTTCCCTATTCCCGGAAGTACGGCAAAAAGCAGTACGAGGCGGAAAAAGCACAGTTGCAGGCAGAGTTGCTGAAAGTCCAGAAATGGGTAGCCGATACCGGCCAGAAATTTGTTCTGCTGTTTGAAGGTCGCGATGCCGCAGGCAAGGGCGGTACGATAAAACGCTTCATGGAACATCTGAACCCGCGCGAGGCCAGGGTCGTGGCCCTGAACAAGCCCACGGATACCGAAAAGGGCCAATGGTTCTTTCAGCGCTATGTCGAGAACCTGCCGACGCGCGGTGAAATGGTTTTCTACGACCGCAGCTGGTACAACCGCGCCGGCGTTGAGCGGGTCATGGGGTTTTGTTCACCCGCGGAATACCTGGAATTCATGCGCCAGGCACCGGAGATCGAGCGGATGCTGGTGCGCTCGGGCATACATCTTTATAAATACTGGTTCTCGGTCACGCGGAACGAACAGAAAGCCCGTTTCGACAGCCGCGAAAACGATCCGCTGAAACGCTGGAAATTGTCACCGGTGGATGTTGCCAGCCTCGACAAGTGGGATGATTACACCGAGGCGAAAGAGGCGATGTTCTTCTATACCGATACCGCCGATGCGCCATGGACGATCATCAAGTCGAACGACAAGAAACGCGCGCGGCTCAATTGCATGCGGCATTTTCTGTCAACGCTGGACTACCCGAACAAGAACCTGGATGTCGCTACCCCGCCCGATCCGCTGATCGTGGGGCGGGCCAGCCATGTTATCCACGGTTCCGACCATATACTCGGAGCCTCGGTCCACCCCGACCAGCGCATTTCGCGATAATCGACGCCTGCCGCAGTGCGTGCACTAGTGGCGGGTGGTGATCTTGTGATTCAGTTTGTTCAGGATGCGGCTGGCCGTGGTTTCAAAAAGCGCTGGAACCAGCGCATGAATGAAAGCAGCCGCGCCGGCGAGGAAGAACCATCCGGCAAAGCTCATCGCAAAGACAAAGTGCTGCAAGTAGGTTTCATCTACGGTGCCCGGGTGGTCCAGAAACAGTGCTTTGATCATTTTGGTGTCCTCTTGGTGTAAATAACGATTTCGACGAAAATATCATTCCGGCACTGCAAATGCGTCCCAAATATTGCGTCTTTCCTCTTTAAAATTGTGAAATATTCTCATAACATCACAATATGACGCAACTTGATCCCATAGACCGCAAAATTCTCGCGCAATTGCAGCGTGATGCCGATGTCAGCCTTGATGCGCTGGGCGAGTCGGTGGGGCTGTCGCGAAACGCCTGCTGGCGGCGGGTCAAACAGCTGGAATCGAGCGGCGTGATCAAGAAGCGCGTGGCGCTTCTTGATCCCGACAAACTTGACCTGAGCCTCTCTGTCTTCATCCAGATACGCACCCAGCACCATGACGCGGGCTGGCTGGAGAAGTTCGCCCGCGCAATCGAGGTGACGCCGGAGATAGTCGGCGCCTATCGCATGTCGGGCGATTTGGATTACCTGCTGCACGCACGGGTGGCGGACATGGCGGAATACGACCGGCTCTACAAGCGACTGACCAGCCGTATTGAACTGTCCGACGTCTCGGCAAGTTTCGTGATGGAAGAAGTCAAGGCGACGACGGCCCTGCCGCTGGAATAGGCGGCGTTCTAGCGCACAAGTCCGATCCGCTTGCGGATATCCGGCTCGCGCAGGGAAACGACGCTGCCGTTCCATCCGTCAGCGTCCTTGTCGCACATCCAAACCAGCGCTTTCGCGACCCATTCCGGTGAAATGTGGCTGGACCAATCCAGACGGCTGACCGGATTGACGCCGCTGTCACGGATTGCGACCTGCATGTCGGTGGCAACCGTGCCGGGCGACAGGACCATTGCGCGGATGCCGTGTTCGGCCTCTTCCTCGTAAAGCGTGCGGTTCAGATGGTGTACCGCGGCCTTCGAAGTACAATAGGCGCTCCAGCCCTCGAGCGCCGAGGTCGCGGCCCCGGACCCGATTGTGATGATCGTGCCGCCGTTGACCGCCTTCATCCGCGGCAGGGCTGCATGAATGCCGTGAAACACGCCCTTGACGTTGATGTCGATCAGCCGGCCCCATTCTGCCGGATCGGCATCTTCCAGACGGTCGATCGGCTCGATGATGCCGGCGTTGTTGATCAGCACGTCGAGCCTGCCGAATTTCGATACCGCAAGATCGGCGGCGGCTGTCATCTGGTCGATGTCGGTGACATCGGTTGCCAGATACTCGGCAGTGCCGCCGGCGCTGGCGATTTCCTTTGCGATGCGCGCGATGTCGGTTCCACTGCGCGCCGTCAGAACAACCTTGGCGCCCTGCGCCGCGAACTCTCGCGCCGCCGACTCGCCGATGCCGCGCGATGCGCCGGTAATCAGGACGGACTTGCCTTTGACTGATGACATATTTTATTTCCTACGTTTCTGATCCCTTTGGGACAAAGATGACACATCCAGCCGTGTTGTAAACTGCCGCCGCGCATTTCGCTGGCCGGGCTGTGGCAATAATTGCCACTGTCACGGATCGATTACATGGTTGTCGGCGGGGCGGGCAGGCCTTATTTCAGTGGCAGGAGACAACTTATGACACGAAATCTGCAAGATATTGCGCAGCAGGTGCTGCAAGCCGCAAAACGCGCAGGCGCCGATGCCGCGGATGCGCTGATCGTCGATGGCGCTTCCGTGTCGATCGAGGTGCGCGCCGGAGCGCTGGAACACGCCGAACGGTCCGAAGGCGCCGACCTCGGACTACGGGTGTTCAAGGGCCGGCGGCAGGCCACGGTTTCGATCTCCGATCTGTCCGGAGACGCCATTGCCGAGATGGCGGAGCGCGCGGTCCTGATGGCCAGTGTCGCGCCGGAGGACCCGTGTTGCGGGCTGGCTGATCCGTTGCAACTTGCGCAGAATTGGGACATCGCGGGGCTGGACCTGTACGATTCCTCCGCGGCCCCTGAGCCGGATGCCCTGCAAGAGGCCGCATTGCAGGCCGAGGCGGCGGCACTGGCGGTCCACGGTGTCAGCCAGGTGCAGGGCGCGGGCGCGGGTTACAGCGACACATCGATCTTTCTGGCGGCCAGCAACGGTTTCGAAGGCGGTTACCGCAGGACGTCGACCTCGGTTTCATGCGTCGCCATCTCTGGCGAAGGCTCCGGGATGGAGCGCGACTATGCCGGCGAATCGCGCAGCCATGCCGCTGACCTGCCCAGCCCGCACAGTATCGGCCAGCAGGCCGGTCAGCGGGCCGTGGACCGCCACGGCGCGACGCGTCCGCCGACGGGCGCCTATCCGGTATTGTTTGACGAACGTATATCTTCGTCGCTGATCGGACATCTGGTCGCGGCGATCAACGGATCGTCCATCGTGCGCGGATCCAGCTGGTTGCGCGACGCCATGGGCAAACAGGTCCTGCCCGCAGGCATGGAACTGATCGAGGATCCGTTCCGCCCGAAAGTTTCCGGCTCGCGGCCGTTCGATGCCGAGGGCCTGCCGGTGCACAAGCGCGCCATCGTCAAGGATGGTATCCTGCAAAGCTGGACTCTGGATCTGGCGACCGCGCGCAAGCTGGGGCTGGAAAGCACCGGCAACGCTTCGCGCGGGGTCGGCGGGCCACCGTCGCCTTCGGTCGGAAATCTGGCGCTGACGCAGTCGGACCGTAGCCGTGACGACCTGATTGCCGATATGGGCACCGGCCTGATCATCACCTCGATGATCGGATCCACGATCAACCCGACAACGGGCGACTATTCCCGCGGGGCCTCGGGCTTCTGGGTGGAAAACGGCGAGATTACCGGCCCGGTCAACGAATGCACTGTTGCCGGTAACCTGCGCGATTTCCTGTTGCGGATGACAGCGGCAAACGACGCGCGGACCTACCTGTCTCGTGTCGTGCCCAGCCTTCTGGTGGAAGGTTTGACCATTGCCGGTAAGTGATCTGGACCTTTTGCGAGAGGCCGCGCTGGAAGCGGGCCGGATCGCCATGAAGCATTTCGGGCAAAAGCCGCACACCTGGGAAAAGGACGACGACCAGGGACCGGTTACCGAGGCCGATCTGGAGATCGACCGCATGCTGCACGCCAGATTGCTCGGTGCGCACCCCGATGCGGGATGGCTGTCCGAGGAAACCGAGGATGATGCCGACCGCCTGACCCGCGACAGGGTTTTCGTGGTCGATCCGATCGACGGGACGAAATCTTTCATCAACGGTAACCAGAATTTTTCCCATTCGCTCGCGATTTCCGAGGGTGGCGCAATCACCGCCGGTGTGGTGCACCTGCCGGCGCGCGGGCTGACCTACGAGGCGGCGCTGGGCAAGGGTGCCTTTCTGAACGGCGAGCCGATTTCAGCGTCCGACGCGGATGCCTTCGAGGGCGCGCGGGTTCTTGCCTCCGAATCGCAATTTCGAAGCGGGCTGTGGTCCGGTCCGCCTCCGCCGGTGGAGCGTCATTTCAGATCCTCGCTCGCCTACCGCATGTGCCTTGTCGCGCAGGGCCGGTTCGACGGCATGGTGACGCTGCGCCACACCTGGGAATGGGATGTCGCCGCCGGTGTCCTGATCTGCGAAGAGGCGGGCGCAGTAGCCACGACACGCACCGGCGCGCGTCCTGTTTTCAACCAGGATGTACCGCGGATGGATGGAATGCTGGCAGCCGCGCCGAGATTGCACCAAAGACTTATGGCGCATCTGTAAGGCTTTCGTTAAATACGGAGTCAGGCAAGCAATTCTGACGAAAGGACATTCCATGCCGCAAAGACTTCACCTGGTATTCGGAGGCGAATTGAAAGACCCCAAGACCAAGGTTTTCAGGGACGTCGACAAGATCGATATCGTGGGTATCTATCCAAATTACGCGGCGGCCTTCGACGCATGGAAGAGCGCCGCGCAACAGTCCGTGGACAATGCCCATATGCGGTATTTTATCGCCCACCTGCACAGGTTGCGGGATGAGGAAAGCGCGGCCAGCTCGACCGAAGAGCTGGGCTGAACCCACAAGCATGCCGGATTCCGAACGCACAGCGAGCGGGTATAACATTCTCCGGACCCTGCGGCGGTGGCTGCCGTTTCCGAAAAGACGTCTGCCTCCCGGACGGGAGGCAGACGAGACAGAGGACGATACCCTTCCGGTCCGTCCGAAGGAACGGGGCGGGCCTCCGCTACTCTGGTGCCATGCCGACAGTGCGGAAGAATTGGAGCATCTGGCGGGATTGCTGCACCGGTTGCGCGACGAGGCGGACGAACTCGAATTTTTACTGACATCGCGGGAGCTGGTTTCGGACAAGGCGTTCGGGCAAAAGTTCCCCGAGGGTGTCGCGATCGGCAAATGCCCGTCCGAAGACCCGGCGGCGGTCCGGCGGTTTCTTGACCGAAGCCGCCCCGACGTCTGCCTCTGGAACGGCAGTTCCTATTCGCCACACCTGATCGAAGCGACGGTTGCCCGCGGTATTCACCTGATCAACGTAAATGTGACATTCCCGAAAAATATCTGGCGGCGCGCGCGCGTTGTCCGCAGGTCGCTGCGGCAGTTGATGGAGCAGTTCGGCTCGGTCTACGCTTTAGATGAATCCTCCTATCAGGGGCTTCTGAAATTCGGGCTGTCCGAAGACCGCGTGCATGACGCTGGCCAGCTGACGACCCTGCCGCCGGTATTGCCCTTTGACGAAGTGCTTCGCAATCAATTGGGGCGCGCGATCGGCAGCCGGCCGGTCTGGCTCGCCTTCGGAGTCCGGCCGGACGAATTGGCAACCGTTCTCGAAGCCTATCGTGATGCGGCCCGCCTGACGCATCGGTTGCTGCTGGTGCTGCGACCCGCGAACCAACGAGAAATCGAGCGCTTCAGCGCCCGGTTGGCCAAAGGAAACTGGAATATAGCTGTCCGGTCCCGCGGTCAGGAACCGGTCTATGAAACACAGATCGTTCTGGAGGACACCGACAACGAACTCGGCATGTGGCTGCGCATCGCTCCGGTGGCGTTTCTGGGCAATTCCCTGACGCGTGGCGGCGGGACTGATCCGATGCTGGCGGCGGGACTCGGGTCGGCGATCTTGCACGGACCATTTGTGGCGATGCACAAACCGGAATATGCGAAATTGACGGCGGCTGGCGGAGCCGTCGAGGTCACTTCGGCGAAGTCGCTGGCCGAGGCAGTCTGTGAAGTATTGATTCCTGACAGGGCGGCCAATATGGCGCATGCGGCATGGCAGATAGAATCCGAAGGCGCAGAGGTGATCCGGCAGGTCGAACTGGATATACTCGGGTGCTTAAACGTGAAAGGTCACACGCAATGAGAGCTCCCTCTTTCTGGAACAATCCGCGCAACAGGCCGGGACTGGCCGCGCTGTTGCTGTCGCCGCTGTCGGCGCTGTGGAATTTCGAGGCGCGCCGCAGGTGGCGGAAGGGCGCAAAGCACCGCCTGCGTATTCCGGTGATCTGTGTGGGCAACATCAATATCGGCGGAACCGGCAAGACGCCAACGGTAATCGAAATCGTCATGCGCCTGCAGGCCATGGGCAGGAAGCCCCATATTGTTTCGCGCGGTTATGGCGGCAAGGTATCCGGACCGTTGCGGGTCGATGCCTTGCGACACAGAGCCTCTGCCGTTGGGGACGAACCGCTGCTGCTGGCGGCCTTCGCGCCGACCTGGGTGGCGCGCGACCGCATGGCGGGCGCTCTGGCGGCGGTGGCTGACGGCGCCGACGTGCTGGTGCTGGATGACGGGATGCAGAATTCGGCTCTGGCCAAGGACCTGACTATTCTGGTTGCCGACGCCGCGACCGGATTCGGTAATGGCCGCGTCGCACCCGCCGGTCCGTTGCGGGAGCCGGTGGGCCAGGGCATCGACCGTGCCGACATCGTTTTGGCGATCGGCAAAGAGGCGGACCGCGCCGGATTTTTCGCCAGTTGGCCGGAAACCGGTGGCAAGCCTTGCATCGGCGGGACGCTAGAACCGCTGGAAACCGGTATGGACTGGCAGAGTCTGCGGGTGCTGGCCTTTGCCGGGATCGGCCGGCCGGAAAAATTCTATGCGACGCTGCGCGATGTCGGGGCCGAGGTCGTGCAGACGCACAGCTTCGACGACCACCAGCCGCTGCCCGAAACGCTGTTGCGGCGCATGGAGTCCGAGGCGTCCGAAAAGCGCCTGCAATTGGTCACGACAGAAAAAGATGCCGTTCGGCTGCCCTATTCCTTCCAGCAGAAAGTGCTGACCTTGCCGGTGCGGCTCACAATCGAGGACGACACCGCATTGACGCAAATGCTCGAAGGGCTGTTTCCGTCCTGACGGCGGCATTTAAACAACGCCGTCAGGCTTGGCCCCGCAATGCCGGCTTCGGCTTACCCTTCTAGTTCTTTTTCGATCAATTCTTTCAGCGCGGAGTAGCCCGGATTGCTGACATTCTTGCCATTGATCAGAAAGCTCGGTGTCGACTCGACGCCGTCGGCCTCCTTGTTCTTCTGATACTCGGCCACCAATGCCTGCGCCTTGCCGCCATCCGCCAGACAGGAATTGATCGTCTCGTCGGTCATGCCCGCGATCCGGCCCATCTTGCGCAGACCCTCGGCGATCTCTGCGTCGCTTTTCAGCAGCCAGTCGTCGCGACGCTCGAACAGCAGGTCGGTAATGCCGAAATACTTCTCGGGACCCTGACAGCGTGCGAGCATGCCGGCCCATAGTCCGAACCGGTCGAAATAGACTTCGCGATAGACGAACTTGATCTTGCCGGTGTCAATGAAATCGGCCTTGAGCTGGTCCCAGGAATTGTTGTGGAAATTGGCGCAGTGGATGCAGGTGTAAGAGGCGTATTCAATCAGTGTCACCTTGGCATCGGGGTTACCTAATGACATGTCGATGACCTCGGCCGGTTCGGCCTCTGACGTGGTCGCTGTTGTTTCCTGTGCGAAGGCAGCGGATATCAACGTGGAACCGGCGATTTCCGTTCCGGAAGGTTTCCACAGGTAGCCGCCTAGCGCCACCGTGGCGACAAGTGCCGATATCAGGGCGAGTTTTTTGAACATTCTAGTTACCTTTGTATTTTTTCGGATGGGTCAGCACATTTGTCCCCAGCAGGGACAGGGCTTTTCTGAGGTCGGGGTCTGCTACGTCCGCGACCTCGCTATCGATTGCCTGTTTCTTTTCGGCGGACACCGTTGGAGGTGTGGTCGCTGGCGCGGGTTTCGGATCAAAGCTCGCCGCACCTTCGGCGAAGCCGGTCGGTGCGGTCTGGGTGATCCGGATCTTGCGGATGGCATTATATCCGTAGCAAGCGTTAACCCGTTCGATGATCGCGGGGACCTGCATTTGCAGCATCGGCGCGTTGGCGCCAGTGGTCAGAAGGGTCAGCGTCGCGCCCAGCCCGTGCGCACCATAGGAAACCTTGACCGGCTGCGCGACAGAGGCCACCGCGGGTCCCGCGACTTCGCTCCATTGCGTCAGCAGGCGGGTTTCGGCAAAGCCGCGTTTCTCGCCTGCCTGCCGGATGCGCTGGCCGAGCAAGCCGCCGGTCTGCACAAATCCCTTTGCCAACCGCTTCGGGGCCGGATTTTTTTCGGGATTGCTGTTTGACCTGCGCGCCATGACTGTCCAAATGTTGCTGACGGGTTATCTTAGCCCTGTGTACAGAAGATTCCAGTGTTGCGACATCCGAAAGGATAAAACTTGCGTGATTTTGATCCCGACCTGCCGGCACAGCTATTGCGTTGGTACGACCGTCACGCGCGAGCGATGCCGTGGAGGGTGTCGCCTGACGCGCGGCGCTCAGGGGTGATGCCGGACCCCTATCACGTCTGGCTGTCGGAAATCATGTTGCAGCAAACGACTGTGGCCGCCGTGAAATCCTATTTCGAGGCCTTCCTACGGCGCTGGCCGACGGTCGGAGACCTGGCGGCGGCGCAGGATGCGGACGTGATGGCGGCCTGGGCAGGGCTTGGATATTACGCCCGCGCCCGTAATCTGTTGAAATGCGCCCGGATCGTCGCAAACGAGCTTGGCGGCATATTTCCGGCGGACGAACCGGCTTTGCAGAAATTGCCGGGAATCGGACCCTATACTTCCGCCGCGATTGCCGCGATTGCCTTTGACCGTCAGGCGACAGTGCTGGACGGAAATGTGGAGCGCGTCATGGCCCGACTGCATTCCGTCGAAAAGCCGCTACCTGACAGCAAGGAAACCCTGCGCGCGTTGGCGGCGGAACTGACGCCGTTGGAGCGCGCCGGCGACTATGCTCAGGCTGTCATGGATCTTGGCGCGACGATCTGCACGCCGACTTCGCCTGCCTGCGGTATTTGTCCGTGGTCCCGTTCCTGTCAGGCGCGGGCACAGGGCATCGCGTCCGATCTGCCGCGCAAGATGCCGAAACCGGTGAAACCTGTGCGTGTTGGCGTCGCTTATGTTGCGCGGCGCAGCGATGGCGCCGTGCTGCTGGAACAGCGCCCCGACAAGGGTCTGCTCGGCGGCATGCTGGGCTGGCCCGGCAGCGACTGGGCCGAGGCCCTGCCGGATCATGCGCCGCCGCTGGAGGCCGACTGGCAAGACGCGGGCGCGGAAGTGCGGCACACGTTCACGCATTTTCACTTGCGATTGAGGGTGTTCCAAGCCGAGGTTGGACCGGAGGCAAGACCCTTGCAGGGTCGGTTCATTGGAATGGAAGGGTTTGATCCCGCCGACCTGCCGACGGTGATGCGCAAGGCCTGGGAGGTCGGAAAAGGCTAGGTGGTTTCAGAGTCGGCAGGATAGGGCGGATCGCACTTTCATCAATAATACACTCCGTCACGTTTTGCGCGACTGAGAATCTGGTCGCCTCCATTGGAGTGCAGAAGGCCGTAGTATTCGTCCTCCTTGGCGAAATTGAAAAGCAGGTATTGAACAAAGAACAAGCCAGCAAAAAGCACAAACGATACGATCGCGGCGGCCCAGTGGCTGAACAGCAAAACCGGTATTGCCGCAGCAATCCCTGAAATAATGAAAGTCTTTGCCGCGTTCCGTGGCCAAAATGTCCAGCTGGCCTTCCACGCCTCATAGATGTCATCCCAGGAAGCTGTTTCGCTCAAACCGAATTGCGCGGCAAATTTCTGTCTTTCGCCTTCGGAAATTCCTGTAAATTTCGTGTCACCCATGAGTGATAATAGCATAAATCCGGAACATTTCATTTTACCGCACCGAGACCGGCAGGCGCCACTAAAAAAGACCCCGCCACAAGGGCGGGGCAGTCAGGCTATAACCTCGGGTCAGGAGCGACCCAAAGTTGGCGGTAACTTGTTTCGGGGATCAGGCCTGCATCTCGGCGCGGATTTGCTGGCGCAGAAGGTCGATGGGAATGGTCTTGCCCTCTTTGCGGAAGCACCAGTAGGTCCAGCCGTTGCAGGATGGCGCGCCTTCCAGCGCTGCGCCGACCTGATGGATCGAGCCGCGGGTGTCATGCGCGATCAGCGTGCCGTCGGCGCGGATTTTTGCACTGTGACGACCGTTCAGGGAGTGCAGCATTTCGCCCGGACGCAGCATGCCGCGTTCAACCAGCTGGCCAAAGGCGACGCGCGGCTCGGCGCGTTTCGACGTGCTGACCTGTAACGCGTCGCGATCCAGACGCCGTGTGTCGGCGATGCGCTTCTCGGCGACTTTGCGATAGGCCTTCTCGCGTTCGATGCCGATGAAATCGCGGCCGAGCTTCTTGGCCACGGCTCCCGTCGTACCGGACCCGAAGAACGGATCGAGGATCACGTCGCCGGGATTGGTCGAGCCGACGATGATCCGGTGCAAGAGCGATTCCGGTTTTTGCGTCGGATGGGCCTTGTTGCCGTCGGCGTCCTTGATGCGTTCGTGGCCGTTACAGATCGGCAGCAGCCAGTCGGAGCGCATTTGCACGCCGTCGTTCAGCGCCTTGAGCGCCTCGTAGTTGAAAGTGGCCCGCGATTTCTCTGATTTCGAGGCCCAGATCATGGTCTCGTGCGCATTTGTCAGGCGGGCGCCGCGAAAATTCGGCATCGGGTTGGACTTGCGCCAGATCACGTCGTTGAGAATCCAGAAGCCCGCGTCCTGCAATGTCGCGCCAACACGGAAAATGTTGTGGTATGAACCGATCACCCAGATCGCCCCGTCGGGCTTCAGCAGGCGTCGCGCGGCCTTGAGCCAGTCGCGGGAGAACTTGTCATAGGTGGCGAAGCTCTCGAACTGGTCCCAGTGGTCGTCCACGGCATCGACCTTTGAACTGTCGGGCCGGTGCAGGTCGCCCTTGAGCTGGAGGTTGTAGGGCGGGTCGGCAAAGATCAGGTCGACCGAGCCTTCAGGCAGTGCATTCATCTCTGTAACGCAATCACCTGATAATATTTGATTTAACGGCAGAGCAGCTCCACCGGCCATGTTTGTTGTTTTTTTCATTTTCGCCTCAAACGCGCTTGTCGCGCTGTTGAGGTCTAAAATGATTCAAAGACGAATCGGCGTCAATTTCTTTTTTGAATCAATCACTTGCGGTTTGCTCTTCACACAAGATATTGTGTATCGGCTTGAAGGAACGTCTATGGTGTGGGGTTACGCCGAAATTCCGCAGCCCCTCCTGATGCAGTTTGGTCCCATATCCGGCGTTTTTCTCCCATCCATAGCCGGGAAACTGTTGCGCGAGTGCAACCATGATTTCGTCGCGCGTTACTTTTGCAACAATCGAGGCCGCTGCGATGCTGCATGATTTGCTGTCGCCCTTGACGATTGCTTCGGCGGGACAGGCTAGATCTGCGGGTATCTTGTTGCCGTCGATCAGCGCGAACCTTGCTGTACGCGGCAGGCCCTCTATTGCGCGCCGCATGGCCAGCAGAGAGGCTTGCAGGATGTTCAGCCGGTCGATTTCCTGGACGGTGGCATGCGCGATGGAAACCTCGGCGCTCGCCAGTATGTCCCGCGCCAGCTTTTCGCGCCGCGCCGCCGACAGTTTCTTGGAATCGTTCAGACCGTCCGGAATGTTCATCGGGTCGAGGATCACGGCGCAGGCGGTGACCGGTCCGGCCCAAGGGCCGCGACCGACCTCGTCGACGCCGGCGATGACGGCCCCGTGGCCTAGGTGCGCCAAAACGCGGGTTTCATGGTCGAGGTTCGGCATCGGTCCTGGGCTTGCTGCTGCGTTCGGGGAGTTGTAGCCGTACCGCCGTGTCGCGGGCAAGCGGCAAGACCGCCGGGCGGTATGGTGACCCCGAGAGGATTCGAACCTCTGACCTATCCCTTAGGAGGGGATCGCTCTATCCAGCTGAGCTACGGGGCCCCGTGCCCGAAAAGCCATAAAGTTTCGCAAAGCGCAAGGGGCATCGTCCATCGGGCCGCCGGAAGCGCTTGATTTGGCCGCCAGCTTCGCTATGCATCGGCCCGATGATGACACCTGACAGCCTCTCTGCTTTTGCTGCCGAACTGCCTGCAAACGCCGTCTGGACGGCGCTGACCGGCGGGCGGACCAACCGTGTCTGGCGGGTGCAGGCCGCGGATGGCGATTTCGTTTGCAAGCTCTATCGCGGACGCGACGACAACCCGTTGTTCGCCAATGATCCGCATGCCGAATTTGCTTGTCTGACCGCCTTGGCGGGGCAGTCGATTGCGCCTGAACCGGGTCGGATACTGGAACGCGCCGCCGGAACCGTTCTGCTCTACCGCTATCTGGAAGGCCCGGTCTGGCGGCGGAACGTGGAGCCGGTGGCGGAGTTGCTGCGGCGGGTGCACGCGATCAGCCCGCCCGTCGGCCTGCGCAACAGCCCCGTCGGGGCTGATGCAGTGCTGGCGCAGGCGGACGGAATTCTGGCATCTGTATCAGATAGTGCGGCTCGGCTCTTGCTTGAGTTCCGGCCAGCGGTCGAAGCGCCGCCGCCTGCCTTGTGTTTCCTGCACGGCGATGTTGTGCCCGCCAACCTGCTGCAAACGCCCGAAGGGTTGCGCCTGATCGACTGGCAATGTCCTGCGTTGGGCGATCCGGCCGACGATCTGGCCTGTTTCCTGTCGCCCGCGATGCAGGTGGTCTATGGCCGCGGTCCGCTGGATGCGGAACAGGCAGAGGCGTTTCTGTTGGCTTACGACGATCCACGGGTCGCGGAACGGTACAGGGCGATGCGACCGGCCTATAACTATCGCATGGCGGCCTATTGCCTGTGGCGGGTGCAGCAAGGAAATCCGGATTACCGCACAGCCTTCGAGGCGGAACTTGCGGTGCTAGGCTAGCTGCGCCAGCGCCACCACGGCGGCGCCGACGATGATGCCCAGAGCCAGATAAAGGATGCGCGTGCGGATGCGGATTTTTTCCGGCTGTTTGACCTCTGGCTCGGCGCTCTTGACCAGCAAGGCCTCGACCATCTGCGGCAATTTCGGGCCGAAGCGGGCCAGAACCATCACCGTGCGGCCCATGTCGCGGGCGAAGGCCCGCGGTCCGAGGCTGTGGTGGATATAGCTTTCGACCTCTGGCTTGGCGACTTCCCAGATGTTCAGTTCCGGGTCAAGCGAGCGACCCACACCCTCGACCACAACCATGGTGCGTTGCAGCAGGATCAGCTCGGTGCGGGTTTCCATGCCGAAACGCTCAGTCACGTCGAACAGGTGCGACAGGAGGCGCGCCATGGAGATATGCGTGGCGTCCTGCCCGAAGATCGGCTCGCCAACTGAGCGCAGAGCCTGCGCGAAGGCGTCCACGTCCTGATCGGCGGGGACATAGCCTGCCTCGAAGTGAACCTCGGCCACGCGGCGGTAGTCCTTGCGGATGAAGCCCATCAGGATCTCGGCATAGACGCGGCGGGTATATTCGTCGATTCGGCCCATAATGCCGAAATCCAGCGCGATCAGATCGCCGCTTTCAGACGCTTTCAGGTTCCCCTGATGCATGTCGGCGTGAAAAAACCCGTCGCGCAGGGCGTGGCGCAGGAACATTTTGATGATGCGTGCGCCCATATCCTTCATGTCGATACCCGACGCGCGTAGCGCCTCCACATCGCCCAGAGGCAGGCCGTCTTCCCATT
>JAHEFH010000056.1:14487-17260 GCA_024640245.1 Paracoccaceae bacterium | reverse complement strand
CGGGGCCGAAATCGATTGATGCCAACCCGCCAATCTTTACCATTGAAACGGCAACACCGATGATGAACACCTCCGTCATCGACCAGGGTTTGAGGGCTGACGCGAGTCGCAGCGCATTGGCGGCCCTGGCCCAGGGTTTGTGGCCGATAACCAAAGGCAGCAAGGCATAGATCAGAGCAACGACCCTTAGCAACGGCGCGAAAATGACAAGTGCGGCAATGAATACGGCAGCTGGAAACAATCGATCATCCGCAAAGGCCAGAACCGCCCCGAAAACCGAAGTCGTATTTGTCACATCGCCGACGCGAATTCCCAGAAATGGGAAAAACAGGGCGGCTAGCATCAGGAACATGGCCGTAAAAGCCAGTGCCAGTACCCTTGCCGCCGCGTCTTTTCGCGAAGTCGCCAGAACCGTGGAACATCGTTGACAGACCGCCTGCGTGTTTTCCGGCAAAACAGGCATCTGGTGCAGCACGTCGCAACGTGGGCACGCAATCAATATAGACCTGTTATTTGCCACGTCGGTAGGATGCCTTTCTTGAGTTCTGCCGAAGTTGAAATGGGTGATCGAATTGCCTCCTGCAAGCCCTTACCCGGAGTGGCAGGATATACCACGCGCTTGGAACTTTCTAGGTTACAAAAATGTGGACAGCGGTGCCTGCCGCCGAGCTCCGCAAAAATGGCGTTGCCGGAAAGCGCATTGGCAACGCCGACTGGACGGTCTTTCCGAAGATTCCGACCGCCATATGTTGAGGAGCGCAGCAAGGCCGGAGAAGGCCACTGCGCTCCGTGCGTCAGCCGAACATGGTATTCGGCAGAAAGAGCGAGATTTGCGGAAATGTGATCAGGATCAGAAGCGTCACAAGCATTGCAATCCAGAAGGGGATCACGCCGCGAAAGATGTCCCCGAGCGGTACTGTCGGAGCCACTGACTTCACGATGAAGACGTTGATGCCGACAGGTGGAGAGATCAGCCCCATCTCGAGTGTCAAAACAACCAGAACACCGAACCAGATCGGATCGACCCCCAGTTCGAGCACAACCGGAAAGAAAATCGGCAGCGTCAGAACGAGCATGGCGAAGCCCTCGAGGAAACAGCCGAGCACAAGGTAAACGACCAATATTATTCCGAGTGTTCCAAGCACCGAAAGGTTCATCGCGGAAAGCGCTTCACCAACAGCGGTGGGTACATGGCTCAGGGCTAGAAATGGGTTGATCATGTGAGCGGCAATAAGGATCAGCATAACGGTCGCCGTCGTCACTACGCTGTCTTTTGCAGCCAAAAACAGCGCTTTAAACTCCAAGGTGCGGGTCGCAAAACCATAGATGATGACCGCTCCCGCGCCAACGCCCGCGGCCTCGACCGGCGAGAAGAACCCGCCATAGATGCCGCCGATCGTCAGCAGGATGACCAGAAGTATGGGCATGGCCGCTGCAATAGCTACTGTCTTTTGCCGCATCGTCGTCTTTGGACCTTTCGGTCCGAAGTCGGGGCGCAGCCAGCAGATGATGGTGATTGTCAAAAGAAAGGCTGTGAGCAGCAAGAGACCCGGAAGGACTCCGGCAAGAAACAGACGACCGATGCTTTGCTCGGTCAGAATGGCGTATATCACGAACCCGGTGGATGGCGGGATCAGGATGCCGAGCGTCCCGCCAGCAGCGACCACGCCGGTGGAAAGCCGCTTGTCATAATTGTAGCGGTCCATCTCGCCTAGTGAAACTTTGCCCATGGTCAGGGCAGAGGCCACCGACGATCCGGAAAGCGCCGCGAAACCGCCACATCCGATCACAGTGGCAGATGCGAGACCGCCGCGAACCTGTCCGACAATGGAATATGCTGCATCATAGAGTTGACGGCTCATTCCTGTGGAGCTTGCCACATTACCCATGAGAATAAACAGCGGAACCACGACCAGTTCGGAAGATGAGGCGAGGGTGAAGCTCTCGGAAGCCAAAAGACCCATTGCTGCGGCGAATCCGTTGAGAATCCAGATACCTATGAAGCCGACAACGAACATGGCAAAGGCGACAGGAATGCGCAGGATCAAAAGGAAGAGAAGTATTCCGACGCCAATTGCGCCGATTGTTGCCGAAGTCATTCCTGGATCTCCGTTTCGCGGCGTATGTCACGACCGCTGAATGTCAGTTCGGCTGCCCGGAGCAGCAGTCCCAAAGCCGTCACCACGGAAAAGCCCGCCAGCGCCCACTGGAACCATGCCTTAGGCAAATTCAATAGATTGGTGTTGAGGTTCAGCATTACAGATATTTTTGCGCTGTCGAGAACAGCGTATGTAATGCCGATAAAGATGACCGAGCCAAGCAGTGCCGACAGAATGTCGACCGACCGGTTCAGCCAATTGGGGTAGCGACGTTCAAAAATGTCCACCGCAATGTGTCCGCCCTTGCGATCGCAGAGTGCCATGCCGCCGAAGACGACGATGACCATGGTCATGGTCGTTATATCCTGTGAGCCGTACAGCGGGTGCCCGAAAGCGCGCCCGATCACGTCGACGAGAGTCACAATGACCTCTGCGAAGAGGCCGATCGCGCCGATGATTGCGGACAGGCTGATCAGCCTGTCCGCAATTTTCCGCATGGCATTCATTCCTTATTCGCCACGCATGGCAGCGAGGGTTGCTTCGCCACCGACGTTTTTGACATAAGTCTCGGTCACTCCGGCAGTAGCTGCAGCGAAGGCGGCGATTTCTTCTTCGGTCAGGTCGACGAAGGTGCTTTCACCGAGCGCGCGCGCTGCAGCGACGCCTGCATCCGC
>JAHEFH010000056.1:0-14387 GCA_024640245.1 Paracoccaceae bacterium | reverse complement strand
CCCATGTCGGCTACGCCTTGCAGGACGCGAACATATTGCTCGACCGGACCTGCGCCCAACTCGCCGCCGTGATAACCGCGAACGGTCAGAGCGCCGCCGGTGGCTTCGGATACCGCCGTGTTGAGCTTTTCGATAACGGAAGCATTGATCGTGTGGAACGGTGGAGTGAAGTTGGCAAAGCTCAACTCATCCGCATTAGCGGCTCCCGCTACCAGACTGGCCGTAACCGCGGCCGCAGCCAGGATATTTTTTTGAAAAATCATTTGGTCTCCTCCCAAGTCGACGTTTGTTGTCGTTTCTGTCTTAGCTCCGAAGCACCATGCTCCGGAGCCCTTTTAACGGTCTTACACCGCTTTGCTACGCCAGCTGTCGGCGTAGTTTTTTCGCGCTTCGCTCGCATAAGGCGTGGGCGATACCCGCACCCTGATATCCGTCTGCCTGTGCTTCTCGGTCGAAGTCTTCTGTGTATCGTCCGGCTCGCCCCAGCGCAGTGTAAGGACATCGCCAACCGAAACACTGTCATCTACCACGCCAAGTGACAACATACACCGTTCGTTGAAGCTGTAACCATTGAACATCGACATTCCGACCATTTTGTCGCCATGCATGACCATATCTGCGCTCGACGAGGCATAGTTGGGCTGCGGAAGGTCAATCCACTTGTAGGGCGTCCCGTCCTCGAATCCCGAAGCGACAACCTTTAGGAGGTCTTCCTTGTTCCATTCGAAGGTGACCTTTTTACGGTTCTTGGCGCCCCTTAGGCGTTCAAGCCCGGCCTTGCCGATGAAATCGTCCTTTTTCCAGCCGATGTAGAAGCCGTAACCAAGTTCGAACGGGTTTACGTAGTAATCCTCGATCTTGTCGGAAACGTAGCTGCCGCCGACGGACCCGATTGCCTCGTAGCTATCGGCACCCAGCCAGTCGCGATATTCCTGCATCATGCCGTCGCCGCTGTATATGCCGGGCAGGGGTGAGGGAATCCAGCCGGATTCCAGCGTGTTTGTGGAGTAGGCGCGACTGCCCACCTGAACCAGATCGACGCCGAGGTCGATGGCGGCCTCGAGGATTTGCGACCGGACATAGTGCTTGTCCTCATAGGGCCCCCAGATTTCCAGACCGGGAGCGCCTGCCATGCCGTGGCGCAGGGCCTGAACCCGTCTGTTGCCGACGTTGATCCAGTCCACGTGGAAGAATTTGACGTCCGGTACTGGACCGCCGTTGATCTTGTCGAAAATTTTGAGCGCGTCCGGTCCCTGTATCTGGAATCGGTAGTGGGTGCGGATGACGCGCTCGCCGTCCGGGCGGGAGTTAGAGCGGGGATCATGGTGCAGGCGGACTTTCCACTTGCCGATGGCGGCTTGGAACTTGGTCCAGTTTGCGCTCGGCGCGCGACCAACGAGGATGAACTTGTCGGCACGCTCGCGGAAGCAGATCATGTCGCCGATCACATGTCCGGATGGCGTGACGGGAACAAAATGCTTGGCCCGGTTCAGGTCGAAATTTGCAAATGAGTTGACGCCGACATACGCGAGGAATGCCTCGGCATCGGGGCCTTCAACGATCAACTCGTCCATGTGATGGGTCTGGTCGAACAGAACCGCGCTGTCTCGCCAGGCGCGCTGTTCGTCCCGCCAGTTGGTGAATTCCGGCGCAACCACAGGGTAGACATACATCCCGATGCGGCTGTTGCGCAGCATCTCCACCGGGTTCTTGTGTTGTTTTATCACGTCGCTAAGGCTCGGCACTTCAACTCTCTCCTCTTTTGTCTGTTTTTTCAGTCGATGACCAAGGCCAGTCCGGGCACCTGTTCGGCAAGTCCCGGAGCCTCTTTGGTCACGTATCTCAGGTTGCTTTTGGCCATTCGGGCATGTTCGCGCGTGAGCGCTTCGGCGCGGGAACCCTCGCGGGCCTCGATAGCATTGAATATCGAACGATGCTGAAGCTGGGCACGGCGAAGACTGGCCCTGAAATCAGGGACCAGTTCCTGACCCTGCAGGAAAGCCGTGGGAGACGCCGCAGGCAGGCGGCTGGCCCGGTCCACTTCCCGCGCGACGATTGAAGAACCGGCCGACTTCGCGAGAAGTTCGTGAAACTCTGCGTTCAGTCGCACATATTCGGCGAAATCCAGTTGATCCGGCGCTACGGCCTCGTCCAAAGCATCCAGCACTTCGCTCATTCGGGCACCAATTTCTGGAACTATGCCACGTTCGGCGGCAAGGCGTGCAGCCGTTCCCTCAAGAACGCCGCGAAGCTCAATCGCGTCCATTATATCGTCGAGAGTGAAACGCGCGACCCGACATCCGCCGGTTTCAATCCGCACAAGAAGGCCTTCGTCCACGAGCCTGTCCATTGCCTGTCGCAAGGGTGTGCGAGACAAGCCGAGGCGGTCAGCGAGAGTAGTTTCGGCAAGGCGATGGCCTGCATCGAACGTGCCGTTCAGGATGAGTGATCGCAACTCGATCAGAGCCCGCACAAACTGTGCATTCCTTTCCTGCCGATCCATCCGCTCTCTCCAAGTGAAGATAGAGTTGGATGGTAGATTGGTATACATTATTATGTCAATAGCCTACATATTTCGACGAATATGGCGGTTTTGCAGTATTCTGTATACCAAAATGGTCGTGCGGGCGTCGTCTGAAAAATTCCATCCGATACGTTCCCGTCTCGGAAATGGCGGGCCTACCGGTGTGGGATAATCCGAAAACGCCGCTTGCATCCGGAAATACGCGCGGCATAAATGGCGGGAAAAATGGGTCGGTGACGAAAATGAGCGGAGTGTTCCGATGATCCATTTCCAGTTACGCCATAGCCACAGGTCGGAATCCAGTTCCGGTCGAGCCGCATAAGAGGAACAAGAAATGTCATTTACCACGCGTCCGGAGCTGATGGGAACTTTCGGGATGGCCGCATCGACTCACTGGATCGCCTCGGCGGTCGGAATGAAGCTGCTTGAAGCAGGCGGCAATGCGTTTGATGCAGCCGCCGGCATGGGCTTTGTTCTGAATGTTGTCGAGCCGCATTTGAACGGTCCGCTTGGAGATATGCCGGCGCTTATCCGGGTTGCGGGTGACGACGCTCCGCAAATGATTTGCGGCCAGGGTACTGCGCCTGCCGGTGCGACCATTGCCCATTACCGCGACGAGGGTCTGACCATGATCCCTGGTTCGGGACTTTTGGCGACCGTCGTTCCCGGAGCCTTCGATGCTTGGATGCTGATGCTTCGTGATCACGGACGTTTGAGCCTGCGCGAGGTACTGGAACCAGCGATCCATTATGCGAGGGCAGGGCATCCCATGCTGGCCCGGGTTTCCGACGCAATCGCGGGAATGGCGGATTTTTTTCCAAAGGAATGGCCGACCTCGGCGGCAGTCTGGTTGCCGAACGGAGCGGTCCCCGAGGCGGGCGCGTTGTTTGCGAATCCGCAATTGGCTGATTTCTGGACGCGACTGCTTAAAGAGGCGGAAGCCGCGAAAGGCCGCGAAGCGCAGGTCGAGGCGGCTCGGCGCGCCTTCTACAACGGTTTCGTTGCCGAGGCGATCGACGACTACTTGCGCGATGCCTGTGTTATGGATGGCGCCGGCGGACGGCGCAAAGGTGTTCTGACCGGTCAGGATATGGCCGATTGGCGGGCGACGGTAGAGTCGCCGCTGTCGGTGGACCACCACGGCTGGACGGTCTGGAAGGGCGGCGCATGGACACAAGGGCCGGCATTGCTTCAGGCGCTGCGAATTCTCGAGCGGGACGACATTGCCGCGCTGGATCCGCGTGGGGATGAGTTCGTTCACCTTGTCTCGGAGACGCTCAAGCTGGTTTTTGCGGACCGCGAATCCTACTACGGGGATCCCGATCATTCCGAAATTCCGGTCGAGACGCTCTTGTCCCGTGAATACGCGGCGGTCCGCAGGGCCCAGATTGGAGAGGAAGCCTCTTTCGAACAGCGGCCGGGGGCAATTGAGGGTTACGAGGCATTGGCGCAAGCGTTTCTTGAACGCGCAGGTCGGTCGGTGCCGAAGGAAACCGGCGTCGGGGGAGGAGAGCCGACAATGTCGCATCTTTCAAACAGGCGCGGCGACACAGTGCATATCGATGTCATAGACCGCTGGGGCAATATGGTTTCTGCGACTCCGTCCGGTGGTTGGCTACAATCCTCGCCCGTGATTCCCGGGCTTGGCGTGCCTTTGAACAGCCGGGCGCAGATGTTCTGGCTGGACGAAGGCCTGCCCACTTCTTTGGCGCCGGGACGCAGGCCGCGTACAACCCTGTCACCGTCTATGGCGACGCATACCGACGGCCGGGCCATGGCCTTCGGCACGCCGGGCGGGGATCAACAGGACCAGTGGCAATTAGCATTCTTTCTGCGGCACATCCATCATGGCATGAATTTGCAACAGGCCATTGACGGGCCCCTGTTCCACACCGCGCACCTGCAAGCCAGCTTTTATCCGCGCGGAACCAGACCTGGAACAATGTTGATCGAGCCGCAGTTTCCAGCTGAGACGCTGGAAAGGCTCGAGGCGCGCGGGCATCGGTTGGAGGTCACGGCTCCTTGGGCGCTTGGCCGTCTGTCAGCGGCAAGTCGCGCTCCTGACGGTTTGTTGCGCGGGGCGGCGACGCCGCGGTTGATGCAGGCCTATGCGGTTGGCAGGTAGTATTTTTGAATATTGATCATTAATGAATATTTTTCAGTAATGAGTGCAAAATTCAAAATTGTCTAATGTATCGGACTATGCGAATTTTCAAACAAGACGCGGTCCGTCAGGGCCGTAGGGAGTATGCGCCGCCGAAGCATTTCGCTTCGGCAAAGTGATTTTTGGGAGGAAAATATGAATAAAAAAACAAACTCTGCACGCTCGATTGCGTGCGGCATACTCGCTGGCGTTTCAGCGCTTGCCATGGGAACGGCCGCATCTGCGGTTGATCTGGCCGGAAAAACCGTTGAATTCGTTATTCCGTTTTCGGAATCGGGCGGTTCCGCGCGGTGGGCGAACTTTTTCGCTCCGCTTCTGAACGAAGCGCTGCCAGGCGCACCGACTGTTGTCGTTAAATATCGCCCGGGCGCAGGTTCGACTGCGGGTGCAAACTGGTTCCAGGAGCAGACGACTGCCGACGGCACGCTGCTTTTCGGTTCTTCGGGTTCGACCCAGTTTCCCTATCTGCTCGGCGATCCGCGCGTTCGCTACGAGTACAAGGACTGGCAAGTCGTTCTGGCCTCCGGTACCGGTGGCGTAATCTATTTGCCACCTGATCTGGCTGCCAAAGTTAACGGCAATTTCGACGGTCTGGCAGACGAATTCCTTCTGTACGGTTCGCAAGGTGCCACAACACTCGATCTGGTTCCTCTTCTGGCCTTCAAACTTTTGGGCCTCAATGTGGACCCGGTCTTCGGTATCGAAGGTCGTGGCGATGGCCGCCTGATGTTCGAACGCGGCGAAGCGAATATCGACTACCAGACGTCCTCCGCCTATTTGAAGAGCGTCGTGCCGATGGTCGAGGCCGGTCTGGCCGTTCCGGTCTTTACGTTCGGTGCCTTGGATGACGACGGCAATATCGTACGCGACCCGACATTCCCTGATCTGCCAAGCTTCAAGGAAGTCTGTGAGGCGACTGCCGTATGTGAAACCTCTGGCGTAGCATGGGATGCTTACAAGGCATTCTTCATCGCAGGGTTCCCTGCGCAAAAGATGGTATTCCTGCCCGGCGCCGCGTCCCAAGACGTAGTGGATACCTATACAAAGGCTTTCCAAGACGTGAAAGCACGGCCTGATTTCGCAGAGAAATCAGAAGTCACTCTGGGCGTCTACCCACAGTTGACCGGTGCCGGTGCCCAAAAAGCATTCGATCAGGCAACCTCGGTTACACCGGAAGCCAAGCAATATGTTACTGACTGGCTGAAAGAAGCTTACGGCGTTTCACTCGAGTAATATATCGACATGGGCCCTGCCGGCGGTTCGCCGGCAGGGCCTTCTTTTTTCTAGTTTGGGGCCCTCATCATGGAACTGATAAACACCGCGCTGCCGGCGCTTGCCGACGCATTGACGCTTATATTGCATCCGCAACAGATCATGTTCCTGATTGCAGGGGTCCTGCTGGGACTTTCGGTTGGAGTATTGCCGGGTTTGGGCGGCATCGCCGGCCTTTCGCTCGTACTGCCTTTCATGTACGGCATGGACCCGATTTCCGGACTTGCCCTGATGGTGGGCCTTGTCGCGGTGATCCCGACATCTGATACGTTCTCTTCTGTTTTGCTTGGAATTCCCGGCTCGACGGCCTCGCAGGCGACCGTCCTTGACGGGTTCCCGCTGGCCAAGAAGGGCGAGGCGGCCCGGGCCTTATCGGCGGCTTTCGTGAGCTCACTCTTCGGCGGGTTGCTTGGCGCAATGGTGCTGACGGTCTTTATTTTCTTTGCGCGCCCTCTGATTCTGGCCTTCGGCCTTCCGGAAATGCTTTTGATCACTGTGCTCGGTCTGTCCATGGTGGCGATCCTTGCCGGCAGGCTGCCGATCAAGGGGCTTGTGGCCGCGGGCCTCGGACTGATGGTCGGAACGATCGGCGCCGCGGGTGCGGGCGGGTCGCTGAGGATGGCGACATACGACATTCCGTACCTCGTCGACGGCCTGCCGCTGGTGATCATCGGTCTGGGTATCTATGCGGTCCCCGAGATCGTCTCGCTTCTGCGTCAGGACCAGGCAATTTCAAAGACCGGCGGCCTCGGCAAGGGTTGGATCGACGGCCTCAAGGACTGGTGGCGCAACATCTGGCTGTCGGTCCGCTGTTCAGGCATCGGAGTAATCGTCGGTATGATACCGGGACTTGGCGGTTCCGTTGTCGACTGGATCGCTTATGGTTTCTCTGTCCAGACGGCCAAAGACAAATCGAAATTCGGGACCGGCGATATACGCGGCGTGATCGGGCCGGAAAGCTCGAACAATGCCAAGGAAGGCGGCGGTTTGGTGCCGACGCTTATCTTCGGTATTCCGGGGTCCGGCAGCATGGCGGTATTTCTGGGCGGTCTGGCGCTGCTTGGCTACGATCCCGGTCCGCATATGGTGCGCAACAACCTCGACGTGACCTATACGATCGTGTGGTCTCTGGCGCTTGCAAACGTGTTCGGTGCGGGACTGTGTATACTTTTGTCCGGCAGCATCGCGCGACTGACTACGATCCGCTTTACGCTGATGGCGCCGTTTCTGTTCATGATGATCACCTTCGCTGCGTTCCAGTCCAGCCAGCAACTTGCCGATCTCGTGGCGCTTGTCGCCGTCGGCTTCCTGGGAATTCTGTTGCGCCGTTTCGACTACTCTCGTCCCGCTTTCCTGATCGGCTTCGTCTTGTCGAGTCAGGCCGAGGCCTTCGCAAACATGGCGAACCAGGTGGCAAGCTCCCGTTTCCGTCGCGGTTTTGAATACGGTATCGATTACCTGGCTTCGCCGCTCTCGTTGGCGATTCTCGCGCTGATCGTGATTTCGGTCATTGTCGGCATCCGGAGCGCCAAGCACATTCTCGGCAATTCCGAGACTCCGGCCGGCACAAAGCGCGCTCCGATGATCTTCTTGTTGGCCATTACGGGTTATGTCGCCGTTGCATGGGTGAATGCTCTGATGATTTCCCGGGTCGGCGACAAGATTTTCCCGGTTACGGTCGGCGCGGTTACACTGGTCTGCTGTCTATTGCTGCTGGTCCGTATGATGAGGGCGCCGGAAGGCGATATTGCCTTTGCCGATCTCGAACTGTCGGGTGGCGAGGACGGAGAGGCGGCACACGGCCTCTGGGTTACATTGGCCTGGTTCTTTGCACTTCTTATACTTTCGTCGATCTTCGGCTTTATCATCGCTCTGACGTTGTTCTTCCTGGCGTTCTTCTACTATCGGGCGGGACTGAGTTGGGCGAAATCCGCGCTCTTCACAGCCTGCGGCGTCGCGTTCATCTGTTTTCTTGCCTATACGCTCGGCCGGGAATTCCCTCCGGGGCTGCTTCAGGCTTACTTCAAACTTCCATGGCCACTTAAATGACCCAGACACCTGTACCCTTTCATTTCATGCGTGGTGGAACATCGCGCGGTCCGTATTTCAATCGTGCCGACCTGCCGGAGGACCGCGATGCGCTCAGCGAAATACTGATCGCGGTGATCGGAGCCGGTAACCCGCGCAATATCGATGGGATCGGTGGTGGAAACGCGGTAACGAACAAGGTCGCCATGTTGAGCCGGACGGTGACAGACGACGCCGATATCGACTACTTTTTTGCTCAGGTGTCGGTGACAGATCGTCTGGTGGACTTCGGTCCGACCTGCGGCAACATTCTGGTGGGCGTGGCTCCGGCAGCGATTGAAATGGGCCTGATCCAGGCGTCCGATCCCGTCACTTCGGTGCGGATACGTGCGGTCAACACGGGAGCCTTGGTAGAGGCCGTCGTGCAGACGCCGGGTGGCAAGGTGAACTATGACGGCGACGTTGCAATTGACGGCGTTCCCGGAACAGCGGCTCCGGTCGGCTTGAACTTTCTGGATGTCGTCGGTTCGCGGACCGGTTCGATGTTTCCGACAGGTAAGAAAAGCGAAACGATCGACGGTATCGAGGTGACCTGCATCGATGTCGCAATGCCGATGATGATCGCACGCGCCAGTGATTTCGGGGTGACCGGAGCGGAAACGCAGGACGAACTGGATGCGAATAAGGACTTGTTCGCGCGTATGGAGAAAGTCCGGATCGAAGCGGGGCGCCGGATGGGTCTCGGTGATGTGACCAAGTCCGTGACGCCCAAAATCGGGTTGCTGTCGAAGGCCCGTGCGGGCGGGCACTTCAGCGCGCGCTACTTCATGCCATGGACGACGCACCCGACGCTTGCCGTAACAGGGTCGCAATGCCTCGCAGCTTGCGCCCTGGCGCCGGGGACGGTGGCCGAGGGCCTGATCCGTCCGGTTGACGGTTCGCCTACGGTGATGCGCATCGAACATCCGATGGGCGAGATGGAAGTCACGGTGACCTTCGAACGCACGGATGACAGTTTCAATTTCATATCCGCCGGATTGGTGCGGACGGCACGCCTGATCGCGCGTGGTGAGGTAATGGTTCCAAGCCGCCTGATGGGTGCAAAATGACGGGTGGGCCGACAGCGAGCCCGCAAGTATCTGACATTCTGGCCCAGACCGTGGCTCAGGAACGGGTGGACACCTGTTTTGCGTTGTTGGGTGATGCCAATATGAACTGGGCCACGGCGCTGGCGGAGCAGGGCTGCAAGATGGTCTATGTGCGGCATGAGCACTGTGCTGTTGCCGCCGCGATGGCTTATGCCCGAAAAACCGGTGACGTCGGTTTGGCAACGGTAACTTGCGGACCTGGGTTGACACAGTTGATGACGGCGCTTCCCGCTGCGGTCCGCGCGCGGTTGCCGCTGGTGATTTTCGCAGGTGAGGCGCCGCTTAAGGCCGGTTGGTACAATCAGGCCATCGACCAGGCTCCATTCGTGACCGCAACGGGCGCGGCCTATCATTCGCTGCACTGGCCGGACCGGATGCCTACCGCGGTTCGTGATGCCTTTCTTCAGGCGCGGCGCGAACGGCGACCTGTCGTGATCGGAGTACCTTTCGATCTGCAAAACCTGCCGTGGAACAGCACTATAGAGCTTCCGGAGCCTTCTCGTCAGCTCATACCGCAGGTTTCGCCGATTCCGCCGCATCCCGACGATGTAGACCGCGCCGCCCTTATGATTGCGGGGGCAAAGCGCATCGTTGTCATGGCCGGCCTTGGTGTCGCCGAAGCCGGTGCCGTGCCGGCCGCGCGCGCTTTGGCAGAAAAATGCGATGCCATGTTGGCTACCACCTTGCCGGCGCGCGGTTTGTTTCACGATGATCCGTATTCGCTTGGAATAGCGGGCGGTTTTTCGTCCGATATGGCCTGTGCTTGTTTTGCCGAGGCCGATCTGGTGATCGCTCTCGGCTGTTCGTTGGCGGCCCACAATTCAGCTTACGGGAGTCTGTGGCCAAACGCCAAGGTGCTGCAAATAGATACCGATCCGGTCGCTGTAAGCCAGGGCAGGGTCGTGGCCCGTTCGCATTTAAGGGCAGACGCCCGTTTGGGTGCCGAGGCTCTTCGCGATGTAATTCCCGCACGCCGGAACACATGGCGCACGGCGAAGCTGGCAAAACAAATTCACGAAACTCCGGCCGATGCCGAGCCGTTTGAAATAGCGTCGGGCGTACACGATCCGCGCGACGTTGTTACGGCGCTGGATGCGGCCATTCCCGCCGATTGGGAACTAGTGAATTCATCGGGCCATTGTTCCTATTTCTTCGCCCATATGCCCGCGCGACCCTATGAGCGGTTTCTTACGATCCGTGAATTCGGCGCCATTGGTAACGGGGTTTCCTTTGCCATGGGCGTGGCGGCCGCGCGCCCCGACCGCACAGTGGTGATGTTCGACGGTGACGGTAGCCTGTTGATGCATGTGCAGGAGTTGGAGACAATCAAGCGGCACAATCTGAACATCCTGATCGTGGTCCTGAACGACGGGGCATACGGTTCGGAAATCCACAAGCTGCGGGCCGAAGGCCGGTCTGACGAAGGCGCCGTTTTCGGACGGACGGACTTGGCCGCGATCGCGCGGGGTTTCGGCATTGGCGGCAAGACGGTAACGGATCTGGCGGACCTGCCGAAGCTGGTCGCCGAATTCTCGGACGCGGGTGGAGCCGCAGTTTGGGACGTTCCGATTTCGGATCAGGTTGTCTCGCCGGTTATCCGGCGGGCGCATCCGCCCCGGAAGCGCCATTGAAGCGAGGACAGCAGGGGTATTATCCCGCAGTGCTTTCAGGCGTGTTTCGGGACAGTCCGTGTACGGTGCGCCAATTGCATAAAGGAATATCAAGGCCGGGAGCAGCTTATGTCCTGTTTGCCTGACCGCGCCTCAGCTGTTGGAGAGGCTGGTCTCGATCATCTGAAGCAATCGAAGCCCCGGCGGCGACACCGGAGAGCCCCGTCGGGTCGCAACTCCGATCGTGCGCGACATGCGGACATCGGACAGCGGACGGGCCACCAGGTTTTTCCAGGTCAGGATCTTCGTCATAGCGGGCAGAACCGTCAGCGCCGCGCCTTCGGAAACGAGGTTCAATGCCATCACCGGATTCTGCACCTCATATCGCCAGACCATTTCTTCGCCATACTCGCCCAACGCCTCGTCCACCAACTGACGATTGGTGGATTGCGTGCTAATCCTGACAAAGGGCAAGCCGATCAGATCCTCTCGCCGGAGTTGCTCTTTTTCCGCCAACGGATGATCCTTGCGCATAAGGACGAGGTACGGTTCGGTATAGATTTCCTGGATATCCAGGTCCCAGCGTCGCGCAGTCACGATCGTGATGCCGAATTCCACTTCGCCCTTCTCGATCAAATCATAGATGCGGGCGACGGACTGATCGTACAATTGAACCGTCATTTTCGGATATTCGCGCGTAAATTCCGGAAGGATAGTGGACAGGTGCGAGTATGCCACGGTCGGCAGGCATGCGACGGCAAGCCGTTCCTCTGTGGAACGTCCGCTTTCAAGCAGTTTGGCGTAAGATTCGGATATGCGCCCAAGATCCCGTCTTATGGTTGGCAGAAGTCCCTGCGCAACTTTGGTCAGGGAAACCTCGCGGGTAGTTCGGACAATCATCTGCACGCCGAGGTCTGCTTCGAGCTTCTTGATCCGGTGGCTCAGCGCCGTGGGCGTGATGTTAAGGAAAGCTGCCGCGCGGCTGAAACTGCCCAGTTCGGCGATGGCTACGAAGGCTTCAAGGCCCAGATAGTCGGTGCGCATCCTAAATTCCTTTTTTTGTCAGAGTCTTGTACGATTTCTCGCAGCGCTGTCCGATTACAGCGGCTATCCGGCTCCGGCAGGCATCGACCCGTCCGTGTCGCGGGCCGGAACTTCGCCGCTATCGGCCACGATTTCAGGCAACTCGTCAAACTGACCACAGGTTTTGATCACTTGAATTACTTTCATGAATGGCGCGATAAGATGCATGTATTTCACAAGCCGAGCCCTTTGTCAGCAGATAATGGATTACATCGATGACTTTGCTGATTGATCTATTGCCGCCCGATATCAGCGTTTGGACATTCGCTGTGCTGGTGTTGTTGAGCTTTGGCGCCTCCTTCATCACCGTCGCTTTCGGCATCGGTGGGGGTGCCTTGCTTTTGGCGGTAATGGCGACCGTAATGCCCGCCGCAGCGCTGATACCCGTGCACGGGGTCATTCAGTTCAGTTCCAACGTCTTTCGCGCGGCGCTTCTGCTGCGATACCTGCATCTACCCGGCTTGCTTGCCTTTGCCGTCGGGTCTCTTGTCGGCTGTGTTATCGGGGGAGCGATCGTGATCGAGCTTCCGGCGCGGGCGGTGCAAGCCGGGGTGGGGCTGTTCATTATCTGGTCCGTTCTGGGACGAAAGCCCGTGTTTCTTCAGCGCTGGCCAGGTCTGATCGGCGCAATCTCAAGTTTTCTGACCATGTTTTTCGGGGCGACCGGCGTCTTTGTAGCCAACTACACAAAGGCGTTGGCGTTGGAACGTCACAGCCATGTCGCAACCCATGCGGCGCTGATGACCATACAACATCTTCTTAAGGTAATTGTTTTCGGGTTCCTGGGATTTGCATTCGGACCCTGGATTATGGTGATGGCTTGCATGATGATCAGCGGCGTTCTGGGGACGATCGGCGGACGAAGACTGCTCGGCCGGATGAGCGATCATGGTTTCCGCAGGGCGCTGGACATCATTCTGCTGCTGATTTCAATTCGACTGGTTTGGGCGGGGGTAACGGGCGCTTAAAGTCATCCACGATCTTCCGCGAAACCCGGACAAAGGGCTTGACTGGTTTTGTATCCAATTGTATCCGTTAGGATACCAAGTTGAGCACGAGGCACATTTGTCCGACCCGTCCCACACCGATGACGCCACGCAGGGGCAGAGCGCATACCTTCGCCTGCTGAGTGACATACGCACTGGCACTCTGGCACCGGGCACCCGACTGCGCGAGGCAGAGCTTGCCGACCGGCTTGGCATTAGCCGCACTCCGGTACGCGAGGCAATTCGTCGGCTGGAAACCGACGGACTGGTTATCCATTTGCCGCGTCAGGGGGCGACGATCCGGACAATGGATTACGCCGAGATCATGGAGCTTTACGAGATGCGCGCGGTTCTGGAAGGCACGGCTGCGCGTATGGCGGCACGTGCTGCATCCGACATCGAGCTTGGCGAACTGGCGGCGCTGAACGAAGCCCTGTCCAAGGTCGAAGGGCTCGAAGCCTACGAGTTGAACAGGCAGTTTCACCTGACGCTGCTGGATGCAGCCAAGAACCGGTTTCTGCTCAAATCAATGAACGCGCTCAAGAAGACGCTTTTGATATTGGGGCCTTCGACACTGAATGAAACAGACCGTGCGCAGGAAGCCGTTGCCGAGCACGCCCGAATTCTGGATGCGCTGAATGCGCGCGACGGCAACCGGGCAGAGGCCGAAATGCGGGCCCATATCGAATCCGCGCATCGTGTCCGCTTGCGGGTCCTGCGCAACCGTGAACGACCTTTTGAAGAGGGATGAGCAATTGCTGAATAAATCATGGGACATCATCGTCGTAGGGGGCGGTAATGCGGCCCTTTGCGCTGCGATCACCGCCGCCGAGAAAGGCGCCAAGGTGCTGATCCTCGAGTCTGCGCCCAAGAGTTACAGGGGCGGCAACTCTCGCCATACCCGCAATTTCCGATGCATGCACAAGGCACCGTTATCCGTGCTGACCGACAGCTATGGCGAGGACGAGTATTTCGACGACCTGATGCTGGTGACGAAAGGAAAGACCGACGAGAAACTGGCGCGTCTTGCCATTCGATCGTCCGAGGAATGCCTGCCGTGGATGGAGGCACATGGCGTTCGCTTCCAGCCGTCTCTGTCGGGAACCTTGTCGCTGTCGCGCACAAACGCGTTTTTTCTGGGCGGCGGCAAGGCGCTTGTGAATGCCTATTACAACACGGCCGCCGATCTGGGCGTCACTGTCGCCTACGATGCCGAGGTCACCCATGCGCATTTGGACGGTGACCGGTTCAGCCATGTCGATGTCACCATCGACGGCGTGTCGCAACAGATCCACGGCAGCGCAATGGTCGTCGCCTCGGGCGGCTTCCAGTCCGATCTGGACTGGCTGACCCGCGCCTGGGGACCGGCAGCGGCCAATTTTCTGATCCGTGGCACACCCTACAATCGCGGCGTGGTGCTGCGCGACATGCTCGATCAGGGTTGCGAAAGCGTCGGCGACCCGACCCAGTGCCATGCGGTCGCAATCGACGGGCGTGCACCCAAGTACGACGGCGGCATCGTGACACGGCTTGATTGCGTGCCGTTCTCCATCGTGGTGAACCGCGACGGCG
>JAHEFH010000172.1 GCA_024640245.1 Paracoccaceae bacterium | reverse complement strand
GAACTCAGGTCCATTATGCGGCCTCCCTTTTGGTCAGGCGGATTTGGAAGTTGGTCAGCAGGTCAACGGCCAGAAGGAAGAACAGCAGCATGCCCTGGAACAGCTGGATCGCGGCGGCAGGCAGGCCAAGCTGGCCCTGCGCGATCTCGCCGCCGATATAGGTCAGTGCCATCAGCAGGCCTGCCATGAGGATACCGACGGGATGCAGCCGGCCCAGAAAGGCAACGATGATCGCGGTGAAACCGTAACCGGTGTTGAAATCGATACTGATCTGGCCTGCAGGGCCGGAAACCTCGAACATTCCGGCCAGACCGGCAAGCATGCCGGAAGCTCCAAGGCAGATCAGGATCAGTCTTGACGGGTTCACCCCGGCGAACCGTGCGGCCCGCGGCGCCTGACCTGTCAGTTTGATGTGAAAGCCAAGCATGTGGCGGTTGAGCAGGATGTAGGCGAAAATCACTGCAATGAACGCGACGACGATCCCCCAGTGCATGCCCGACCCCGTAATGATCTCGGCATTATGTGCGCTGGCGTATTCCTTGAGGTTGCGTGATCCCGGAAAGCCGTGGCCCTCGGGGTTCCTGAGCAGTCCCAGCGACATCGAGGCCAAAAGCTGTTCGGCGACATAGACCAGCATCAGCGACACAAGTATCTCGTTGGTTCCGAACCGCACTTTCAGGATTGCCGGGATCATCGCCCACAGGATGCCGCCAACGGCGCCAGCAAGGATCATGATCGGAAAAATGTACCAAGCCTGCAACGGATAGAACGCCAGTCCGGCACCGGCGCCGCAAATCGCCCCGATGATGTATTGTCCTTCCGCCCCGATGTTCCAGATGCCGGCGCGGAAACCGAGCGACAAGCCGATTGCGATCAGGATCAGCGGGCCGCCTTTGACCAGCAATTGCGGACGGTAATAGAAGGCGTGTTCGCCGAACAACGGATCCCAGAAAATGGTGCGTATAGCCTCGAAAGGATTTTTACCGAGCAGGGCGAAGAGAAAGCCACCCGCTATCATAGTGGCGACCACTGCAAGTAGCGGTGTCATATAGGCCCAGCGTTGCGACGGCGTCGGCCGTCTTTCCAGCTTAAACATGGGCTACCTCCATTCCATGAGCTCCGCCCATCATCAGGCCGATTTCGTCGATTGTCAGTTCCGAAGCGACGCGGGCTTCTGACAGGCGCCCTTCGTTCAATGCGGCAAAGTGGTCGGAGATTTCCATCAACTCGTCCAGATCCTGGCTGATGACAATCACTGCGGTCCCGCCCGCCGCCAGATCCAGCAATGCCTGCCGGATCGAGGCCGCCGCGGAAGCATCCACACCCCAGGTCGGTTGGTTGACCACCAGCACCTCCGGCCGTTGCAGCACCTCGCGGCCGATGACGAATTTTTGCAGGTTTCCGCCGGACAGGGCGCGCGCGGCGTTACCCGCACCGGGTGTCCGCACGTCAAATTTCTGAATGATTTCTTCGGCAAATGTGCGGGCCTTGGGCCAGTTCAGAAACCCCCGGTTTTCGAGACCTTCCCGTATCGATCCGGTGAGCATCGCGTTTTCGATCAGGCTCATATCCGGCGCGGCGGCATGGCCGAGGCGCTCTTCCGGTGCGGTTAGAATTCCAAGTTTACGCCGCTGGTTGGGTCCGAGGTTGCCGACAGGCTTACCTTCCATTTTCACCGCGTCGCTGACTGTGGGGATTTCACCCGACAGGGCCAGCAGCAATTCGTCTTGTCCATTCCCGGCCACGCCGCCGATGCCCAGCACCTCGCCCTTGCGGACCGTCAAATGCACGTTCTTCAGCGAGGTGCCGAAGGCGCTGGGCGAGGCGACCGAAAGGCCGGAAACATCCAGCATCACTTCGCCAAACTTGCGCCCGGCACTTGTGGGAGTCTTCAGCGTACTGCCGACCATCATCTCTGCCATTTCGCGCGCCGTTGTCTCGCGCGGCGTACAGGTGCCGACATTCTTGCCCAACCGCAGAATGGTTGCGTTGTCGCAGAGTGTACGGATTTCTTCCAGCTTGTGGCTGATATAGAGGATTGCGGTGCCCTCTTCGCTGAGCTTGCGCAAGGTCTTGAACAGGATGTCGACTTCCTGGGGGGTCAGAACGCTGGTCGGTTCGTCCATGATAAGCAATTTCGGGTCTTGCAACAGGCAGCGGATGATCTCGACGCGCTGGCGTTCACCGGCAGACAGGTCACCCACTGTGCGCTGGGGATCGAGCGGCAGGCCGTAAGCTTCGGAGACTTCGCGAATACGCGCTGCCAAATCGCCCATGGGAGGCGGGTTTTCCATGCCAAGCGCGATGTTTTCGGACACGTTCAGGGCTTCGAACAGCGAAAAGTGCTGAAAAACCATGGCAACGCCGGAGGCACGTGCCTCGCGGGGTTCGGACGGTTGAAAGGGCTGCCCTTTCAGCGTCATCGTGCCGCTGTCGGGCCGGACCAGTCCGTAAATCATTTTGACCAGAGTCGATTTCCCTGCGCCGTTCTCGCCCAATAGGGCGTGGACTTCACCTTTCCCGATGTCGAAACTGACAGTGTCGTTCGCGACAACACCCGGATATGCTTTGGTCAGGCCTTTGATGGACAATAACGTCATTCCACGGCTTCCTTCCTGGCTGGGCATGTTGCCACCGACCGTAATAGTTCGGCGGCTACGCCCAAGGCAATTGCCTTGGGTTCCTTGCCCAGGGCGGGATCGCCGATCGGGCAGTTGATGCGGGATATTTGGGCGGTAGAATGCCCAAGTGCCTGTAATTTAGTCCGAAAACGGGCGCGCTTGGTTTTCGATCCGATCAGTCCGAGCGACCGGAATGGCCGTGACAGGATGCGGTGGCACAGCTCAAGATCCAGAGCATGCGAATAGGTCAGGATCAGGTGATCCGCATTGTCAGGCGCATGGCGCACGGCCAGCGCGGGGTCAGCGGCGATCAGCGGCGTGACGTCCGGCCGGATATCCTGCGGAAAGCGCGACCCGTCGGTGTCGATCCATGTCACGGCATATGGCAGGTCCGCGAAGGTATCGATCAAAGCGCGGCCGACATGTCCGGCGCCGTAAATCCAGAGAGGTTGCTGCTGTTCGGTCAGTGGCTCGATCAGCCAGCCGTCTTTCAGGGTGGTCACCACGGGTAGGCTGAGATTTCGGCCACCCTTCAGCAGACGTTGCACCGCGAGTGTCTTTGGAGCGTCGGGTTGCACCCGACGGGCGTAAAGCCCTTCGGCCTGCGGCAAGGTCACATCCGAGAAAACTTCGATGACCAGCGTCACGGACCCGCCGCAGCACTGGCCGAGCGCCGGACCCAGCGGCATTTTCAACACTTGGCTGGTCTTGCCGGCAGCGATCATACGGCGCGCCTCTTCGGTGGCGCGGAATTCCAGCGTGCCGCCGCCAATTGTGCCGCTCTGTCCAGCTGTCCAGACGTGCATCGCGACGCCCGTATCGCGTGGCGATGAACCTGCGTGCGCACCGATGACGATGCGTGCGACCTTGCCATGCAGGCGCACCAGTCCCGTCAGCAGGTCAATGTCGAACCCGGTCACCATGCCTGCCCCTTTTGCCGCATAACGGCGCGCAAGACACGTTCAGGCGTCGCCGGAGCGTCCAGATCGGGATAGGTCTTGCCGTCGCCGCAGCCGCTGACCGCATGGCTCAGCGCCATCAGGGCGGACACGCCCAGCATCAGCGGCGGTTCGCCGACCGCCTTGGAGCGATAGATCGTGTCTTCGGTGTTCTCGTTCTCGAATAGGGCGACGTTGAATATTTTCGGTCGGTCGGAACAGGCCGGGATTTTATAGGTACTGGGCGCGTGGGTGCGTAGCCGTCCCTGATCGTCCCAGACCAGCTCCTCGGTTGTCAGCCATCCGGCGCCCTGAACATAGCCGCCTTCGATCTGGCCGATGTCGATGGCAGGGTTCAGCGATTTTCCGACATCGTGCAGGACATCGGTGCGCAGAATCTTGTATTCACCCGTCAGCGTGTCGATCACGACCTCGGTCACCGAAGCGCCATAGGCAAAATAGAAGAACGGACGCCCGCGGCCAGCGGCGCGGTCCCACTGGATTTTCGGCGTGGCGTAAAAGCCGGTCGCGCTTAACTGGATGCGGTTCTGATAGGCGAGGCTGGCGGCTTTTTCGAAGGTTATCACCTCGGTCCCGATTTTCACCTGACCGTCAGCGAACACAACCTTGTCCTGAGTGCTCTGATAGAGCGGAGCCAGAAAATCCGCCAGACGCGCTTTCAGCGTATCGCAGGCGTTTTTCACTGCCATGCCGTTCAGGTCCGACCCGCTGGATGCCGCCGTAGCCGAGGTGTTCGGCACCTTGGCGGTATCCGTGGCGGTGATCTTGATACGCTCCAGCGGCAGGCCGAAACCGGTCGCGGCGACTTGCGCCACCTTGGTGAACAGGCCTTGCCCCATCTCGGTGCCGCCGTGGTTCAGGTGGACCGAACCGTCGGAATAGATATGCACCAGAGCGCCGGCCTGGTTGAGGTGGGTCAGCGTGAACGAAATGCCGAATTTCACCGGCGTCATGGCGATGCCGCGCTTCAGGATGCTGTCCGGGTTATCCCTGTGTTCTTTCTGGATCGCCGCGAACCGCGCCTTGTAGTCCGACCGCTTGGCCAGATCGTCCATCAGCGGCTGGATCACACTGTCGGTGATTTCCATGTGATAGGGAGTGATATCGCCATTCTGATAGAGGTTGGACCGGCGCAGATCAAATGGGTCGCGGCCCGTGTCATAGGCGATATGATCGAGTATACGCTCGATCCCGACGACGCCCTGCGGTCCGCCGAAGCCGCGGAATGCGGTGGCGGACTGGGTGTTTGTCTTCAACCTGT
>JAHEFH010000055.1 GCA_024640245.1 Paracoccaceae bacterium | reverse complement strand
TCGGGATCGACATGGCACGCGGCTGGCCTGCTGCCGCTGTTCAACATGTCCTATGCGACCAGCCATATCCACGATTATTCGGTCAAGTTCTACAAGTCTCTGGAGGCCGAAACCGGCCTGAACGCCGGCTTTTCGGTGGTCGGCAACCTGCGAATGGCGCAGACGCAGGAGCGTATGGACGAATACATGCTCTATGCCGCCACCGCCGATACCGTCGGCGTAGAATACGAGTTCCTGACGCCGGACCAGATCAAGGAACGCTGGCCTCTGATCCGCACAGAGGACCTGAAAGGCGCGCTCTATCACCCGACCGACGGCTATATCAATCCGGCCGACGTGACACAGGCGATGGCCAAGGGTGCCCGCCAGCGCGGGGTCGAGATCTATCGCAAGATGCAGGTCGACAGCTATGAATGGACCGGATCGGAATGGATCGTGCGCGGCACGATTATGGTCGAGAAGGGTGGCAACCTCGTACCCGGCGAGGAAAAATTCGAAATCCATGCCGAGCATGTCGTGACGGCCACCGGCAACCACGCGCAACGCACAGCGAAACTGCTGGGCATCAAGATTCCGGCGATCCCCGTCGAACACCAGTTTATCGTCATGGATCAGGATCCCGCGTTGGTCGAATGGCGCAAGACCAACCCCGAACACCCCGTTGTCCGCGACGCTGACGCGCAGTCCTACGTGCGCGAGGAACGCGGCGGCTGGATACTCGGTGTCTATGAGAAACACGCGCCCGCCTGTTTTGAATTCGGCGTGCCTGACAGCTTCCGTGCCGATCTGTTTCCGCTCGATCTGGAGCGGATCGAGGCACAGTATATGGCGATGATCCACCGTATTCCGTCTTGCGAGGAAAGTGGGCTGAAGGACGATTTCAACGGCCCCATCTGCTATACTCCCGACGGCAACCCGCTGGTCGGACCCGCGCCGGGCTTGCGCAACATGTGGCTGGCCGAGGGGTTCTCTTTTGGCATCACCGCTGCTGGCGGTACCGGCTATTACCTCGCGCAGATGATGGTGGACGGAGAGGCCGCGATCGACATGGCCTCGCTCGATCCGAAACGCTATGGCGACTGGATGACGACCGAGTTCGCGGCGCGCAAGAACGAGGAATGTTATGACCACGTCTATATCCTCCATCATCCGGATGAAGAGCGCCCGGCCTGCCGGCCGCTGCGCACGTCACCTGCCTATGACCGGCAGAAGGCAAAAGGCGCGCAGTTCGGTTTCGTGAACGGCTGGGAGCGTCCGAACTACTATGCGCCGATGGGCTTCAATGATCACGACGCACGCTCCTTCCGTCGTGGCGGCTGGTGGCAATATGCGGTTGAAGAGGCAAAAGCGATCCGCGGGGGCGTCGGCCTAATCGACGCCACCGCCTTTACCAAGCACGTCGTCAAAGGCCCGGGCGCGACCGCGTTTCTTGACTGGTTCACATGCAACAAGCTACCAAGGGTCGGACGCATCAACCTGACCTACGCGCTGACCGATGCGGGCACGACCCGCACCGAGTACACAATCGTGCGAAACGGCGAGAATGACTATTACCTCGTGTCCGCGGGCGCTTGGACTGCCTATGACGCCGATTTCCTGCGCAAGGCGGCCGAGGACAAGATGGAGGAGTTCGGGTATATCGAGATCCAGAACGTCACCACGCAGTGGGGCGTCTTTGCTATTGCCGGTCCGAAATCGCGCGACGTACTGAAAAAGATCATCGTCGATGCAGACCCCTCTACCGCGCTATCGAACAAAAGATTCCCTTGGCTTTCGGCGCAGAAGATTGAACTGGGCATGTGTCCGGTCAACGCGATCCGCGTCGCCTATACCGGTGAACTTGGCTGGGAACTGCACCACCCGATCGAGATGCAGAACTACCTTTGGGATCTAATTCTGAAGGCGGGCGAGGAACACGGACTCAAACTGGTCGGTGCGCGGGCGCAGAACTGGCTGAGGCAGGAAAAGAGCTATCGCGCTTTCGGTACCGAACTGGGTCGTGACGCGACGCCGCTGGAGGCCGACCTGCCGCGCTTCGTCGATCTGTCCAAGGATTTCCGCGGCAAGTCGGCGATGGAAGCATTTGGCATCCGTTCGAAATGCGTCACCCTGTTGATCGACGGTCCGGAAGATGCCGACCCATGGGGTCGTGAGGCACTGTTCGACGGTGATGTGAAAGTCGGGCGCCTTACGTCGGGCGGATATTCGGTAGCCTTCGGCAAAAGCATCGGTATGGGATATGTGAAGCCGGAACTGGCCGAGGTCGGCCAGAAGCTGAAAGTCAAAATGCTGAACAAGCTTTGGGACGCCGAGATCGTCGAGGACAGCCCTTACGATCCGGCGAATGCAACGATCCGGGTCGATGGCTGATCCATACGGATTTTCAGATCATGCAAAAAAGCCCCCGTGCGGGGGCTTTTTATTTTGATAGGTTTATCCAGGCGGAGGCGCGGGCGGCTGAGGGGCCGGCGCTTCTGTGCTGTCTGACGACGAGCCTACCAAAGCCACCATCAAGCCGATGGCCAATAACGGTAAAATCCAACCGGAGCTGCTCGCAGGCTCTTCTTGAGCTACTTCGACCATGGGTTCCATTTCCGGTTCAATCATGCTGCCGGCCGATACCTGAGTGGCCGCAAGGGCGATAGCCGCCGCAGGAGCAATATACTTCATCTCTATGGGCTCCATTTTGTTAAATATAAATTAAATATCGACGGGTTTAACCTTCATGTCAACTAAACGGAACGCATATCGCCCTTTTCGGCGGGGTATTCGCGCTGGACATGATAAGCAAGTTGCCGCCACCAGTGGGTCAAAGCCCATTTCTCGCTGTCGCCGACCGGTCGGCCGGCGTGAATGGAGTGCGGATGGGATTCCGCAGTGCCAAGCCGCGTATTGCCGAATATCAGGACGCGGCCCAGCTTTGGCCTGACCTTAATGCGCAGGCTGGGAAACTCGGTTTCTCCGCCGGTCTCCAGATCGTTGAGATAGCAGATTGTCGTGAACAACCGCTGACCGCCCTTGGCCAGTTGCTCTACGCCTCCGGCGTCATGGTGAAACCCGTCGGAATGCGGCTTGTATTCCTGATCGGCCACGTAGTGCAGCAATTGGCAGGGTTCGGAATTTTCCGGCGGAAGGCGCACCAGGTCCGACAGCTTTGTCGTCAGGTCCGTCAACTGGGGGTCTTCCCACTGCGTCAGTGCCACTGCGGAATTGGTGCGGGCGTCGCTGATCATCCGGCCGCCCTTGGAATTGACGACAGGTGCGCGTTGCAGGGTTGTCGCACCTTTTGAGATGATATGCTCTGCCAGCTTTGCATCGAATACATCGTCGATCACCGCGACAAACGGATTGATGCACAGGGTTTCGATCTTCATGACAGTTCTCTACCTCTTGTTTCGCTACTGATTGATCCTAATCCGGCCCGCCGTTCTGTGACCAGAGTAAAGTGAAAGTCCGTGTGTGCCTTCTCTGCAGGAGAGATATCCCGCGAAATATTCAGGTGGAGTCTGTAAAATATTTACAAATTTACATCCGGCAATTTACAAGATGCACACATCCTGACACGAAATCCTGACGAAACTATAAATTTCTTAATGTAATATGGGAATCTTTCAGGCAAACGACTTGGTATACATCGGTACGCAATAAAACTTGCAGACAGATGAAGTTATGACAATTTTTACAACCTCTTGAAGGAGGATAGCTGAGATGCCCTATGATAGCGAACAAGCCAATTTGAACACTCAACTGCGGTCGCATGGCCCGTCATGGGATGGAATCAACGCCGAGAGCGTGGCGCGGATGCGGTTGCAGAACCGGTTTCAGACGGGGCTGGATATCGCCAAGTACACAGCCGGGATCATGCGCGACGACATGGCTGCTTATGACGCCGATCCCGCGAACTATACCCAGTCGCTGGGTTGCTGGCATGGCTTCATCGGCCAGCAGAAGCTGATCTCGGTCAAGAAGCATTTCGGCACCACAAAGGGCTGTTACCTGTACCTTTCGGGATGGATGATCGCTGCGATGAGGTCGGAATTCGGTCCGTTGCCGGACCAGTCGATGCACGAGAAGACATCCGTTCCGGCGCTGATCGAGGAACTGTACACATTCCTGCGGCAAGCTGATGCCCGCGAACTGGGGCTGTTGTTCCGTGACCTCGATGCAGCACGCAAGGCTGGAAACGAAGCGAAAATCGCGGCGGCACAATCCGCTGTCGACAACCACCAGACCCATGTCGTTCCCATCATCGCAGACATCGACGCCGGTTTCGGCAATGCCGAGGCGACGTATCTGCTGGCCAAGAAAATGATCGAGGCCGGCGCCTGCTGTCTGCAGATCGAGAACCAGGTTTCGGACGAGAAACAGTGCGGCCACCAGGATGGCAAGGTTACGGTTCCGCACGAGGACTTCATGGCCAAGATCCGCGCCATCCGCTACGCGTTCCTTGAGCTTGGTGTCGAGGACGGTGTCATCGTTGCACGTACCGACAGCCTTGGCGCCGGCCTGACGAAACAGATCGCTTATACCCGTGAGCCTGGCGATCTGGGCGACCAGTACAACAGCTTCCTCGATTGTGACGAGGTCACGCTGGACGACATGGCCAACGGTGACGTTGTTTTGAAGCAAAACGGCAAACTGATGCGCCCGAAACGGCTGCCGTCGAATCTGTACCAGTTCCGACCCGGAACCGGCGAGGCGCGCTGCGTACTGGACGGGATCACCGCGCTCCAGAACGGTGCCGACCTTTTGTGGATCGAGACAGAGAAACCGCATATCGGTCAGGTTGGCGTAATGGTTGACGCGATCCGCGAGATCATCCCGAATGCCAAGCTGATCTACAACAACTCGCCATCGTTCAACTGGACGCTGAACTTCCGCCAGCAGGTTTTCGATGCCTGGGTAGAAGACGGTACGGATGTTTCCGGCTATGACCGAGAAAAGTTGATGTCGGCGGATTATGATAGCAGCGATCTGGCAGCAGAGGCCGACAATCGCATCCGTACTTTCCAAGCCGACGCGGCCCGCGAGGCAGGTGTTTTCCACCACCTGATTACTCTGCCGACGTACCATACCGCCGCCTTGTCGACCGACAATCTGGCACGGGAATATTTCGGCGATCAAGGCATGCTGGGTTACGTTGCGAACGTCCAGCGTCAGGAAATCCGTCAGGGCATCGCCTGCGTGAAGCACCAGAACATGGCCGGTTCCGATCTGGGCGATGACCACAAAGAGTACTTTGCAGGTGAAGCCGCGCTGAAAGCATCCGGCAAAGACAACACGATGAACCAATTTGGCTAGGGCATCTCCGTGACCTTGCTGAAGTACCCTCCCGGGCGACCGGGAGGGTTTTTTGTATCAGCAGAAGCGTTCAAGCGCCTTGTAGAACACTTCGCGGTCGACATTGCCGCCGGTTACGACGGCGATGGCGGTCGGCATCTTAAGGTCCTGACCGTGAAACAGGGCCGCTGCCAAACTGACTGCGCCGCCAGGTTCCAGAACGATTTTCAGATGCTCGAAGGCTAGCGCCATGGCATGCAGGGCTTCGTCTTCACTGACCACGAGGCCCGCACCGCACAGACGCTTCAGGATCGGAAAGGTGATCTTGCCGGGGCTTGGTGTCAGGATTGCATCGCAGAGCGAACCGGAAAGGCGCTCATTGCGCTCGATACTGCCGGACACAAGTGACCGTGCGACGTCATCGAAACCTTCGGGTTCGCACGTCCGGGCAATCATGGCCGGCGCGTGTTTTTCCAGCGCCAGAGCTATTCCGGCCGTCAAGCCGCCGCCGCCGCAACAGACCAGAACCTCGGCCCGGTTGACGCCGAAGACCGCCGCCTGTTCGACGAGTTCCAGCCCGACCGTGCCTTGTCCGGCGATCACCTCTTCGTCGTCGAAGGGCTGGATCAGGGTCAGGCCCCGCGCGCCCCCCGCACGATCCGCGACAGCGAAGCGGTCTTCTGTCGCGCGATCATAGAGCACGACCTCGGCGCCCAGATTGCGGGTATTCTCAATTTTTACCCGGGGGGCGTCCGACGGCATCACAATCACGGCGGGAACGGCCAGCGTTCTTGCCGCCAATGCCACCCCTTGCGCGTGGTTGCCGGAAGAAAACGCAATGACGCCGCGGGATTTCTGTTCTGCCAAAAGGGCCGTCACCGCCGACCAGCCGCCGCGAAACTTGAAGGATCCGGTTTTTTGCAGGCACTCGGCCTTGACCAGAAGCTGCCTGCCGGCCAGTTCGTCCAGAAACGGCGATGACAACAGCGGCGTGACGGTGGCATGGCCGCGCAAGCGCTCTGCCGCAGCCTCGATTTTTCGGATATCGGTCATTTGACTGCTTTCAGGAATCCGAACAATGCGTTCAGGTTTTCGGTTTCGTCAAGATAGGGGTTATGGCCGTGATCCGCGACCTTGGCAAAAATCATGTCGGTTCGATGTCGCCGCATTTCTGTGACGGTCCCGACAGAAGCAATAGCGCTGTGCCGGGTCACAACCTCATCGCCAGATCAGGGACGGTGGTCAGGTCGGACAGCGTGTTCTGCGGTGTCCACGGAAGGCGATCCATCGGGTCGCCGGCGCGGTTGACCCAGACCGTCTGAAACCCGAAACCGGCAGCACCGGCCGCGTCCCAGCCGTTGGAGGACACGAACAGCACCTCTTTCGGGGTGCAGCCGAAGGTCTTGCCGACCAGTTCATAGACCGAGCGATGCGGTTTGAAAACGCCGACGGACTCGACGCTCAGAACCTCGTCCAGCAGGTCGTTCAACTCGGCTCGGTCGACGGCACCCTCCAGCATGGCGGGGGACCCGTTCGACAGGATCGCCACGTTTTTCCCCTGTTCTTTCAGGCTCGCCAGAACTTCGGGGACTTCCGGATATGCTTGCAGTTCCCAGTAAAGCGCCAGCAGGGTTTCCCGCAGCACGTGGTCACCGGACAAGCCCGATGCCTCCAGCGCAAAATCCAGACCGTCCTGCGTGACCTGCCAGAAATCCGCATGCGCGCCGGTGATTGCCCGCAGCCACGTGTACTGCAACTGTTTCAACCGCCAGTCGTTTGACAGCTTGGCCGCGTGTTTGGCGAAGTCTTCCCGCCCAGGCTGTTCTGCGAGTTCGCGCGCAGCCGAAGCCACGTCGAACAAGGTGCCATAAGCGTCGAAGATACAGGTTGTGATTGGCATCCGAGACTCCTTTGCCGAACGATTGCACAGATTATCGCGGCTTTGAAGCCTTCCGTCTTGCCGTGGTCCTGCCGGTAGCCGCTAGAGGTTTTCCGGCTGGGCCATGCCCAGAACGTGGTAGCCGCCGTCGACACAGATGACCTCTCCGGTCGTGAATTCACCGTAGTTGGAGGCAAGATATACAGCTGTTCCACCCACAGATTCCAGCGTCGCGTTGGATCGCAGCGGGGCGTTTGCCTCCGTGGTGCGATAGGTCTTGCGCGCGCCTCCGATCGCGGCGCCGGCCAGCGTGCGCATCGGGCCCGGACTGATCGCGTTGACGCGGATACCTTCGGGACCGAGGTCGTTGGCCAGATAGCGAACGGTGCTTTCCAGCGCTGCCTTGGCCACGCCCATGACGTTGTAAAAAGGCGTTACGCGGTTTGATCCCAGAAAGGTCAGCGTCAGGATGGTGCCGCCATTCGTCATCAGCGGGGCCGCGCGTCGCGCCACCTCGATCAGCGAATAACAGGATATATCCATCGTATTGGCGAAATTGGCGCGGCTGGTGTTCACGAACCGCCCCGTCAGCTCGTCTTTGTTGGAAAAGGCGATGGCATGGACCAGAAAGTCCATGCTGCCCCATTCCTTTTCGATGGTTCCGAATACGTTGTCGAGCGATGCGTCGTCTTGCACATCGGCCTCGACAACCAGTTTGGACCCGAGGCTTTCGGCCAGAGGCAACACACGCTTACCAAAGCCGTCACCCTGATAGGTGAAAGCCAGTTCCGCGCCGTTTGCGGCCAGTTCCTTCGCGATACCCCAAGCGATGGACTTGTCGTTTGCGACCCCCATTACCAGACCGCGTTTGCCTTGCATCAAGTCCGACATCATCTTCACCCGTGATATTTGCTCATGGCCAGAGTGGCGTTCGTGCCGCCAAAGCCAAAGCTGTTAGACAGGACCGTATCCAGACCTGCGTTGTCGATCCGTTTGGTGGCGATTTCAGACGCGTGCAGCGCAGGATCGAGGTCGAACACGTTGGCCGAGGCCGTGACGAAATCATCTTGCAACATGATCAGGGAGTAGATTGCCTCTTGCACGCCGGTTGCCCCAAGCGAGTGACCGGTCAGCGATTTGGTGGAGCTGATGATCGGCGTCGAGCCTTCGCCGAAGACGCGGCGCACGGCCTGAACTTCGGTCACGTCACCGGCCGGTGTCGATGTGCCGTGCGCGTTGATGTAGTCCACCTTGCGGTCGCCGAGTGTCGAGATCGCAAGTTTCATCGAACGTTCGCCGCCCTCGCCGGACGGGGCCACCATGTCGTAGCCGTCGGATGTGGCGCCGTAGCCTGTAACCTCGGCATAGATTTTCGCGCCGCGGGCTTTGGCGTGTTCCAGTTCCTCCAGAACTACAACACCGCCGCCGCCTGCGATGACAAAACCGTCGCGGTTGGCGTCGAAGGCGCGCGAAGCCAGTTCCGGCGTGTCGTTATACTTCGAGGACATCGCGCCCATCGCGTCGAACAGGCAGGATAGCGTCCAGTCAAGCTCTTCGCCGCCACCGGCGAAAACGATATCCTGTTTACCGAACTGGATCTGCTCGACGCCATTGCCGATGCAATGGGCGGAGGTCGAGCAAGCCGAAGTGATCGAATAGTTCACGCCGCGAATCTTGAACGGTGTCGCAAGGCAGGCCGAGTTGGTAGACGACATACCGCGGGTGACCATGAACGGCCCCATGCGTTTCGGAGAGCCTTTCTCGATGACGATCTTGTGGGCCTGAAACAGGTTGACGGTGGACGGACCACCCGAACCCATCACCAGACCGGTGCGGTCGTTAGACACATCGCTGTCCTCCAGCCCGCTGTCGGCAATCGCCTGTTCCATCGCCAGAAAGTTATATGCCGCGCCATTACCCATGAAGCGCATGTTGCGTTTGTCGATATGTTCGGCGGGGTCGATTTTCGGCATGCCGTGTATCTGGCTGCGGAATCCATGTTCAACGTAATCCGGCGCTGCCACGATACCCGATTTGCCTTCTTTCAGAGATGTTGTCACCTCTTCCACATTGTTCCCGATGGATGAAATGATACCGAGACCGGTAATGACGACACGACGCATATGTATATCCCTTGCGATTGGAAGAATTGGCAGACTAGTCGTTGGACAAGCCGACCTTCATATCTGTTGTTGTATAAACATGTTCGTCATCTGCGAACATTTTGCCATTTGCACGGCCCAGCTTCAGCTTGTTGCGGTCGATCACCCGGGTGAAGTCCACTTCGTACCTGACAAGCTTGGTCTTTGGCGTGACCATTCCGGTGAATTTCACCTCTCCGACGCCCAGCGCCATGCCCTTGCCCGTCATACCGCGCCAGCCAAGGTTGAAACCGGTCAACTGCCATAAGGCATCGAGGCCCAGGCATCCGGGCATGATCGGATTGCCGATAAAGTGGCAGGGGAAGAACCAGAGGTCCGGATGGATGTCGAGTTCCGCCACGACGTGACCTTGGCCATGTTCTCCGCCGTCTGCGGAAATTTCGGTAATCCGGTCCATCATCAGCATGGGAGGGGCCGGAAGTTGAGCGTTCCCGGGACCGAACATTTCGCCGCGCGCGCATTGCATCAGGCCTTCGTAGTCGATGCTGGTTGGTCTTTCGCTCATAATCCTCAGCTCCCTGGAAATCTTGTTGTATCGCGTGTCAGTAACATTTGCAGTTTCCGGCTTGCAATAGCCAACGTCAAGCGCGGCGATGGCGTGTGATAAGTTTTGGTTTGAATTTGGTCTCTATACGTTCCATATTATAATCATTCTAAGATTAGAGGCTTACCGTCGAGAGGAGTGTGCGGATCATGGAAGAGGCGCAGAAACGCGGCAGAGACTGGTTGATCGCAGGAAATGTGCGTCCAACGCGGCAAAGGCTTGCGCTGGCCCAGCTCTTGGTCGGCGACGGCAAGAACCGGCACGTCTGCGCCGAGAGCCTGCACGCAGCCGCGGCCTCGGGTCCCGAGGCGGTTTCGCTCGCCACGGTTTACAACACTTTGCGGACCTTTTGCGAGGCCGGTTTGTTGAGCGAGATTACCGTCGACGGCAATAAGTCTTATTTTGACACAAGGATCGACGAACATCCCCATTACTACTGGGAAGACAATTCCGAGTTGACTGATGCGCCCAAATCAGCGGTGAAGTTCGATACTGTTGCCGATGCCCCTGAGGGAATGGAGATTTCCCGCGTTGATGTTGTCATTCGATTGCGGGTGAAAAGTTAAGCGCAACAACCTCTACGGTTGCAAAGTGGGATTAATAATCCTAGTATAATTTTTTAAAGAATAATTCTTACATAGTTCGAGCTTTTTGCAGGTTTTACATGGATTCTTTTGTGGATAACAGTGATCGAGGGATCGATCTAGTTGAAATTACGGCTAAGATTGTGGCCTCCCACGTGTCAAATAACAAGGTTGAAGCAGCGGAATTGCCGAAGCTGATCGATATTGTCTACGGTAAACTCAGTGACCTCTCCAACCGCAATTCGGTAGAACAGCAAGATCTTCGCCCTGCCGTTCCGGTCGACGAGTCCGTGACGCAGGATCACATTATCTGCCTCGAGGACGGACGCCGGTTCAAGATGCTCAAAAAGCATCTGAAGACGAGTTACGACATGACGCCGGAAGAGTACCGGGCGAAATGGAACCTGCCGCTTGATTATCCGATGGTGGCGCCCAGCTATGCGGCCAAGCGCCAGCAGTTGGCGCGCGAAAGCGGCTTGGGCAAAACGCGTAAGTAGTTTCCTTTCCAGATACGTTGCGAAGGACGGCTTCAGGGTGTAGAGGAACCTCTGGAAACCCGATACCCGTGCTGAAAGCAAGACCCATGTCCGACCCGAAAAAGCTGTTCGTCAAAACCTATGGCTGCCAGATGAACGTCTATGACAGCGAGCGCATGGTCTCGGCGCTGGGCGCGGCGGGCTATGAACAGGTCGACACGGCCGACGATGCCGACATGATCCTGCTGAACACCTGCCACATCCGCGAAAAGGCAGCCGAAAAGATCTATTCGGAACTTGGCCGCTACCGCCCGCTGAAAAACGCCAAGCCGGATCTGAAGATCGGCGTGGCGGGGTGTGTGGCGCAGGCCGAGGGCGAAGAGATCATCCGCCGCCAACCGATGGTCGATCTTGTGGTCGGACCGCAGTCCTATCACCGACTGCCAGATATGGTTGCGAAAACCGGCAACGGCGTCGGCCTGGTGGATACGGATTTTCCGGAAGAGGACAAGTTCGACCATCTGCCGCAAGCTCCCAAATCCAAACGCGCTCCTTCGGCCTTTCTGACGGTGCAGGAAGGCTGTGACAAGTTCTGCGCTTTCTGCGTTGTGCCCTATACGCGGGGCGCGGAGGTTTCGCGTCCGGCACAGAAAATTATCGACGAAGCGATCGACCTGACGGAGCGCGGCGTACGCGACATCACGCTCCTCGGCCAGAACGTGAACGCTTATCACGGGCAGGGACCGGACGGCGACGACTGGACGCTGGCCCGCCTGATCCGCGAACTGGCCAAGATTGACGACCTGTGGCGCATCCGGTTCACTACCTCGCATCCGAACGATATGGACGACGACCTGATCGCCGCGCATGGCGATCTGGACAAGCTGATGCCGTATCTGCACCTGCCGGTGCAATCGGGGTCGGACAAGATCCTGAAGGCGATGAACCGCAAGCATACTGCCGCCAGCTATCTGAAGGTGCTGGATCGGATCCGCGCCGTGCGGCCCGATATCGCCCTGTCGGGCGATTTCATCGTCGGCTTCCCCGAAGAGACGGAAGAGGATTTTCAGGCGACGCTGGACCTGTGTGAACAGGTCAAATACGCGCAGGCCTATTCGTTCAAATATTCGACCCGCCCGGGGACGCCAGCCGCCGACCGCCCGCAGGTTGACGAGGACGTCAAGACCGAGCGTCTGGCGCGGCTTCAGGCTCTGTTGGCGAAACACCAACACGAATTCCTGCAGAACCTTGTCGGCAAGACCATTCCGGTTCTGCTGGAGCGACCCGGTCGGCTGGACGGCCAACTTGTCGGGCGTTCCGAATACCTGTGGCCGGTGCATGTATTGGCGGACGCGGGACTCACCGGTCAGATCGTCAATGTACGGGTGCAGGGTGCGGACACAAATTCCCTGTCAGCCGTTCTGGTCTAGGCGCAAAGCAACACATTCGCGCGATCCGGCGCGCTTTTTCGAATTGTTCAAGAGTTTTGCTTGAAGGTGTCACAGGCTTCTGGCAACGTGATATACAAGCATTAGCCAACGGAGAAATTTTTGGCGCCCACCGCCCTCAACACCCCGACGACGACCGAACTTCACCCCGAAGTTCTGATCAGTTTTCCCGACAATCGACTGTTGATTGATCTGTGTGGCGAATTCGACCGAAACCTGGCTCAAATCGAGGCGGCCCTTGGCGTGCAAATTCTGCGCCGCGGTAATGAACTGGCCGTGATCGGCGAGACTGACGCGGCGGCCCGTGCCGAAGAAACGCTACGCGCTATCTATGCCCGGCTGGAGCAGGGGCGGTCTGCCGAACCCGGTGATGTCGATGCGGCAATCCGGATGGGCGGATCGGAGGACGGCACAGGTTCGCATTCCGGCGATCAGCTCGAGATGTTCAAAGGCGGGCACGTGGAAATCCGGACGCGCAAGAAAACCGTCGAACCGCGCACAATCACGCAAAAGAAATACGCCCAGCAACTGTTCCAGAATGAACTGGTCTTCGGTCTGGGACCGGCGGGCACCGGCAAGACTTATCTGGCCGTGGCGGTCGGCGTGTCGATGATGATCGAGGGCGCCGTAGACCGGATGATCCTGTCTCGTCCGGCGGTGGAGGCGGGCGAACGGCTCGGTTTTCTGCCCGGCGACATGAAGGACAAGGTCGATCCCTATATGCAACCGCTCTATGACGCGCTGAATGATTTCCTGCCGTCGAAGCAGGTCGCCAAGCTGATCGAGGACAAGCGCATCGAGATCGCACCGCTTGCCTTCATGCGCGGCCGCACGCTTTCGAATGCCTTTGTCGTGCTCGACGAGGCCCAGAATGCCACCACAATGCAGATGAAAATGTTCCTGACCCGCATGGGCGAGGGCTCGCGCATGGCGATCACCGGCGACATGACACAGGTCGACCTGCCGCGCGGTGTGACTTCTGGCCTTATCGAGGCAGAGCGAGTGTTGCGTGACGTCAAGGGTATCGGCTTCACCCGGTTCTCGGCAGAGGACGTCGTCCGGCACCCGATGGTTGCAAAGATCATCAAGGCCTATGAAGCGCAGACCAAATCCAATGGCTGAACATCTGGATGTCGCGGTCGAGGATGATCGCTGGAACGAACTGAAGCTGGAAGATCTGGCGGAAAAGGCTGTCGCTGCGGCATTTGAACAGTTGGGCCTGCCGCGTGAAAGCTATGAAGTCAGCATACTGGCCTGTGATGACGCCGAAATTTCGAAGCTGAACGAAGAGTTCCGAGGCAAGCCGGTGCCGACCAATGTGCTGTCGTGGCCCTCCTTTGAACTGGCACCGGACAACGCCGGAGACGCACCGCACGCGCCGCCGCCCGCAGGTAAAGGGCCATTTGAAACCGGCCTTGGCGATATCGCAATATCTTATGACACCTGTGCCCGAGAAGCCGCGGAGCAGGCCATTTCGTTGGAGCACCATACCGTCCATCTGCTGGTCCATGCTATGCTGCATTTGTTGGGATATGACCACGAAACCGACGCGGATGCGGCCTTGATGGAATCATTGGAAGTCAAAACACTTGAAACATTAAACATTGCGAACCCATATTAGGGTTCTTATAGGACGCCTGAATACTGGGCGTTGATTCTGGAAAGGAGCCATGGGCGAAAGTATAGAAGGTTCTTCTAACGCGGCGCAGAGCGCGCAGCAGGAAGACACAGAGGATCAGGGTGGATTTTTCGCACGCCTGTTTTCATCCCGCACCCAGTCAGCCGAAAGCGAGCTTGCCGAAGCGCAAGCGAACGGGTCGATCCCCGCAGGCGGCTTGGGAAATCTATTCAACCTCCGGGTCGAGGACGTGGCTGTGCCGCGAACCGACATTGCAGCCGTATCGCTTGATGCCAGCCTTGAAGAAGTATTGAAGGTCTTCCGGGAAAGCAATTACTCGCGATTGCCGGTCTACAAGGACGGACTGGATACGCCCGTTGGGTTTATCCACCTCAAGGATTTGGCCTTGAAGCACGGATTTAATGGCGAGACGGGCGATTTCGAATTGAAGCCGATGCTGCGTCCGCTGATCTATGCGCCGCCGTCCATGCCGATCGGGGTTCTGCTCCAAAAAATGCAGACGGAGCGTATCCATATCGCGCTGGTGATCGACGAATACGGTGGTGTTGACGGATTGCTGACCATCGAGGATCTGATTGAACAGGTCATCGGAGAGATCACTGACGAGCACGACGAGGAAGAGCAGGAAAGCTGGATCGAAGAAAGCCCGGGCGTCTATCTGTGTCAGGCGCGCGCGGACCTTGAAGAATTCGAGAAGATGCTGGGTGTCGACCTGGTGGATGATCCGGACGACGAGGACGTCGACACGCTCGGCGGTCTTGCCTTCATGCTGTCGGGTCATATTCCGACCCGTGGCGAGGTCCTGAAGCACCCCGCTGGGTTCGATTTCGAGATTGTCGAGGCCGACCCGCGCAAGATAAAACGGATCAGAGTACGCAAATCCAAACCAGAGGCCTGACCTAATGGCGCCTGATCCGGAAAGCTTTTTGCCTTGACCGGTTGGCGGCGACATCTCGCATGTTTCTTTCTGGGGGCGGCGCTGGCCTTGGCGCAGGCGCCGACCAGCCTGTTCTTCATTCCCCTGCTGGTCCTGCCCTGTTTTGCATGGCTCGGCATGGCAGCGCCCACCCGCAAGTCGGCAATGGTCGCGGGTTGGGCGTCCGGCGTCGGCTATTTCGCTTTCGGGCTTGTCTGGCTGGTGGAGCCGTTCCTTGTGGATGCCGCCGAAACCGGCTGGATGGCGCCCTTTGCCCTGTTCCTGATGTCCGCAGGTCTGGCGCTGTTCTGGGCGGCGGCCTTCTGGCTGGCCTATTCAATAGGCGCGTCGCGCCGCCAGCGCGTCATGGCGCTGGTGATCCTGCTGAGCCTTGCCGAGTTTGCCCGCGCCCATCTGTTTACCGGTTTCCCTTGGAACCTGATCGCATACGGCTGGATCGAAACGCCGGTGGCGCAACTCTTGTCTGTGGTCGGACCGCACGGGTTGGGATTGTTGACGATGCTGGTGGCTGTGCTGCCGTTGCTGGCGGTGCGCCGGCCCTATCTGGCCTTCGGGCCGGTTGCGGCTCTTGTGGCAACCGCATGGGTGTGGGGCGCCGCGCGTCTGCCGGCGCCGGAGGATATTGCCCTGACCGACACCACGGTGCGGATCATCCAGCCGAATGCGTCGCAGGAACTGAAATGGCGCGACGACATGCTTGGCATCTTTTTCGACCGCCAACTGGCGTTGACGCGGCAGGCAGGTGCCAAAGCGGTGGATGTGGTGATCTGGCCGGAAACCGGCCTGCCGTTCTTTCTGGGCGAGGACGAGATTTCCATGCGGCGCGTGGTCGAGGCAACCGGACCCGACACCCAATTGATCGCCGGCATCCGGCGCTATGAGGCCGGGCGCTATTATAATTCTCTGATCCACCTCGACGAGCAGGGCAAGATCACGGACATTTATGACAAGCACCATCTGGTGCCTTTCGGCGAATATGTTCCCTTTGCATCGCTGGCCGGCAAACTGGGGCTGACGGCGCTGGCGGCGCAGTTGAACTGGTTTTCCGGCGGCAGCGGCCCCCGTATCCTTCAAGACGAAGGGTTGCCGCCTTACCTGCCGCTGATCTGTTACGAGGCAATTTTTCCCGGCGATGTACAGGCGGAGACTGGACGCCCCGACTGGCTGGTTCATATCACCAACGACGCGTGGTTCGGCAAGTTCTCCGGCCCTTTCCAGCATCTGGTTCAGGTTCGGGCGCGGGCCATCGAACAGGGCTTGCCGGTGGCGCGATCGGCCAATACCGGCGTGTCCGCGATGATCGGCCCGCATGGCCGTGTTCTGTGGTCTCTTCCGCTGGGCGAAGCGGGCAGTTTCGACGCCAGGCTTCCGGCGCCACTGGCTGCGACACCCTATGTCCGGCTGGGAGAGTGGCCGTGGCTGGCGTTGTCGCTGCTGCTGTTTGCAGGGTTGCTGCTACGCCGCCACCGGCAAAGATAATTGAAAGCGCCCGAAATACCCATTGACCTGTGCAGCCGGCGCACTTAACTGCTGTGTAACCTTTCGCTACAACGGCTTCCTGACGTAGTGATGTAATCTTATTGGAGCATAAAATGTCCCGTCAAAATTATCTGTTTACATCGGAATCCGTTTCCGAGGGTCACCCTGACAAGGTCTGTGACCGCATTTCGGACGCCGTTCTTGATGCTTTTCTGAGAGAAGAGCCCATGGCGCGCGTGGCATGCGAGACTTTCGCGACCACAAATCTGGTCGTGATCGGTGGCGAGGCGGGACTGTCGTCGGCTGACAAGTTGGCGGACTTCCTCGGTCATGTCGAAGGCATCGCGCGCGATTGCGTGCGTGATATCGGCTACGAGCAAGAGGGATTCAACTGGAAAAACCTCGTGGTCCAGAACTACCTGCATGCTCAGTCCGCTCATATCGCGCAGGGCGTGGACAAGGACGGCGCCGGCGATCAGGGCATAATGTTCGGTTATGCCGTCGACGAGACGCCGGAACTTATGCCGGCCCCGATACAGTATGCCCATGCCATACTGCGCAATCTTGCCAAAGCCCGGAAATCCGGTGCGGCGGCAATGCTGGGACCGGATGCGAAATCCCAACTGTCGGTCCGCTATGAAGGCGGTAAACCCGTCGGCGTTTCTTCGATCGTCCTGTCGACGCAGCATCTGGACGCGGCCATGACCTCGGGCGATGTGCGCGACGTAGTGGAGCCCTACATCCGCGCCACACTGCCCGAAGGCTGGATCAGCGCAGAGACCGAATGGCACGTCAACCCGACCGGAAAATTCGTGATCGGGGGGCCGGACGGCGACGCAGGCCTGACCGGACGCAAGATCATCGTCGACACCTATGGCGGCGCCGCGCCGCACGGCGGCGGCGCGTTTTCCGGCAAGGATCCGACCAAGGTGGACCGCTCCGCTGCCTATGCCGCGCGTTATCTGGCGAAAAACGTCGTTGCATCCGGCATTGCCAAACG